>NZ_JASPBG010000003.1:0-225685 GCF_030228125.1 Corynebacterium sp. UMB10119B
GGTTGGGTCGAAAGTATGAAAGGCCCGAACCAGCATGATGCTTGTACTGGTTCGGGCCCGGCAAACAACGCCAACACGCGGCATTTAACGCCGCTGAATACGCACCTCTGTGTAGGAAATTGAGGTGATAATCCGCTCCCTCAATACCCGTGGCGCGTGGGCCTGCCCGCAGCAGTCGCGCACAAGGCCACGGATCGCTTCCTCCGATTCAAGCTGGCGGAGGCAGTCAGGGCAGCTCGCTAATTCTTTTCGGATGGCGGCCACGCGCTCGGGTGGCGTGTCCGGCTGGAACAGCTCGCACAGCAGCTGGTGCATGCCGCGGCAGTCAGCTTCACTTGCGTGGTTATGTTCTGTTGCCATTACTTCTCCTCCACCTTCTGCTGCTTCAACTCCGCCATATCCGCATGGTCGAGCCCGATGCCCTGTTCATGTGCCACGTCTTTCAACATCTCGCGCAGTTGTTTTCTTCCACGGTGCAGTCGGCTCATGACGGTCCCCAGTGGAATGTCCATCACTTCGGCGATTTCCTTGTACGCCATGCCTTCGACGTCCGCGTAGTAGACCACCATGCGGTAGTCCTCATTCAGCGCGTTGAGCGCTTCGCTGATCCGCGAGTTCGGCATCGCCTTGAGCGCCTCAACCTCCGCTGATTCGAGGCCGGTCGAGTCGTGCGAGCTTGTGGTGTACAGCTGATGGTCGGTCACGTCCTCGGCCGAGGTTTCCAGTGGTCGGCGCTTCTTCTTCCTGTAGGAGTTGATGTACGTGTTCGTCATGATTCGGTACATCCACGCCTTCAGGTTAGTGCCTGGTTTGAAGCTGTCGAATGCGTTGTACGCCTTCAAGAAGGTCTCTTGCACGAGGTCTTCGGCGTCTTGGGGGTTGCGGGTCATCCGCAGCGCGCCGCCGTAGAGCTGGTCTAGCAGTGGCATCGCTTCCTCAGTAAAGCGTGTTTTGAGGTCTGTTTCGGCCATAGGGGCCATTGTAGCCAGCCGGGCGCGCGACGTAGCATCGTCTGTATGCAACGAACTCGCGCTTTGAAAGTTGTGGCGAAGACTCCTCATAAGGTGTTGGAGTACGCCGCGAGCCAGGATAATTTCGGTGAGCATTCGGCCCATGAGCTGGGGCTTGATCCTACGACGGTGCTCAAGACGCTGGTGGTGTCGAATGTGCAGGACCCGAAGAAGCTCGCCCTGTGCTGCGTGCCGGTCTCTGGGCACCTGAGTTTGAAGGCAGCAGCGAAGGCGCTGGGGTGGAAGAAGGCTGCGATGGCGGAGCTCGCACAGGCTGAGCACGCCACGGGCTATGTCGTGGGTGGCATCTCGCCGCTGGGCACGCTCAAGAGGCTCCCAGTGCTTCTCGACGCCACCATCGAATCCCTCGACGCCATCACCGTCTCCGCCGGTCAGCGGGGGCTATCCGTGCAACTGGCCCCGGGTGACCTGGCGAAACTGACGTCCGGGAAGTTCGCGCCGATCGGCGCCTAGATCGGTTGGATGAGCTCGGGCGAATCGTTTCGGACGTTGCCCACCTCGCGCCCAACCGCATGCCACTGCAGCTGCGGTGCCACGCGCGAGGGAGAGATGAGCTCTTGAGCCTCTTCTGCTGTGCCTTGTGTCCACTGCTCGATTTCCTCAGGCAAGAGGAACAGCGGGAGCCGGTGGTGTAACCACGCGATACGTTCGGCGGCGTCGGTGGTGACCATGGTCGTCGAAAGCCGGTTAGCGCCGGTGTCCCACAGTGCGGCGGCGACGAGCATCCCGGACTCCGGGGTGACGTAGTAGGGCTGTTTTTCGTGCCATTCGTAGTAGCCGTCGAGAAGCATGATGCCGCGCTGCGAGCGCATTGCGCTACGGAACGACGGCTTTACCGCGACGGTCTCCCCGCGCGCGTTGAACAGTGGCGGGCCGGAGTCGTCGCGCTTCCAGCTCGGGAGAAGGCCCCAGCGCGCGGCTTGGACGAGCGCCTCGTGTTCGTGGAAGCGCACGATGGGTACTTGGTGCGTCGGCGCGACGTTGTAGCGGGCGGGTGGCGTGCCGTCGGGCGCTACAACGTCGCGCACGCCTGGGAGAGAGCCGACGAATCCGAGGAGTTGCTCGCCGGTGCTAAACAAAACGAAACGGCCACACATTCCTCCATTATGATGTACGTCATGACTGACTTGTGGCCAGCCCCCTCCATTGCCGACCCCGTCCGCGCCACACTCGCGCTGCCGGGGTCGAAATCGATGACGAACCGCGCCTATGTTCTCGCGGCGCTGGCCTCTGGCCCGTCGACGCTGGTCGGGGCGCTGCGCTCCCGCGACACCGACCTCATGGAGGCGGCCCTGGCTGCCCTCGGCGTACAGTTCACCCACGACGGCGACACCGTCCACGTCCAGCCAGCACCGCTGCGCGGCGGCGACATCAACTGCGGCCTGGCAGGCACCGTGATGCGCTTCGTGCCACCAGTGGCGGCGTTCGCGCACGGCACCACCCGCTTCGACGGCGACCCGCACGCTCGCACCCGGCCGATGGGCACCATCCTGGATGCGCTGCGCCAGCTCGGCGCCGATATCGACGGGGAGCGCCTCCCCTTCACTGTCCACGGCACCGGCACTGTCGCAGGCGGGGACGTCAGCATTGACGCCTCCGGGTCTTCCCAGTTCGTCTCCGGACTGCTGCTTGCCGCGGCGCGCTTCGAGCAAGGCGTCACCATCACCCACACGGGCGACTCGCTGCCGTCCATGCCGCATATTGATATGACGGTGGCAATGCTGCGCGAAGCCGGCGTCGAGACGCAGTGCGAGGACGCGACCTGGCACGTTGCCCCGCAGGAGATCCGCGGGAGGCGCTGGGAGATTGAGCCGGACCTGTCGAACGCGACGCCGTTTTTGGCCGCCGCGGCCATCACCGGTGGCGAAGTGCGCATCGAGCACTGGCCAACGCAGACGACGCAGGCGGGCGACGTAATCCGCGACATCCTGGCACAAATGGGCTGCGAGGTCGAACTATCCGGCAACTCACTGCGCGTGCAGGGCCCGACCCCGGGCACCCTGCAGGGCATCAGCTTGGACATGGAAGACATCGGCGAGCTCACCCCGACCGTCGCGGCGCTGGCCACGCAGGCGGCGACCCCATCGGAGCTGACCGGCATCGCGCACCTGCGCGGGCATGAAACGGACCGGCTGGCGGCGCTCACCACCGAAATCAACAGGCTTGGCGGCGCTTGCAAAGAGCTTGACGACGGCCTCCGTATCCACCCACAGCCCCTCCACGGCGGCACGTGGCACTCCTACGACGACCACCGCATGGCCACCGCCGGCGCCATCATCGGCCTGACCACCCCGGGTGTGCAGGTGGAAAACATCGCAACGACGGCAAAGACCCTGCCCGACTTCCCCGCGATGTGGCACACCGCGCTCCAGCACGAAGAAGCATAGAAAGAACCCCATGGCACGCCGCAAGTTCAGCGATTACGACGAATCCGACGTCCGCGTCCGCCCCGGGCGCGGCTCACGCCCCCGCACCAAGGACCGCCCCTCCTACGAGGATGCGCTCACCGGGATGGTGGTCACGAAGGATAGGGGGCGCTGGGGTGTCATGCTGGATAACGGCACGCTGGTTGCCTGCATGCGAGCGCGCCACCTGAAGCGCACCAGCATCGAGGTCGGCGACCGAGTCAGCGTCGTGGGTGATACCAGCGGGCGCAAGGACACGCTCGCCCGCATCGTGCTGCGCGCCGACCGCACCTCGGTCCTGCGCCGCACCGCGGACGACACCGACCCCTTCGAGCGTGTCGTCGTCGCCAACGCGGAGCTGTTGCTCATCGTGGTCGCCGCCGCCGACCCGCCGCCACGCACCGGGCTTGTGGAGCGCGCGCTCATCGCCGCGTTCGTCGGCGGCGTGCGCCCCATTGTCTGCATGACAAAAACGGACCTCGCGCGCCCCGACGAGTTCATTGCGGAAATCGAGGACCTCAACGTCGAAGTCCTCACCGTAGGTATCGACGACCCCCTCGACCAACTCACACAACGCCTCAACGACCACGTATCGGCCTGCGTCGGCCACTCCGGCGTGGGCAAGTCGACGCTGGTCAACCGCCTCGTCCCGGACGCGCAACGCGAAACCGGCGACGTCTCCGGCGTGGGCAAAGGCCGCCACACCTCAACGCAGTCCGTGGCGCTCGAGCTTCCGGGCGGCGGCTGGATCATCGACACACCGGGCATCCGCTCGTTCGGCCTGGCGCACGTCTCCCCCGACCAAGTCATCGACGTCTTCCCCGAGCTCGCCGAGGCAGCCCAGGATTGCCCGCGCGGCTGCACGCACGCCGGCCCGCCCACGGACCCGGAGTGCGCCTGGGACGCCTTCGAGGGAGGGGCGCTGTCGCGCCGCGTCGCCGCCGTGCGACGCCTACTCAGCGCGCTGCGCTCCAACAACGAGTGGGATCTAAAGCAGCTCGACGAGGAACGGTAGCTCGCTGACGTCGTAAAACGCCAGGTAATTGTCCTGCGCGTCCCCGACAGCCAGCTCCGCGTCCTCGTCCCCGAGGTCTGCGGCGTCGATGTGTTCGATGGCCTTCGCCGTCGCCGCTTCCGCCTCCGCCAGGTCGATATGGATCGCGGCAACGTCCTCCAACGCCACCGGCCCAGACACCCGCACGACGGAGTCCCCCATGTCGTCGGCCTCCTCGGCGTCCACGTCCGCGGAGATCACCACACGGCGGTGCGGGAACCGATCCTGGTCACCAATCGCCAGCAGACGGATGGAGGCCAGCGCGGCGTCGTCAAACGCTACTGCCTCGATCTCCTCCTCATCGCCGGAGGTGAAGAACTCGCGCAGCGCCGTCGTCGCGGCGAAGCCCCACCCGTTGCGCGGGTGCAGCACCTTGTCTGCGGCGAGTCCCTCCACCATGGAGAACGTCGCGGGGATGTAGACGCGCATTAAAACTCCCCCTCGATATTGAACAGCGTCTGGATCTCCACCGCGGTGCGGTCAAACGCCGTGTGCAAAATCGCGATCATGCCGCACTCGACGGCCGAGCGGACGTTCATGATGTCGTCATCGATCATGACGCAGTCATTGAGCGGAATATCCAACGCATCCGCCGCGGCCTGGAATGCTGCCGGGGACGGCTTCTCCGCACCAATGTCGCCGGAGAGCACCACCGCGTCCACGACACCGCGGAACTCCCAGTCCCGCACCGCGTCCGCCATTTGGCCCTCGGATTCCTCGTTGGACAAAATGCCTACGGCCTTGTCTTTCTCCTTCACAGCCTCAATCAGCTGCTGCCAGCGGCGCTGATCCTCCGGATCCTGGTCCAACACACCTGCGTAGTCAATAATGAGTCCCTGCATTTGGACGCCTCAATTCCTGTACTTCGTTTTCGGTTCTTCTGCAGTGCACACCAAAGTGCGCAAATTCTCCTAGCGCCCTCACGGCGCGAACGTGCACAATACTACCTACCAGCACCCCGCACCGTGCACAACGATACGAAAGGACCCCGCCGTGACCTACTACCCCGCCCCTGGCCACCAGCACGTTCAACTGCTCGTTCCCTCCCCGAAGCGCTCCGGACGCGCAGCGGAAACGCGCCGCCGCCAAGCACGGTACTCACCCAGCGACCCTCGCCGCACCGGATCCAGCGTCGCCCCGCTCGTGCGCACAGCGCTCGCAGCAAGCTTCGGAGCCACAAACCTCCGTGCACTGCGCGCCGACCGCTTTTCCACGGCCGCCCGCACCAACGTCCGCGCCTACCGTCGCTTCCAGCAACAACACGCGGGCCCGCCGCGCATCGTGACCTGCCACGCCCGCGACGGCGGCGAGTTCTTCGGCACCGTCGCTACAGGGCAAAAGCGCTTCGGGTTCGTGGCAAAAATGGACAACGGCCGACTGGTGTCCTTTAAGATTCTCTAAGGAACACCAACCGGCCGGAGCGAGCAGGACGAGGTTAGGCCTGCGCCGTCTCGTCTTCTGCCGACTCGAACTGCTTGCGCATCATGAAGAGTTGACGCACCGTCTCCTCCTGGATGGCCTCATTCATCGCGTTGAACATGTCGCCGCCCTCCTTCTGGTACTCAACCAGCGGGTCGCGCTGCGCCATCGCACGCAGGCCGATGCCCTCCTTGAGGTAATCCATCTCGTAGAGGTGCTCACGCCACTTCGTATCGATGATCGGCAGGATCACCATACGCTCCACGTTGCGCATCTGCTCCTCGCCGCCGATCTCGGCAACGTTCGCCTCGAGCTGATCGTACTGGGCCTGGGCGTCGTCGATGAGTGCCTCGCGAAGCTGCTCAGCGGTGAGCTCGCCCGGCTTGCCGTACTCGTCGCCGTCGATAAGCTCCTGTGCCGTCTTCGACGGGCCGTACAGGGACTCGAGTGCGTGCCAGAGTTCCTGCAGGTCCCAGTCCTCGACGTAGCCCTCCATCGTCGCGCCATCCACGTACGCGCCGACAGTCGAGCTGATCATGCGGCGGACCTGATCCTTGATGTCCTTCGACGCCAAGATCTCCTGGCGCTCACCGTAGACCACCTTGCGCTGCTCGTTGAGCACCTCGTCGTACTTCAGGACGTTCTTACGCATCTCGAAGTTCTGGTTCTCAACCTGCGACTGCGCGCCCTTAATCGCATTCGACACCATCTTCGCCTCAATCGGAACATCGTCCGGAACGTTGAGGCGGTTCATCATGTTTTCCATCGACTGGCCAACGAAGCGAACCATGAGCTCGTCGCGCATCGACAGGTAGAAACGGGTCTCACCCGGGTCACCCTGACGGCCAGAACGGCCACGCAGCTGGTTATCAATACGACGAGACTCGTGGCGCTCCGTACCGATCACGTACAGGCCACCAGCCTCACGTACTTCGTCGCCGAGCTGCTTCGAGCGCTCCTTCGCCTTCGGCAGCTGCTCGTTCCACGCCTCCTGGTAGCGCTCCTCGTCCTCGAACGGGTCGAGGCCCTGCTCCTGCAGCTTCGCGTCCAACAGAATTTCCGGGTTGCCACCCAGCACGATATCCGTACCGCGACCAGCCATGTTCGTAGAGACCGTCACCTTCGCCGGCAGACCAGCCTCCGCAATAATTCGGCCTTCTTCCTCATGGTGCTTCGCGTTGAGCACATTGTGCTTGATGCCCTTGCGCGTCAGCAGCTGCGAGAGGTACTCCGAGCGCTCCACCGAGGTGGTACCGACCAGCACCGGCTGGCCCTTCTCGACGTGCTCCGCAATATCCTCCGCAACAGCGGCGAACTTCGCTTCCTGCGTCTTGTAGATCAGGTCGTCGCGGTCCACGCGCTGGTTCGGGCGGTTCGGTGGAATCTGCACAACGTCCATCTTGTAGATCTGGTGCAGCTCCGCCGCCTCAGTCTCAGCGGTACCGGTCATGCCAGCCAGCTTGTCGTAGAGACGGAAGTAGTTCTGCAGCGTCACCGTCGCCAGCGTCTGGTTCTCGTTCTTGATCTCAACGTTTTCCTTCGCCTCGATCGCCTGGTGCATACCCTCGTTGTAGCGACGGCCCGCCAGCACGCGGCCCGTGAAGCTATCGACGATCATGACCTCACCCTGGCGGATGATGTAGTCCTTATCGCGCTCGAAGAGCTCCTTCGCCTTAATAGCGTTATTCAGGTAGCTCACCAGCTGCGAGTGCTCAGGCGCGTACAGGTTGTCAATGCCCAGCTGGTCCTCGACGAACTCCACGCCTTCCTCGGAGATACCAATGGTGCGCTTGCGGTGGTCCACTTCGTAGTGGATGCCCTCGCGCATACGCGGTGCGAGCTGCGCGAACACGGTGTAGAACTGGCTGGAGCCATCAACCGGGCCGGAAATAATCAGCGGGGTACGGGCTTCGTCGATAAGAATCGAGTCAACCTCGTCCACGATGGCGAAGTTGTGGCCGCGCTGCACCATGTCGTTGACCGAACGGGTCATGTTGTCACGCAAGTAGTCGAAGCCGAGTTCGTTATTGGTGCCGTACGTAATCGCCGCGTCGTACGCCTTCTTGCGCTCCTGCGGGCGCATGTCGGACAGGATCACACCCACGTCGAGCCCCAGGAAGTGGTGGACACGACCCATCATCTCGGCGTCACGCTTTGCCAAGTAGTCGTTGACGGTAACAATGTGCACACCCTTGCCGCTCAAACCATTGAGGTAGGCAGGCAGCACCGAGGTCAGGGTCTTACCTTCACCAGTTTTCATCTCGGCGACGGAACCGAAGTGCAGCGCGGCACCGCCCATGATCTGCACCTTGTAGTGCTTCTGCCCCAGCACGCGCCAGGATGCCTCGCGGGCTGTCGCGAACGCATCGAGCAAAATGTCGTCGAGCGAAGCGCCGTCGGCAATCTTTTGCTTAAACTCTTCCGTTTTGGCCTTCAACTCGTCATCTGTGAGTGCCGCGTACTCCTCATCGAGATCCATGACTTGATCAGCGATCTTCGAGAGGCGTTTTACCATACGCCCTTCACCCGCACGCAGCAGTTTCGACAGTCCAAACACGTTTCTAGAATCCTTCAAAAGTTAGAAAAACAAAGCGATCACGCCAGCTCTACGCGCTGCTTTTATGTACCAATCGGCCATTGTACGCACGCGTCAACGAAAACAGGCAATCACAACTGGTGGAATCAATAAGAAAAGAATGTGAAAACGCCGCCCGCCCGTACAAGCTTTTTGCTTACACAAGCAGGCGACGAATCATATAGTGGCGACGTTACTTCTCGTCGTTTGCCTTGACTTCATCTTCTGGAGCCAGGGTGATCAGACCGTAGTCGTATGCGTGGCGGCGGTAGACCACTGCTGGACGCTTCGACTCTTCATCGATGAAGAGGTAGAAGTCGTGGCCAACCAGCTCCATCTCGGAGAGCGCCTCATCGACGCTGATCGGGGTATCCGGGTGCAGCTTGCGACGCACAACCTGGCCGAGCGGCGCATCCTCAAAGGTGCCCGCGTACGGGTCAGTGTCATACTGGCCCTCCGCCTGCTTTGCGCGAGCATCCTCTGCCTCGTGCGCAAGCTCAGCTGCGATTTCGCCGGTGGACTTCGGTGCGCGGTGGCCGGAACGAGCAATCTCGCGGCGGACCTTTACCTTGCGCAAGGACCGCTCCAGCTTGCCCAGCGCGGATTCAAGCGCTGCGTAGAAGCTGTCTTCCTTGGCTTCCGCACGTGCCAGGTGGCCCTTGCCGGTCGCAGTAATCTGCACGCGCTGTGCCTGTGCCTCACGACGAGGGTTCGGCTCGTGCTGCAGCTCAACATGGAAGAACGTCAACGTTGGATCAAGCTTCTCAATCTTGGCGAGCTTGGCGTTGACGCGCTCTTGGAAATGCTCTGGGACCTCGACGTTACGGCCAGTAATCGTAACCTGGGCTGCTGGTGCGAATCCGTCGGTGTGCTCTGCAGAAGTCATCTGCTTCCTCCCTAGCGTTGTTGGAACTGGGTCTATCACCACTATACAACTGGTAATAACCAATGGCTACGTATCTGTGTAAAACTCCCTGCCAGTTTGCTACCAGCGAACACCATGCGTGCTGCGCGGCTAGGCGGCGCACACGGCAACGCAGCTGACCACGTCAAACCCGTGCGCGAGCAGCACTTCCACGCTGGTCTGAAGCGTGGCGCCGGTGGTCACGACATCGTCAACAACAATGACGGGGCCAGCGCCGGTGCCCGTGTGCAGCGCCTCCCACCCGCGGCACATCCGCACCGCGCCGGCCAAGTTGGACCGGCGGTGCGCCGCGTCCAACTCCGACTGGTCAGTCGTTGATTCCGCGAGCTCCAACACGTCCACCACTTTGCGCCCCGAGCGCTTACAGATCACGCTCACCGGGTCCCCGCCGCGCTCCCTTGCCGAGGCCGCGCGCGTCGGCGCAGGGACCAGCAGCGCGTCCGGGTGAATCTCACCGCGAACCTCAAGAAAGGTCAGCGCCGCGTCCAGCACCGCCCCGACATGCTTGCGCACAGCCAAATTCCTGCGCTCCTTCATCGCGAGCACTACCCCACGGTGCGCGCCGCCGTACGGCCCGAGCGCGAACACCGGCACGTGCGGCAAGTGCTGCGGCGACACCCGGCGCGGCAGTGCCGACAGTTCAGTGCGGCAGGCTGGGCACAACACGGAGCCTGGGGTCCCGCACCCAGCGCAGTGGCGCGGTAGGAAGAGTTCACCAACCTCTGCGAGCGTCACGCCGCCTACCTCGCGATGATCGGCAGTGAGCGCACACCCTGGAGGCCAGGCACCTCGCGCCAGATCGGGGTGTCGGCACCGCTGACGGGCATTTGCAAAATGGCGTTTGCGTCGGTCGCGTACAGCATGTTTGGCGACGCCGCCACGGCCACCACCGGCGCGGAGATGTTCCCGAGCGACAGCGCGGTGGTCGAGGATCCGTCCTGCTCCACACGCATCACGGGCGACGCCGGGTTCGAGGTGCCAACGATGAGCGAGCCGTCGGGGTGCCAGTCCGCGGAGACCACGCTGCCACCGAGCTCGTAGCTGTACTCGAGAACGTTGACAATTGCGCCGGCGCCTGCGGCGCGCTGCTCGATGATGCCGGTGTACAGGCGGCCGTCAATCACCATGACGACGCGCGAGCCCGATCGGGAAAGACGCAGCACGGAAATGTTGCCGTCGACATCTTCGGGAAGATCAACGTGCACTTCCTCGGTGGTGACCTCCCCTGTCGCCGAGGATTGCGTGGAGCGCAGGATGTGCTTGCCGTCCGAAACGGTCCACACCGCCTTGCTGTTTGGCTCGAACGATGGGCGCGAGAAGGTCTCCGCCTTCACCACGTCCACGCTACCGCCGGTGAGCTGCCCGAGGCGCAGCTCGGCGCCTTCGGGGCCGTCGCCGACGTTGAACACCGCGGCCCACTGCCCCTCACCGGAAATGTCGGCGGTGACCACGCTGTGCGTGTTGCCCAGCACATCGGCAACAGGCTGCGGGCCGCCGCCGGTGATTTGGGAGACGTGGCCGTCGGCAAGCGAGTACAGGGTGCTCTCCCCGACTTGCTCGACGACGGGGCTGACGTCGATGAAGTCGTCGGTGGTCAGTTCGCGGGCGCCAGTGATGAGCGGCTCGCCGTCGGCGAGGAGCGAAAACGGGCCGGTCACGCCTGCGGAGGCGAGCGTCCACACCACCTGTGCGGCGAAACGGCTGCGCGCGGCCTCGTCCATATTGCCGAGGCCCGCAAAGTGGTAGACACCGCCCTCGAAACCGGTGTAGCGCACCGTCGATGGCAGCGTCCCCATGATCGCGGGGCGCAAGCGGCTAGCCGGCCCTTCGAGCAGCAGCGAGATCAGCGTACTGGGTAGGAAATCGCGCGGCGCGTAGACCCAGCGCCGGTCGGTGACCAGCTCCTTGCCGGTCGGATCAAAGAAGTACAGGTTGTAAGGCTGGTATTGGTTGCGCAGCTCGGTGCGCTCCATGACCACGCCGGGCGGCAACGAGGAAATGCGCCACTGGCCGTCGACCTGCTCGAGCTCCAGCGTGGCCTCGTAGGTACCGCGCTCCGGAGTGAACACGCCACCACTGCCGAGCGCGCCGACCACGTTGCCGTGCACCGCAAAACTGCGCTTGCTCCCCGAGCTGCCGGACACCGTATTCAACCCGATCCGGTCGACGATGAGCGTCTGCTCGTTGGCGCTCCACGTGGGCTTCGCGGCCTCAGTGAGGAAGGCGCGCGCCGCTTCGTAGTCGCCGGTTGGGATCGCGGAGGCCGCGTAGAAGTCACGCAGCAAAAGGTCCGGCTCGCGGTCCTTGATCGGGCCGATAATCTCCGACTCCGGCGCTTCCTCCTGGTAGGGCCGCAGCACATGCGGGTCAGTATTCGACGGCAGCGTCGCGCACCCGCCCAAGAGCAGCGTCGTGCTCATCGCTATAGCAAGGTACCTACGCTTCATGCACTTCATCTGGCTGCCTTTCCTCGTCCTGCGTTTCGACGTCCACTTCGACGCTGTCCGCGTCCGCCCCGGGTTCCAGCTCGAGGGGCAGAGGGGACGTCGAAAAGCCTGCCTCCGGATCCAGCGGCAGGACCAGACGGAACAGCGCACCGACGCCCTCTTCCCCGACGGCTTCCAGCGTGCCGTGATGCAGCTGCGCGTCCTCGCGGGCAATGGCCAGGCCAAGACCGGTGCCACCAGAGTGGCGCTTGCGGGACTTGTCCGCGCGCCAGAAACGGTTGAACACCAGTTCCTCCTGCCCAGGCTTGAGCCCGATGCCGTGGTCCCTGACCGTCACCGCGACGGCACTCTCGTTGGCGCGCAGTGTCACGGTAACCGGCCTGCCCTCCGAGTGGTCAATCGCGTTCGCAATGAGGTTACGCACGATGCGCTCGATCCGGCGGGACTCGCCGAGCATCATCACTGGTTCCTCCGGCATGTCGAAGGAAACTTCCACGCCGAGCTCGTCCGCAAGGTGCTGCGTCTGCTGCCACGCCGACATGATCGGCGACTTCATATCCATCTGCGTGACGGACAAGTCGGCGACGCCGGCGTCGTGGCGGGAAATCTCCAACAGGTCATTGAGCAGGGCCTCGAAGCGGTCCAGCTCGCGAGTCATCAGCTGGGAAGCGCGGCGGGTGCCAGGCTCCAGGGAGTCCTCGTCAGCGGCGATCATATCCGCCGCCATCCGCACCGTGGTCAGCGGCGTACGCAGCTCGTGGGACACGTCGGACGTGAACTGACGCTGCAGGTCGCCGTAGCGCTCAAGGTGATCAATCTGCTGCGACAGCTTGTCCGCCATGTTGTTGAAGGACAGCGCCAGCACCGCCATCTCGTCCTCGCCGTCGACAGGCATGCGCTCGCGCAGGTGGCCCTCAGCAAACCGGCGCGCGGTACGCGACGCCGAGCGCACCGGTGCAACAATCTGTTGCGACGCCAGCCACGCAATGCCCACCAACAGGACGCTGACGATCACCGTGGCCGTCGCTAAGATGCCCCGCATCAGCGCAAGCGTCGAGGCCTCATTGTCCATGTTCATCACAAGGTAGAGCTGCAGGTGCGGCACATCCGAAGTCGTCGGGGTGCCAATAATCAGGGCATTGTACGACGAGTGGTCGCCGCGCTGCACCGAGGAAAACTGGTAGGCGATATTGCCCTCAGCGACGTATTCCTCCAGCTTGTCAGGGATCTGGTACGACTCCGGCGAGGACGTAACAACCCCGTTCGGGTTCTTCACCACCAGCACAGGCTCATACACAGCAGACGCCTCCGAGTTTTGCTGCGCACGCTGCGTCAGCCCGGCGCGCGCCGAATTCAAGCGGCTCTGCAATGAGGTAGCGGACCCCGAGTTATTAATCTGCTCCTCGACGGTCACGCGCGCACGGTCAATCTCCGCGCTCGCCGCCTCAATCTTGGATGCAGCGATACGCTGGCTCACTACCGACGCCAGCGCAAACCCCAGCACCATCATCACCACGGCGGAAACAATCAACACCGTGCCGACGAAGCGCACCTGCAGCGAAGTGCGCCACGCTTCTACGATCCGGTCCCTGCTACGTTTCAGTACGGCGAACAGGAGCGCCACCTCCCACTCTTACTTCACGGACTTGTAGCCCACACCACGCACGGTCTGGATGATCTCCGGGTGTTCCGGGTCGTGCTCAATCTTGGAGCGCAGGCGCTGCACATGCACGTTGACCAGGCGGGTATCGGAGTTGTTGCGGTAGCCCCACACCGATTCCAGTAGCTCGTCGCGGGAGTGCACTTGGTTTGGTTTCTTCGCCATCTCCAACAGGAGATCGAACTCGAGCGGGGTCAGCGCGATCTCTTCCCCGTTGCGGGTCACCATGTGCTGGGGGACGTCGATTACTAAATCGGCGATCTCGATGACGTCACCCGGCTCCTCATCCGTCCGGCGCAGACGCGCCCGAATGCGGGCGACGAGCTCCTTCGGTTTGAAGGGCTTCGTGATGTAGTCGTCCGCGCCGGACTCGAGGCCGAGCACCACGTCGACGGTGTCCGTCTTCGCGGTGAGCATGACGATCGGCACGGAGGATTCGCGGCGAATCGCCTTACAAATGTCGATGCCGTTCATTCCCGGAAGCATAAGATCCAGCAGGATCAGGTCGGGCTCGTACTCATGGAAGGCCTGGACGGCTTCGGCGCCATCGGTGACGGGGCGGGAGTCAAAGCCTTCGGCCTCCAGCACGATGGTGAGCATCTCGTTGATAGCTGGGTCGTCGTCAACGACCAGGATTTTCGACATGGACATTGGCAGCTCCTCTTAACGCGCGCTTTGTATTGCTTGGATAATAGCCGTGGCATCCGACGTGGAAATCCACCGACTCACCCAGTCAGTCTCCGCGAGCCGATTGTACTGGGCAAACGTCGCGTCCTGCAGCCCGCCGTCGCGCTCGTAGTGGTCGCGGGTGCGCGTCGCGTCCTGAGCTTCTCTGCGCTGCGCGCGCTCACGCGCAACGCTCGGGGCGGTAGCGACCAGCACCTGCAGGTCGGGCTTCGGCAGCCCAAGCTTTCCGAACTCGAGCTCAGCAACCCACTCCGCCGCGGCATCGTCCCCGGTGCGCGCCGCAGTGTAGGCGGCGTTGGAGGCAACGTAGCGGTCAAGCAACAAGATCCGATCTTGTGTGTCCTGGTACTGCTCAAGCTGCGCCTTGGCACCAAAACGGTCGAGCGCGAACATCGTCGCCATCCCGTAAGCGGAATCCACCAGGTCACCCATCTTGCCGTACAAGGCGTCCTGTGCCAGCTGCGCGTGCAGCGAGTCCTCGTAGCGTGGGAAGGACAGCGTGTCCGCGCCGTATTCCTCCACAATGCGCTTCACGATGGTGTTCTTCCCCGCCCCATCAATGCCTTCGATGGCGATGATCATGCCACAGACCTCCTAACGGCTACTGGCCCCCTACGCGAGCGCTTCCAAGAACTGTTCGACGTCCTCGTCCTCTTCATCGCCAACAGCCTCAAGAAGCTCGGCTGCGCTCTCGATGAGCTGCTCGTCGAGCTCACCGCTGTTGCCGCGGATGAAGGGGAAACGCTCCGCGATCTCACCGGCGGAAAACGGCGCGCCGGCCCAGATCGCGGTGATGGTCGCCGCAGCGAGCCCGTTGGTGCGTTCTTCATCTGAGGCGCTGTCCTGGTCAGCAGCTAGCAAGACGGCGTCACGGACAGCTTCCAGAATGTCTTCTTCGTCCAAATCCGCGATTTCGTCGAGAAAATCAATGTTGTCGTCGTTGGAGAAAATCTTCTGGTCCCAGCTGCTCATCAGTGTTTCCTTTCAGGTGGGGGCTGTATATACCCTGCAATCTACACGGCACGGCACGCATTGCGAACTCCCCTGCTTCCCACCTGATAACCGCGTGGACACACTCTTTTCAATGTCCGACTTCCGTGCTATAAACATTTCAAGCAACGAAATTGTTATCGTTTTGTAATTCTGGAAATTCTGCGGCGAAGGGCAACGTATGAATCAGACGCAAAGGAGAGTCGCCACGTTCATGGCGCTCGGCATCTGCGTTGCCATCGCAGTGGGAGTCGTGGTCTGGAACGCGTCCTCGCCGGGGCGCTCGAACGCCACCACACAAGCAGGCTTCATTGAGACAACCTCCACCACAACAACTTCTTCCTTATCGACGACCCCTTCGAGCTCTGCACGCTCTTCCCGGGGCGACTCCGCAGCGCTTCACACCGCCGATGCGTACATTGCCACGACTGCGCCGTCTGCCTACAACCTATCCGCGGACCCGCTGGCCCCTGCGCACGCGTTTTCCGGTGCGCCAGCCGTAACGGAGCCGACGAAGCAGTACCGCCCGTCGAACGTGGCCCCGGCCGCGCCTGCGTCGCGCCCAGCTGGTCCCGCCCCAACAGCAGAGCCGCAGCGCCCGAAGCAGCGCTCCCCTCGCCCCGACACGCCGGACGCACCGAACGTTCCAAGTACCACGTCGAGCACCTCGCGGCCACGGGCGACGGAGCAGGCGCCAACCACCATTTCGACGCCAACCACCATTGGCACGACGCAGCCGTCATCCCCGACGGTGCTGCCATCTGAGCCGACGCAGGAGCTTCCCACCTCCACGACGTCAGCGCTACACCCCGGCGCCGCAGCTACGACATCACTGCCAGTCAACACGCCAACACCAACGAGCGAAGAGTCGGCTCAAGCCTCACAGGAAGACGCATCAACTACTTCCGAAGAGCCAGCCTCCCAAGAAGGCGCAGTACCCCCAGCCGCAACTGACGGGCAGGGGCCTGCCTAGACCCGCGCGTAGAAGCACTGCGCGGAGGTACCCTCCGCAACCTCGAAGGTCACAGCCGGGTCGGCGGCTGGGATCCACGCCGCCTGACCAGGCTTCAGTACAAAGTCGCCCGCGCGCACCGTTCCCTCGGTGCACAGGACGATGGCGGGGCCGTCGGTGTCCACGATCAGCGAATGCTCGGCGTCGATACGGTGGGCACTCATAATGAAGTCATCCACCGGCAGATGGAAACTCACTTCGTTGTCGCGCTCGGTGGTGTTCGCGAACGGGTCCTCCAACGTGGAGAAGTCCAGCACCTTGACCAGCTCAGGCACGTCCACGTGCTTCGACGTCAGTCCACCTCGAAGCACGTTGTCCGAGTTCGCCATGATCTCCACGCCGAGCCCGGACAGGTACGCGTGCAACTGCCCGGCTTGCAGGAAGAGCGCCTCCCCCGGACGCATCTGTACATAGTTCAGCAGGAGTGCTGCGAGGACACCGACGTCGTTCGGGTACTTGTCGTGGACCCGCAGGAACATCGCAGCCAGCGGACCAGCCGCGCCAGCTCCGACGTCATCCGCGACGCGCTCGGCGGCCGGAACGATCGCGTCAATCAGAGTCTTACGCACGTCCTCGGGCAGGGAGATGAACGTCGTGAATACCGCACGGAGTCCGGCTTCCTCCGAAGTGGCGTCGAGAAGCGAGGCGTAGTGGTCAAGCTCCTCGCAGTTGAGCGCGGCGAAGAACTCGCGAGTCTGCGCAAGCGGGCGGAAACCGGCGAGGGCCTCGAACGGGGTGAGCGCCACGATGAGCTCGGGCTTCGGGTTCGGGTCCTTGTAGTTGCGCGTCGGATCGTCCAGGCGGATGCCTTCTTCTTCCTCGCGCGCGAACCCCGCCTTCGCCTGCGAGCGCGACGGGTGCGCCTGGATACTCAGCGGCTCATCAGCGGCGAGCAGCTTCAGCAGGAACGGCAAATGCGAGCCATAACGGTCCGCGACGCGCTTGCCCAGCGTGCCTTCGGGGTCCGCGGCAATCACGGCGTCGAGGCCCCGGCCTGCGACTTGGGAAGGTGCGGCACTATGGGCGCCGAACCAGAGCTCAGCCTCCGGCGCCTCGCTGGGCACCTGGGTGCCACGCAGCTGCGCAAGCAACGTGTGCGACCCCCACGGGTAGTTCCGCAGAGCCCCCTGTAGGTGCTCCATAAGTGTCTCCTTCGCAAGTTCCGTCAGTTCCGTCGGCATTGAAACGGTTGAAACAACAGCGTTCCAGGATACCAGCGAGGCGCCGTTTCACGGAACAGCGACGAAGA
The DNA here is from genome assembly GCF_030228125.1 of Corynebacterium sp. UMB10119B. NCBI lineage: Bacteria > Bacillati > Actinomycetota > Actinomycetes > Mycobacteriales > Corynebacteriaceae > Corynebacterium > Corynebacterium sp. UMB10119B. The sequence goes on from NZ_JASPBG010000003.1 coordinate 17,455, forward strand.
CCACCTGCACTATTGGCGAATCACAGCCAAAACTTCCCGCACAATCTCGTCGACCTTCGCCTTCGTTGGGGCCTCGACGTTGAGTCGCAGCAGTGGCTCCGTGTTCGACGCACGCAGGTTCAGCCAGACCGGCCCGGGGGCACTGTCTTCGTCGCGAAGTGTGACCGTAACCCCGTCAAGACGGTCGATGTCCGCGACGCGGTCACCGAGTGCCTCAAGAACACGCTCGGTGGCAGCCTCTTGGTCATCGACGGTGGAGTTGATTTCCCCGGACGCCTCGTAGCGTTCGTACTGGGCCATCATCTCACTCAACGGCTTGTCCTGCTCCGCCAATGCCGCGAGCACATGCAGCGCCGCGACCAGGCCAGAGTCCGCGTTGAAGAATTCCGTGAAGTAGTAGTGCGCGGAGTGCTCCCCACCGAACATGGCACCTGTCCGCGCCATCTCAGCCTTGATGTACGAGTGCCCCACTCGGGTGCGCACGGGGTTTCCGCCCTGCTCACGGATAATTTCCGGCACTGCACGCGAGGTGATCAGGTTGTGGATAATGGTCGCGCCCGGGTGCGTCGCGAGCGTGCGAGTAGCCACCAGCGCCGTAATCGCCGATGGAGATACCGCCTCCCCGCGCTCGTCCACGACGAAGCAGCGGTCCGCGTCACCGTCGAATGCCAGGCCAATGTCCGCCTTCTCTTCGACAACGAATCGCTGTAGATCCACAAGGTTCTTCGGGTCGAGCGGGTTAGCCTCGTGGTTCGGGAACGTGCCATCGAGCTCGAAGTAGAGCGGCCGAATATTCAGGTCTCCGAGCACCGCCGGGACAGTCAGCCCGGCCATGCCGTTCGCAGCATCGACTGCGACCTTTAACGCCTTGCCCTGCGGCAGCGGCACAAGCTGCCGGAGGAAACGCGCATAGGAGTCGAGCACATCCCGCTTCTCGACGCTCCCAGCTTCGCCCTCAAACGCCGGAACCCCCTCGATGAGCATGCGGCTGATCTCGGACAGGCCCGTATCAGTACTGACCGGCGTAGCGCCCGCACGGCACAGCTTGATCCCGTTGTACTGGGCAGGGTTATGGGAGGCGGTAAACATCGCGCCGGCACACTCGAAGGTGCCTGCTGCGTAGTAGAGCTCGTCGGTCGAGGTCAGTCCGAGGTCAAGAACGTGCAGCCCCTGCGAGGTCGCACCCTCTGCGAACGCAGCGGAAAGCTCCGGCGAGGATGGCCGCATGTCGTGTCCGACGGCGATAGTTCGCTCGCCCTCGCTGTAAATAATGTGGGCGAATGCTGCGCCTACTGTGCGGACTGTGTCCGCATCTATGGTGGAGCCAACAACGCCGCGAATGTCATACGCCTTAATAAGGCCCTTCAAGGACTCATAGGTGTGCTCAATAGCCATACAGGCAATCTTAGTTGCTGTGCTCCTCGCCGGTATCTTCGGCGTCTTCAGTGGCTTCGGCTGGGTCAGGGACCACGTGGAGGTGGGAACGCCGCGCATCTTTCTCCGCGGCGAGGTGCTCCTCGATCCGCTTCGTGCGGTGCACCGGGTGGTTCGAAGTCGACGGGTCGTTAAAGTCCTTGGTGGCCTCGTACTCGATTGGATCTCCGCCGTTGTCCACCAGCCCGGTGGTCACCCGCCCCGCCTCCCGGACGGCCTGCGCCAGCGCCGTGAGCTCCTCGTCCTCGAGGGCGTGGGCTTCGTCGTCAAAGATGTCGACGGCCTCTACTCGCACAAGCTCCCAGCCAACGGGGGCCGTGATGTGCGCCGAGTGGCGCTCACAAAGGTCCCACGCGTGGGGCTCGGGGTTCGGCGAGAGCGGGCTGATTACTGCTGTCGATTCCGAGTAGGCATAAATCAGCGTGGCCACAGCAGGCCTGCCACAACCAGGACGACAACACCGACGGAAAGTACTCACGCCGTCTAAGCCTAAACCCCAACTTGAGATTTTGGTAGTACGGCCCCGGCGCGCCATGCCCGGTGCAGCGGCAACATCTCTAGAATCTGGGTGCATGAACGCGCCAACTCACCACCTTCGGACCGCGCGGGACCGCCACGGTCGTGGGGCCCGCGGCCCGCTGCTGCCCGTTGGTGTTCCGCGTTATCGAACCCGCTCCGCACAGTTCGATCAGCTAGTACTGGACACGTACGCACCGCTGCACAACGCGTACTTTGAGCAGCTGGCAACGGTGGACTTGGCCGTCGATACGATCCCCCGGATGCGCCTGAGCCCCGACGTCGCGCGCTTCAGCGATGAGATTGTTGCCGACGGTCCCGTCCCACTCGGCCGAATCTTACAGGCGGGCGTGGACCGTTACGGGGTGCCCACCCGGGCGCGCTTTGTGCTGTTTCGCCGCCCGATTGAGCAGCGCACTGAGACAGCAGAAGAGCGGTCAGCCCTCATTCATTGGGTACTGACCGCCCTTGTTGCTTCGTATATCAACCTGGACCCGCGGGATATCGATTCAGATTTTCCCTGGTAGTGCAGGCGTTTAGCCGATCTGCTTCTTCAAGCGGCGGCGCTCACGGTCCGAGAGGCCACCCCAGATGCCAAAGCGCTCGTCGTGCTCGAGCGCAAACTCGAGGCACTCATCGCGCACGGCGCACGCTTTGCAAATTCGCTTTGCCTCGCGAGTCGAGCCACCCTTTTCCGGAAAGAACGCCTCGGGATCGGTTTGAGCACACAGCGCTTGATCTTGCCATTCCTGCTCGACGGCACCGAACAGCTCATCGAAGCTCATGCCGACCGCGGCTACGCCACGGATGTCAGCACCATTCGCCATGTCTTCCACGCCGTCCCCTTTCTCCGTCGTTCTTCGTTTCGGCCAGCTGCGTCGTCTACCCGCTTGAGGGGTGCGACGAGTGACCCTTGCACTCATGCGATTACACACCGAACCACTAAATAGGTGCAAGCTATCGGGGTGAAACCTTGACCTTTTCCGCAAGAATTGCACGCCATCAGTCACACGAGTCACAACAGTCACAGGGGGCTAGAAACGGGGGTACAGCACGGGGGTACTACATGTGGTAGGCGAATTGGCTACCCCTTACTAACCAGCTAGAAATTCCACCCATACGGCGTGTCGCTTACGCATCTGGGGAAAAGCGCACTCCCGAATCCGGAATCGTCACACCAGGCCACACTCGCATGCCGCCCTGCAGTTCGCAGCGCGCCCCAATCTGTGCGCCCTCTCCGATCACGCAGCCGTCGATGCGCGAGTTCGCGCCAATCGTGGCGCCCGAGGCGATGATGGAATCGCGGATCACGGCACCGGGCTCAATAGTGACCCCATCGAAGATGACGCTGTCATCCACGCGACACCCAGCGCCGATCTCCGTGCCGCGTCCAACCGCGGTGCCGCCCATCAAGATGACACCACCCGCGACGCCAGCGGATTCGTCGATAAGCGCCTCACCGGTCTGGCCCTCCAGCAGCGGCGAGTACGCAATACCGCGCACCACGTCCGAGGAGCCCTGCACGAAATCCGACGGCCTACCCATGTCCCTCCAGTAAGAGGTATCCACGTAGCCGACCATCTTCGCGCCCGACTCAAGCAAACCAGGGAACGTCTCGCGCTCGACAGAGACCACGCGACCAGCCGGGATCTGCTCGATGACTTCGCGGCGGAACACGTAGCACCCAGCGTTAATCTGATCTGTCGGCGGATCCTCCGTCTTCTCCAAGAACGCAAGCACATTGCCGTCCTCGTCGGTTGGGACGGAACCGAACGCGCGAGGATCGGGTACGCGGACCAGGTGCAAGGTCGCGTCGGCGTCCTTCTCAGCGTGGTAGTTCAAAATCTTGCTCAGGTCAGCACCGGACAGCACGTCCCCGTTGAACACCATCGCGTTGTCGAAGCGCAGCTTGTCGGCAACGTTTCGGATCGCGCCCCCGGTACCCAGCGCCTCCTCTTCGACAACGTACTCAATCTCAAGACCGAAGTCGGACCCGTCGCCGAAGTACTCCTCGAACACCTCAGCGCGGTACGACGTCCCCAGCACCACGTGGCGCATCCCCGCCTGGCGGATCCGCGCAAGCAGGTGCGAGAGGAACGGGTGCCCTGCGGTCGGCAACATCGGCTTCGGGGTACTCACCGTCAACGGACGCAGGCGCGTGCCGCGACCACCAACCAAAATGACCGCGTCGGTATTCTCCGGGGTCACGGTGCGGGATGCATTCACGTGGAATCCTTTCAAAGCGTTCTTCTTATTTACTGCGCGAAACAAACAGTGCCGCCCGCACTTTCAAACCGACCCACAGCAGCGCGCGCAGCGGGGCCTGCCACCAGTGCGGGTGACGGTCAGACTGGAAACGATATGCGGAAGTGTGGTGCGCCGGCACCGTGACTCGCTGGAACTTGCTAGCAACATGGCCCTGGTCATGCACGATGACCGAGGAAGGGCAGTACACGTTCTCCCATCCGGCGCGGCGCAAGCGGTCTCCGAAGTCAACGTCCTCGAGGTACATGAAGTAGCGCTCGTCGAACCCGCCAATGACGTCGAAGGCGTCCCACCGCACGAGCAGGCACGCCCCGGAGAGCCAGCCCGCACTGCGCTGGTGATCCATGTGTTGCTCCGCCTTGTACGAGGCAGAAAATGGGTTGGACGGCCACACCTCATATAACAAGGCGTGCCCCACGCCGGTAATGATGCCCGGCACCTCTCGCGCACTTGGGTACAGGTTGCCCTCGCAGTCCTCAATGCGCGGCCCTACGGCGCCCGCCTCCGGTAGCGCGTCCATGCAGGCGCGCAGCGTGTCCACGCTTCCCGGCTGGAACACCACGTCCGGGTTGGAGATCAAGAAGTAGTCACCGTTGATCTCTCCCCGCTCGCGGCGTGGCCGCAACTCCCGGACCGCGGCGTTGATCGCAGCGCCGTACCCGATGTTGCCGCGGGTGCGCAGCAGTTCGACGTTGTCGTGTTCACGTGCGGCAGCCTCCGGGGCACCGTCGGTAGAGCCGTTATCTGCACAGATAAGCAGTGTTTGACCCTCGGTGGCGTCGTCAAGCGAAGCGATGAGCTGCGCCAAGTGCTTGCCTGGCGAGTACGTCACCGCCACCACGGCGAGTGGAGCTGTCATAGCTGCCTGCCCCTCCTATCGGTCCTCTCGGCCAGCCTTCATGTACACAATGCGAATCAGCTTACCCATCCAAAAGTGTGAGAAGCATCTTGAACTCGCCCACGCACGTGTCTTTTGTTGTTTTCGCACCCTGTATAATTGCGCCCTGTGACTGACTCCTTGAGGCCTGCGCGCGACATCCAGCCCGCCCCATCGCAGATGCGTGACATCTCGCAGTTGGGGCACCCGGTTGTGAAGACAACCCTTGCGGTGCTGTCTGCCGTTGCGTTGACGGTGTCGGCCGTCGGCTACTTCACTGTCGGCAGGGTCAGCAATCAGCTCAGCGCCTCTGAGCTGCGGATTAACGCGGGACGTGGGCAGAGCGACAAGGACCAGATCGACGGCGCGATGGACATCCTGCTGGTCGGTTCGGACTCCCGCACTGACGCCCAAGGCAACCCCTTGAGCGAGTCTGAGTTGGCGCACCTCAACGCGGGTGTCGCCGATGGTGAGATCAACACGGACACCATCATGATTATCCGTGTGCCCGACGACGGTTCGCGGGCCACGGCAGTTTCCATCCCGCGCGATACGTACGTACACACCGACGACTACGGAAACATGAAGATCAATGGTGTCTACGGTGCGCACGCCGCCGCCAAACGCGAGGAGCTCATCGCCGCGGGCAAGCCAGAGGGCCCGGCACTCGAGCAAGAGGTTGCACGCGCAGGCCAGCTCGGGCTTATCGACGCCATCAATGACCTCACCGGCGTGGAAGTAGACCACTACGCGCAGGTAGGCCTGCTCGGCTTCGTCCTTCTTACGGACGCGGTTGGCGGGGTGGACGTCTGCCTCAACGCCGCGGTCGACGAGCCACTCTCCGGCGCACATTTCCCTGCCGGGCAGCAAACGCTCGACGGCGCTCAGGCGCTGTCCTTCGTGCGGCAGCGCCACGACCTGCCGCGCGGCGACCTCGACCGCATCGTGCGCCAGCAGGCGTACATGGCCTCGTTGGTGCAGAAGGTGCTCTCCGCAGGCACGCTGACAAGCCCAGCGAAACTGCGCGACTTGGCAACCGCGGCGGAGCGCTCGGTCACTCTTGACCAGAGCCTCGACGTGATGCGTTTTGCCCAGCAGATGTCCGGCCTGGCGGGCGGCAACGTCACCTTCACCACCATCCCTGTGACCTCGGTCAACGGTGTCGGCGACTTCGGCGAATCCATCGTGACCGTGGACATCAACGAGGTCCACAGCTTCATGGAGTCCGCAGCCAAGGAACAGGTCCCCGAGGACAGCCAACCGGAGCAAGCTCCCCAGCAGGCCGAAGACTTTGCAGGTGCGCAGGTCTCCGTCCTCAACGCGGGCTCCGTTCCAGGCCAAGCCCGCGCCACCGGCGAGTGGTTGGCCGACGCAGGCATTACGGTCTCCGATGTATCCAACGCAATGGACGGAATCTACTGGGAATCCCAGGTGGTCGCCGCCGACCCCGAAGACCCACGAGCACGCAAGCTCGCCGAGATGCTTGGCGGCGTCCCAGTCACGGCGAACAATGCTCTCGAACCGGGCAGCATCATCGCGGTTGTCGCGGAAGACTACAACGGCCCCGCGAAGGTCGATCCGGAAGATGCCCAACAGCATGTGCCCGTCGGCACACCTGGCGACGACATCAGCGGCATGAGTCTGGGCCCGGAGATCGACGCTGGCGGCCAAGGGCCTCGCTGCGTGAACTAGCTTGGCCACCTATGCTTGGCTGCCATGAGTATGCTGGCACGCTTATTGCAGGAAGACCCCGCCACACCACGCCTGACCGTCTACGACGAGTCACAGGGCAGCCGCATAGAATTTTCCGCGCTGACTCTGGACAACTGGCTGAGCAAAGTGGGCAACTTGCTGGACGAGGAGTTCGACCTCGAGGGCTCTGACCCCATCGTGATCGACCTTCCGGTGTCCTGGCAGGCTGCGGTGATCGCGCTTGGCGCCTACAACATTGGGCGTCGCCCGATCTTCGCGAGCACAGGCGACGATGTCCCGCTCGTGTTTACCGTGGCGGAGCGCGTCGACACCTGGGCTGATGCGGACGAGTGCGTCGTTGTATCAAGGGACCCCTTCGGGCGCGGCGTCGTCGAATCAGGCGGCACGTTGCCACTTGGAACCGTGGACTTCAGTCCCACGGTGCGCAGCTACGGCGACCAGTACTTTGGACAGACTGCAGACATCGCGCAGTGGTCACAAGCAGCTCCTCAGGGGGCTGAGCAGCCCGCCTCCCCCCAACGGGTATTGATTGCCGGTTGGAACAGCGCCGACGAATTCGAACATCGCGTACTTGCCCCGCTGGCTGGGGGCGGTTCGGTCGTCGTGGTGACAGACGGGGCGGAAACACCTGGTAAAGACAGGATCGCAGCCATCGCCCAGGCGGAACACGTAAACCACATACAACCGGACATTTAACCCCGTTTTCTCCCCCGTTCGTAGGTAATTCGGCAGATTTCTGCGCGCCCGGGTCCAGTTTTTCACTAGATTGAAGACACCGAATTCACACGAGTCACACATGACCCAACGAAAGGCGGATGAATGAAACTCCGTACGACTGGTGCAACCCTCTGTGCAATTGCGCTCGCTGGCGCAGCTCTGACCGGTTGCTCTTCTGACAACGAGGCAGCGGACACCAACAAGGACTCCGGCACCTCCGCTTCCGAGGGCGGCGCGGAGCGCGGCCCGATCACGTTCGCCATGGGCCGCAATGACACGGACAAGCTCAAGCCGATCATCGAGAAGTGGAACGAGGCTCACCCAGATGAGCAGGTCACCCTCTCTGAGCTCGCCGGCGAGGCCGACGACCAGCGCGATACGCTCGTGCAGTCCCTCCAGGCGGGTAACGCCGACTACGACGTGATGGCCCTCGACGTTGTGTGGACGGCCGACTTCGCAGCGAACCAGTGGCTCGAGCCACTCGAGGGCGATTACGCCATCGACACCTCCGGCTTGCTGCAGTCCACCGTCGACTCCGCGACCTACGGCGGCAAGCTCTACGCCCTGCCGCAGAACACGAACGGCCAGCTGTTGTTCCGCAACGTCGACAAGGTCCCAAGCGCGCCTGACACCTTCGAAGACGTCATCGCCGCCTGCAAGGAGGTCGAGGGAGACTGCCTGACCACCCAGCTCAAGCAGTACGAGGGCCTGACCGTAAACACGCTCGGCTTCATCAACGGCTGGGGCGGCAGCGTCCTTGACGACGCCGGCGAGCCAACCGTCGAGTCCGACGCCGCAAAGGCCGGACTGCAAGCACTCGTTGACGCATACAACGACGGCGTCATCGCCAAGAGCTCCACGGCAGCAACCGAGGAGGAAACCAACCTCGCGTTCACCGAGGGCAACACCGCTCTGGCGATCAACTGGCCGTACATGTACACCAACGCCCAGGAAGCTGGCGTGAACTTTGAGGTCCAGCCGCTGGTTGGCAAGGACGGCGTGGGTGTTTCCACCCTCGGTGGCTACAACAACGGCATCAACGTCAACTCCAAGCACAAGCAGACCGCGAAGGACTTCATCGAGTTCATCATCAACGAAGACAACCAGCTCTCGTTCGCTGAAGCATCCTTCCCACCAGTGCTCGCATCGATCTACGACGACGCCGAGCTGGTTGCAAAGCACCCATACCTGCCAGCACTGAAGGTTTCGCTGGAGAACGCGCAGCCTCGCCCGGTTTCCCCGTTCTACCCTGCGATCTCGAAGGCTATCCAGGACAACGCCTACGCAGCACTGACCGCCGGTAAGAGCGTCGATGACGCCACCGCCGACATGGCAGCTGCTATCAAGCAGGCTTCCTAATACGATACGTCGTATGAGCAGAACGCCCGCCCGGACTGTGTTCGGGCGGGCGTTATAGTTCGTATATCTCCATCTTCCCGTCTACTTTGCAAAGGCCCGCGATGAGCACATCTCCATCCAAGCCTCGCGATACCACGAAGGCAGCAGCGCTCGTCGCGCCCGCCTTGCTGGTGTTGGCGGTGGTGATCGGCTACCCGATCGTCCGCGCAATATGGCTTTCATTCCAGTCCAACCGGCACCTCGACGCCTCTACCGGAGTGTTCGTCGATGGTGGCTTTGCTGGCGTCGATAATTACTTGTACTGGCTGTCGAACCGCTGTATGACGCCGTCGGGCGTGGTGGGTGCCTGCCCTCCTGGCGTGCTTGCGACCGACTTCTGGCCAGCAGTGTCGGTGACACTCTTCTTCACCGTGGTCACCGTCGCCTTGGAGACAGTGCTCGGTATCGGGATGGCCATCATCATGAACCGGCCGTCGCGCGCCCGCGGTCTGATCCGCGCGGCCGTACTCATCCCTTGGGCGATCCCAACCGCGGTGACCGCGAAGTTGTGGCAGTTCATGTTCGCACCGAGCGGTATCGTGAACTCGCTGCTGGGCGCGAGCGTGGCGTGGACAACTGACCCGTGGGCGGCACGCTTCGCGGTGATCATCGCCGACGTGTGGAAGACCACGCCGTTTATGGCGCTGCTCATCCTCGCAGGCCTGCAGATGATTCCGAAGGATGTCTACGAGGCCGCGCGCGTCGACGGCGCCTCCGCATGGCAGACTTTCACCAGCATCACCCTGCCGTTGGTGCGGCCAGCGCTCATGGTGGCGGTGCTCTTCCGTACGCTCGACGCGCTGCGCATGTACGACCTGCCGGTCATCATGATTTCGGGCTCCTCAAACTCCCCTACCGCGACAATTTCGCAACTGGTGGTTGAGGACATGCGTCAGGGCAACTTCAACTCGGCCTCGGCGCTGTCCACTCTCATCTTCCTGCTAATCTTCGCGGTTGCGTTCGTCATGGTGCGGTTCCTCGGAGCGAACGTTGGTGGCGCGAACGAACGGCGTGAAGCCCGGCGCGCGAAGCGCAAGCAGGAGAAGAAGGAGGCGGCAGCGCGATGAAACGACTCGGCCACTACGCAGGCATCATCTTCATCATGTTCTGGGGGCTCGCCCCGTTTTATTGGATGGTGATCACGGCGCTGCGGGACAAACGCTTCACGTTCGATACCACGCCGTGGCCCACGCACGTCACCCTCGAGAACTACCGGGACGCACTGGCCACGGACGCCGGCAATGACTTCCTCGGGGCGATTTTCAACTCGCTGATTATTTCGCTGGCGACAACGGCGTTGGCGGTCGCCGTGGGCGTGTTCACCGCCTACGCGCTTGCTCGCCTGGACTTCCGCGGCAAGGGATTCATCACGGGCATCATTTTGGCGGCCTCGATGTTCCCTGGCATTGCGCTTGTCACTCCCCTGTTCCAGCTGTTCGGTGACCTCGGGTGGATCGGCACATACCGTGCCATGATCATCCCGAACATCTCATTCGCCCTCCCCCTGACTATCTACACGCTGGTGTCGTTCTTCCAGCAACTTCCTTGGGAGCTCGAGGAAGCAGCGCGTGTCGACGGCGCCTCCCGTGGCCAGGCATTTCGCCTCATCTTGCTGCCGTTGGCGGCACCGGCCATCTTCACGACGGCCATCCTGGCGTTTATCACCACCTGGAATGAATTTATGTTGGCGCGCCAGCTGTCGTCCACGGCGACTGAACCTGTCACCGTCGCAATTGCACGATTCTCGGGGCCGAGCGCCTTCGAGTACCCGTACGCTGCGATTATGGCGGCGGGCTCGCTGGTGACGATTCCGCTGATCATCATGGTGCTGGTATTCCAGCGCCGTATTGTGTCTGGTCTCACAGCCGGCGGCGTGAAGGGCTGACTTAACTTTTTCTTATGTCTAGATTAAGCTGTATTCACTTTATTACTTCCCGCCCCTAGAAAGAGCAGCTATGCACCACACCACACTCCGAATCGCGACGGCAACCGCACTCGCATCCTCCCTGGTACTGAGCGGCATGACTGGCACGGCACACGCCGAAACCACCGCAACGGTGCACACCAACGCCGATAACAACGGCACGACAGTGACCACCAACGTCACCACCAACACCACCGCAAACGGTGGTGTGACCAAGGAAGAAGCAAACGCGCTTGAGGTCGCCGGAGTTGTGGTTGGGCTCTTGGCAGTACTCGGGGCCCTGATGGCCGGGTGGCTATACTTCGCTGCCCCGCACATGGGCCTGAACTTCGGCCCCCGCCTCTAACGAGTGCAACGGCCCTCACAGCGCCAGGATCTGCTCTGGCAAACAATCATTGGGTTCGTAGGGTTCTTCACCCTGCTCGCCTTCGTACAGGCCGCCATCAACATCACAAAGCCCGAGCCATCAATCTGGCCGGGCCTCGTTCTTGCCGCCTTCGTCGCAGCACTGTGGTGGCTGATTCGCCGGTGGCGCCAGTGGCGCGCAGGCGAAGACTAAATCACTCCTCGCCGAGCAGACGCTCACGCAGCGCGGCGTCCTTACGCTCAACTTCAGCCGCCATGTCGGACTGGTACTTCGCCGGCGATTAATGCGTCTACGAGTATCATGCCACCCACAATAAACACCCACACGCTGCACAAACAAGCGATTGTGAGAAGCATTCCACTTTCAGCTCAAAAGAGAACCGGCAGCCCAATCCATACGCCTAATATAGGTCTGGTTTTTGCCGCTGCGATCGTGCGCAGGGCAGGATTCGCGCTGTGCTAGTGTCACCAATGTGACACGGGGTGCACCCCGAAGTGGTGCTGAGATCAGACCCGTCGAACCTGCTCTAGCTCAACCTAGCGAAGGGATGTCCCACATGAATGCACCTGCCCTGCCCCGCATCCTCACGATTGCCGGCACCGACCCGACCGGAGGCGCAGGCGTCCAAGCCGATATCAAATCCATCCAGGCCGCCGGCGGCTTTTCCTACAGCGTAGTGACCTCGCTGGTCGCCCAGAACACCACCGGTGTGCAGGAGATTTTCACCCCGCCGATCGACTTTCTGCGCACACAGCTGCGCTCCGTCACCGATGATGTGGCGATCGACGCGATCAAGATCGGCATGCTCGGCACCACCGAAATCATCGAGGTCGTGCGCGAATTCCTCACCACACACGCACGAGAGGCCGCGGTGGTGTTGGATCCGGTGATGGTGGCGTCGTCAAGCGATAGGCTCCTGACGCCCGAGGCGGAAGTCGCGCTGCGCGAGCTCGCCTCGCTTGCCGACATCATCACGCCCAACCTCCCCGAACTCGCCGTCCTCACCGGCGAAGACCCGGCCACCGACTTCGACACCGCGATCGCGCAGGCGCAGGGGCTGGCGAAAAAGCTGGACACAACCGTGATTGTCAAGGGCGGGCACCTCACCGGCCCGCGCGCAGACAACGCCGTGGTGACCGCCGAGCGCGTGCACCACGTGTCGGTAAGCCGCGTGAACACGAAGAACACGCACGGCACGGGCTGCTCTTTTTCCTCGGCGCTGGCGACGCGCCTGGGCGCCGGCTTCGATACGCCGGCGGCGACCGAGTGGGCGTCGCGCTGGCTGTACGAGGCGATTGCGCACGCCGACGTGCTCGCCGTTGGACACGGCCGCGGCCCCGTCGACCACGGGCACGTCGGCCGCCGCATGCAGCGCGCCGCCGACTGCAACCCCGAGCGCTTCCTGCGCATCGACGCCCCACCAACCGCGCCACTCGCCACGCCTGCTGGCCCGTACACCCAGGCGCTGTGGGACGCCTCGGCGCCGTACCTCACCGCGATTATGGAGCTGCCGTTCATCCGCACGCTTGCCGACGGCACCCTCGACCACGCCGACTTCATGTTCTACCTCGAGCAGGACGCCTACTACCTGACCAAGTACGCGCGCTCGCTGCACGCGCTTGGCGGCGCGTGGGCAAAGGATGCGGACGCCGCGATCACCGACGAGCAAGAGATGCAACGCACCTGGCTCGCCGATCTTGGCCGCGAGACGCTGCCGTCGCCGGTCACACGCGCCTACACCGATTTCCTGCTCGCCTCCGCCCTCGGCGAGTCGGCGGCGATCGGGCAGGCGGCGGTGCTGCCCTGCTACTGGCTCTACTACGAGGTCGGCGCGCGCCTCGCGGAGCACAACCACGCCTCGCATCCCTACCACGACTGGCTGGCCACCTACTCGGGCAACGGTTTCTACGAGGCGGTGCGCGGCGCGATCGACCGCTGCGAGGCCACCCTTGAGGCGAACCCCGACGCCCTGGACGCGGCGGTGCGCGCGTGTGCGGTCGCCTCGCGCTACGAGCGCGATTTCTTCGACCAGGCCGACCGCGCGTGGGTGGTGCGCGATGCCTAAGTCGCTCGACCTACGCTGCTATTTCGTCACGGGCCAGCCTACCGCCGATGTCGCGCGCGTCGCCGCCGAAGCCGCGGCCGGCGGGGCGGGCGTGATCCAGGTGCGCAGCAAGCCGATCGCCAAAGCCGACCTCGAGCGTCTCGCGTGCGAGGTCGCCGATGCGGTCGCCGCGGCGAACCCGCGCACGCGCGTGCTTATCGACGACAACGTTCCCCTCGCCGCCCGCCTCATGCGCACCCACCACATCCACGGCGCGCACATCGGCCAGGACGACATGGACCCGCGCGCCGCGCGCGAACTGCTCGGGCCGGACGCGATCCTCGGACTGACCACCGGCACGCTCGCACTGGTGGAGGCGGCGAACGCGTACGCCGACGTGATCGATTACGTCGGCGCGGGCCCCTTCCGCCCGACCCCGACGAAGGACTCCGGCCGCGCCCCACTTGGCCTCGACGGCTACCCGGCGCTGGTCGAGGCCTCGCAGGTACCGGTCGTGGCGATCGGCGACGTACACGCCACGGATGCCGCCGCGCTTGCCGCCACGGGCGTGGCCGGCGTGGCGATCGTCCGCGGTTTCATGCACGCTGAGGACCCGCGCGCGATGGCGGCGGGTATCGTCAAGGATTTCGAGGAAGCGTCGTGAGTAGTTTCGAGCACGTCATCGTCGGCGCCGGCATCATCGGCCTGACCACCGCGTTCGAGCTCACACGCCGCGGGGTGGATCCCCGCAGGATCGCGCTGGTGGACCCGGCCCCGGCAAGCGGCGCGACCAACGTGGCCGGCGGCATGCTCGCCCCGGCCGCGGAAGTGCAGTACCGCCAGGAGCCGCTCTATCCGCTGATGTTGGAGTCGGCGGCGCTCTATCCTTCGCTGATCGCAGACCTGCCGGGCATCGAGGTTGGGTACCGCACCGAGTCGACCTTCGTGGTCGCCGCCGACCGCGCCGACGCTACCCACCTGCGCGAGCTCACCGAGCACCAGCACGCCCACGGCATGGACGTCGACCGCCTCACGCTGCGCCAGGCGCGGGCGCAGGAGCCGGGCCTAAGCCCCCAGCTGGCCAGCGTGGTGGAGATCCCCGGCGACCACCAGGTCAACCCGCGCATGTTCGCCGCCGCTCTGCTGCGCGAGCTTGCATCGCGCGGCGTGACGCTGGTTCGCGAGCAGGCCACAGCACTGCGCTGGGAGGGCGAAACCTGCGTGGGCGTCGAAACCAGCACCGGCAGCCTGCGCGGCGACACCATCTACGCGTGCAACGGTCTCGGTGCCAGCGCGCTCGGTCTGCCGCTGAACCTGCGACCGGTGCGCGGCGACATGCTGCGTCTTACCGGCCGCATGCCGGTCGGCCGGGTCGTGCGCGCCTTCGTCGAGGACCGCCCCGTCTACATCATCCCGCGCACCGACGGCACCATCGCCGTGGGCGCAACCAGCCGCGAAGACGCGCGCGTGCGGCCCGCCGTCGATGGCGTGTATACGCTGCTTCGCGACGCCATCCGCGTCGTCCCCGCCATCGAGGACTGCGAGCTGGTTGAGGCGCTCGTCGGCAATCGCCCAGGCACGCCCGACGACCTGCCCTACCTGGGGCTGCGCGGCGAGAACCTGGTGGTCTCCACCGGTTATTTCCGCCACGGCATCCTGCTGGCAGCGCTCGGCGCGCGCGTCGGCGCCGACCTCGGGCTGGACCGCGAAACCACCGTCGATATTTCCGACTGCGACCCCGGCCGCCACGAACTGTAAAGGAGCATCATGCGCATCATCATCAACGAGAAGCCCCATACCTTCGACACCGCGCCGACTGTGCGGTCGCTGGTCGAGGAGGTCGTCGGCCACGCAGAAGGCGTCGCCGTCGCTGTCAATGGCAAGGTTGTGCCCGCAAGTCGCTGGGACAGCTCGCTTGCCGACGCCGACACCGTCGACATCCTCACCGCCGTCCAAGGAGGCTAGACGTGCTGAACATCGCCGACAAGAAATTCGACTCCCACCTGATCATGGGCACCGGCGGGGCGACCAGCCAGCAGTTGCTCGAGGACGCGCTGGTGGCCAGCGGCACGCAGCTGACCACCGTGGCGATGCGTCGGCATGCCGCCCGCACCAATGGCGGCGAGAGCGTCTTCGAGATGCTCACCCGGCTCGGCATCGATCCCCTGCCGAATACTGCGGGCTGCCGCACCGCCCGCGACGCGGTGCTCACCGCGCAACTGGCGCGCGAGGCGCTCGGCACGAACTGGGTCAAGGTGGAGGTCATCGCGGACGAGCACACGCTGCTGCCGGACGTCGTCGAGCTTGTCGACGCCTGCGAGCTCCTCGTCGCCGAAGGCTTCGTCGTGCTTGCCTACACCTCCGACGACCCGGTCGTCGCCGCCCGCCTGGAGCAGGTTGGGGTGCATGCGGTGATGCCGCTCGGCTCTCCGATCGGCACCGGCCTTGGCATTTTGAACCCGCACAACATCGAGCTGATCTGCGCGCGTGCGCAGGTGCCCGTGCTTCTCGACGCCGGCGTCGGCACCGCTTCCGACGCCACCTTGGCCATGGAACTCGGCTGCGACGGCGTGCTGCTCGCCAGCGCGGTCAACCGTTGCCAGGACCCGGTCGCGATGGCGCGTGCGATGCGACACGCGGTCGAGGCTGGCCGGCTCGCGCGGGATGCGGGTCGGATTCCGCGGCGGACGCATGCGGAAGGGGCGTTGGCGTCGTCAAGCTTTGATGGCCTAGCGAGCTGGGCGGATGAGGTCCTATGAGCCTGCCTCACGCTGAGCTGCGGCGCACCGCGCGCCAAACGCTGCTGCCCGGCTTCGGGCTAGCGGGCCAAGAGGCGCTGAACCGCGCGCGGGTGCTTGTCATCGGCGCGGGCGGGCTCGGCTGCCCGGTGATGCAGGCGCTGGCGGCCACAGGTGTCGGCACGATCACGGTGATTGATGATGACGTGGTGGATGACACCAACATCCACCGCCAGATTCTGTTTAGCGCCTCCGACGTGGGCCGGCCCAAGGTGGAGGTGGCAGCCGAGCAGCTGCGCCGACACCGCGCAGACGCCACGATCGTGCCGCTGCGCAAGCGCCTCGACACCTCCAACGCACCTGGGCTGTTCCGCGAGCACGACCTGGTCATCGACGGCTCCGATACCTTCACCACGAAATTCCTCGCCGGCGACGCCGCAGAACTCACCGGCACGCCCCTGGTGTGGGGCTCGGTGCTGCGCTTCCACGGCGAGCTCGCGCTGTGGTACTCCGGACCGGATGCACGCGGGGTCGGGCTACGCGACCTCTACCCCACCCACCCGGCACCCGAGGACACTCCGGACTGCGCCACCGCCGGCGTGCTCGGGGTGACGACCTCGGTCGTCGGCGGGCTGATGGCCACGGAGGCCGTGAAATACCTCGCGGGCATGGACGCCGAGGTCGGTGTGCTCCATGTCTACGAGGCGCTCGCCGGGACGCTCCGGCGCTTCGAGGTCGCTGCCGACCCGCAGCGCGAGCTGGTCACCGAACTCGTCTCCGAAGCTGCCCCGTGTATGCTGCCGCCAGACGGCGAGAAAACGCGCCTACTCGTGCAGGTCGCGGATGGTCACGCCACAGCGCTGGACGTGCGCGAACTCGGTGAAAAAGCGATCAAGGACCTGCCGCACGCGTCCTTCCACCTGCCGGCCTCGGTGTGGCGCGAAGACCCGGACGCCGCGCTCGCACTGCTCGATACGCTGCGCGGCGCGGGCGAGGTCGTGGTCTACTGCGCCTCCGGTAAGCGCTCGGCCGATTTCGTTGCGCGCTTCGGCGAGGCTGCCGCCGCGCGCGGCCTCACTCTGCACAGTTTGCCGGGCGGGGTCTAGCGACCCCTAACGACGCTGCGCCGCTGCGATCTCGGAAGTGTTCTGCGCCGTCTTGATCGCCGAGACCATGAATTCGAGGGTGACGCGCGCGCTGATCAATGAGAACAGCGCGAAAAGCGTACCGAAGAGAAGGAAGCCGATCAGCATGAGCAGGCCGGTGCCAAAACCAACACTAAACGTAGCCAGCGACACCAAAAGGCCGAAGACCCCAGCACAGTCCGATGAAGACTGCGGAGATCAGGTAGATCACGCGGGCGAACTTCAGGGTGATGTACTGGGAGAAGGAGAAGTCGAAAAGCGCGGAGAAGAAGCCGTCGGCGGTCTGCTTGCTTTGCGCGGCGTTGAAGTTGGCGATCATGGGTGTTCCCTTTCAGTCGTATTACAGGTGCACTACGAACTTATACCCGGGTTAACGCGCTCCCGCTTCGTTTATCCAGGTTGGTTACTCAGTCAGCAGGCTTTCGCCTCTGGCTTCCAGGAGTTGTTCCATCTCGTGCATCTCAGCGGTTTGCACGTCGACCATTTGTTGAGCCAGTTCCACGAGAGGCTGGTAGCCGCCGTTGTCGATTTGGTCTTGGGTCATGGCAACGGCACCCGCGTGATGGAAATGCATGAGCTGGAGGAACCGGGTGTCTGCTTCCTCGCCCGAAAGTGATTTCAGCTGGTCCATCTGTTCTGGAGTGATCATGCCATTGGCAATGTGTGGGGCGTGATGTGCCATCAAGTCACCCTGGTCCCATTGTTCAGCCCAGTCGACCATGGTGTCGATTTCTTCTTGTTGCCCGATTTTAATCCGTTCGGCCAAGTCCGCGGTGGCTTCGCTGATGCCATCGGCGGCCAGGATGATCTCGCTCATGTCCACGGCTTGCTGGTGATGCGGTGTCATCATCGCGAGAAAATGCAAATCGACCCCATTGACTTCTGCGGGTTGGTTGGCCCCGGCAGTCACTGCGGCACCGTCCTTGTCGGTCTGGGGCGCGTCTGTGGCGTCTTGGCCATCTCCGGCGCATGAAGCCACGCTGGCCCCCAGTACTGCAACGGTGATCAAGCCGGTGATGCGGCGATGTAAGTGTGTCATGAATGGAGCCTTCCTAGGACTGAAGCACATGGCACCAAAAGTAGCACCATCGGATGTACTCTAGCGCATTTTGTGCATAAGGCGTCGCCACACAACCCGCGCCGCGGAGTGCGGCAACGCAACGAGCTCGCGCGCGTAGTTCTTCGGCCGGGAACGGCGCGGGGTGCGCGCAGGCACCATCTCCACTGGAATCCCCAGGTGCCAGGCCCACACGCGCGTGCGGCGCACGTGGAAGTTGCTGGTCACCACGATCAGCCGCGGCGCGTGCGGGAACAACGCGCGGGTACGCTCGAGGTTTTCGTTCGTCGACGACGCATGGGGCTCCTGAATGATCAGTTCACGGGGCACGCCGCGCTCGACAAGCCAGCGAGCCATCACGGCCGCCTCCCCGCGGCCGGTGACCACGATGGCGCGCCGCACGCCAGCGTGCGCGTCCGTCCGCCAGCGGAGCAGTGCGCTGCAGAGCCGGGCGTGCAGCATGCGCGACGGGTGGCCGTCGACAATTCGCGCACCCAGCACCACGATGGGACTGCTACTCACCCAGCAACCGGCTGCGCAGCGCGGCATCCTTACGCTCAACTTCGGCCGCCATGTCGGCCTGGTACTTCGCCATCTTGTCCACTAGTTCCGGATCCCCGGCACCGAGCATCCGAACAGCAAGCAGGCCCGCGTTCTTCGCGCCGCCGATAGACACCGTCGCGACTGGAACACCCCCTGGCATCTGCACGATGGAAAGCAGAGAATCCAGCCCGTCAAGGTCCTTCAATGCGCGAGGGATACCGATGACTGGCAGTGGCGTTGCCGCGGCAACCATCCCCGGCAGGTGGGCTGCCCCACCGGCGCACGCAATGATGACCTGGATGCCACGTTCATGTGCTTGCTTCGCATAGGCAAGCATCTTCTCAGGGGTGCGGTGCGCGGAGACCACCCCGACCTCAAACGGCACCCCGAACTCCGCAAGTACCTCTGCGGCAGGCGCAACCGTGTCCCAGTCCGAATCCGAGCCCATGATGAGGCCAACGCGTGCGTTCATGAAGAAACTCTCCTCCTGTTAGTACCAGTTCGCGTGAACAATAAAGTGCGCGGCGTGCTGCGCAATTGCCAAGGTGGACGTGGCGTCGTAGCCGGTGACGTTGACGTGTCCCATCTTGCGCCCAGGGCGCCAGCTCTTGCCGTACAGGTGCACCTTGGCCTCCGGGTAGCGGCGCATCACCTCGATGACGCGCTGCTCCATCGGCATCTGCGGATCCTCCTCCGCACCGAGAGTGTTCACCATCACCGTGACCGGCTCGAGCGTGTCCACGGACCCGAGCGGCCAGTTCAGGACCGCGCGCAGGTGCTGCTCAAACTGGGAGGTCACGCAGCCGTCCTGCGTCCAGTGCCCCGTGTTGTGCGGGCGCATCGCAAGCTCGTTGACCAGAATTTTCGACGCCCCGTCCTCCCCGATGCACTCGAAGAGCTCAACGGCGAGCACGCCCGTAACGTCAAGCTTGGTCGCAATATTGGTGGCAAGATCACGGCACTGTTTCGCCACATCAGCCGGCAGTTCTGGCGCTGGAGCAATCGCGATATGGCAGACGCCGTCCGCCTGCCGTGACTCGACGACGGGCCACGCCTTGACCTCGCCGTCCCGGTTGCGCGCCACCATCGCGGAAAGTTCGCGGGCGAAGTTCACCTTTTCTTCCGCGTACAGCACAACGCCCTTCTCAAGCAGATCGGTGACCAGCTGCTCGCACTCTTGCAGGGTCTCTGGGAACCAGACGCCGTGCCCGTCGTAGCCTCCGCGCGTCGCCTTGACGCACACGCGGCCGTCGACAAGCTTCCAGAACTCGCGGGCGTCCTCCACGGAGTCAAACTTCGCAAACGGCGGCACCGGTGCCCCCAGCTCCTTGAGCTTGGTGCGCTGCTCAAGCTTGTCCTGGGCGTAAATCAGCGCCTGGGGGCGCGGCTCCACGTTGTAACCTTCGTCCAGCAGGCGCTGCAGGAACTCGTTTGGGACGTGTTCGTGGTCGAACGTAATCGCCGAGGCACCCTGAATGGTCGCGTGCAGGTCGTCGAAGTTGGTGTAGTCACCAAGCTGGACGTCACCAAACACCTGGGCGGCCGAGGCGTCCGGGGCGCCTGCAAGCACCCTGGGCTGCAGTCCAAGTTCGATGGCTTCCGTGTGCATCATTCTGGCAAGCTGACCGTCACCGATAACGGCAACTCTGGGCATTCCTTGAGCGTCTCTCACAACGAACTACCTTAGCCTTATGGGCGCTACGATGTGGGCATGACTGAAACGAATCCCGCGATTGTTCGCCACACCATCTTCCAGAACTCACTGATGACCGCGCTTCTCGACGGCATCTACGAAGGCGAACTGACCATCGGAGACATCCTCGGCAAAGGGAACTTCGGCCTTGGCACCTTCGACGGGCTCGACGGAGAGATGATCATTCTCGACGGCGTCTGCTACCAGCTCACCAGCGACGGCAAAGCGCGCGTCGCAAGCCTTGACCAACGCACGCCGTTTACCGTCGTGACGAACTTTGTGCCGCGCATCCGCGTCGACGCGCCGAAAGGCATGCGCCGCGCGGAACTGGCCGAGTTCATCGACGCGCTCGAGCCGAGCCACAACTTCTTCTACGCCGTCAGAATCACCGGCACCTTCGACGAGGTGGTCACCCGCACCGTGACCAAGCAGGAGAAACCGTACCGCCCCATGACGGAGGCCATCGGCGATGACGCCGAGCACCACTTCACCGACGTACACGGCATCATCGGCGGCTTCCGCACCCCCGCCTACGCCAAAGGCATCGGGGTGCCCGGCTGCCACGTCCACTTCATTGACGACGCCCGCACCGCCGGCGGCCACGTGCTCGACTACACCATCAACGACGCCGTCATCGAGCTGTGCCCCGCCACCGACATGGATCTGCACCTGCCGATCACGGCAGACTTCCAGGCAGGCAGTCTCAGCCCGAGCGACCTGGATAGCCAGCTGCACACAACGGAAATTAAGGAGTAGTTAGCGGCGGCGCAGGCTCTCGTCCAGCGCACGCTCCACCGCACGCGCCTTCCCCACCTGCGGGAAGAACACCGGCTGGTCGAACCCCCACAGGGCGATGGACAGCCCGCCGCGCTGGCGTCGAAAAGAATGAATCTGGCG
Organism: Corynebacterium sp. UMB10119B; assembly: GCF_030228125.1. NCBI lineage: Bacteria > Bacillati > Actinomycetota > Actinomycetes > Mycobacteriales > Corynebacteriaceae > Corynebacterium > Corynebacterium sp. UMB10119B. The sequence goes on from NZ_JASPBG010000003.1 coordinate 38,783, forward strand.
CAGCGGGATGGAGTCGACCGCACCGCGCGCCGAGCGGGCGAGGATGCGGCGGTCGGTGAGCAGGAAACGCTGGCGGCGGTGGCGAACCACCGGCAACACGAAGCGCCACACCGACAGCAGCGCCCACACCGCAACCACGATGTTGTGCGCCTGGGGGTTCACAAACGGGGTGACGTCCATCCAGCCGATGGCAATCCAGGCGATCCCGGTGATCACGATGAGCTCGAGCAACGGGAAAATGAGGCTCGTTAACGGCGGGTTCGTGTCGGCGAGGACGGTCTCGCCCTCTGCCAGCTGAAACTTCACCCGCGACTGTTGCACGGCACAGATCCTACTGTTTCGGCCGGAGGTGGTGCACATCTCCGACGCTGTATGCCGTGCCGTCGATGATCACTTCGCCCTCGTCGTTGACGCCATCGACGGTGCCAATCACCTCGCCGTTGTGCAGCTCAATGCGCACGTGCTGCCCGATCGTGCTGCACACTTTGCGGTAGTCGGCCAGCAGCTGCGGGTCGCGCTGCTGCCACTGCGCGAAACGTTCACCCATCGCGCACAGCACCTGCGTGGTGAAGTCCACGAAGTCGACGTCGATCCCCTCGAGATTCAGCGCCGTTGCGGTGGGGATGGGCAGCTGCTCGCGCTCGAAGTTGACGTTGATGCCGATGCCGACCACTACGCGCCCGTCCGCGAGCCCGGAGAGAATCCCGGCGAGCTTCTTCCCGCCGATCTGCACGTCGTTCGGCCATTTGAGCTGGGCCTGCGGCACGACGTCGGTCACCGCGACACCGGGCGCGATCGACAGCAGCCCGAACGGTGGCGGGTTGTCGTCGATGGGCAGCACCATGCTCATCGCCAGCTGCGCATCCTTCGGGCTGACCCACTTGCGGCCAAGTCGCCCGCGCGACGCCGTCTGCTCCCCCGCGATGAGCACGGTGCCGGGTTCGCCTTTGTTGAGGAGATCGTCGTTCGTCGACCCGGTGGTTTCCACCCAGCGCACCACCGGCCAATACTTTTCGACGCCCCGCTGGAGCCTGCTCAGTTCTTCAGCATTCATGTTGACCTAATCTAGCGCTACTGTTAGACACATGACGATTCAACGTTTCCTCCGCAAGGCACTCATCCCGACGTTCGGGGTGGCCGGCATCCTGCACTTCATCAAACCAGAACCTTTCGATTCGATCGTTCCCGAGTCCCTCCCAGGTGAGGCCCGGACGTATACCTACGCGTCCGGCGCCGCGGAGTTGGCAGCTGCTGTGCTGCTGGCCGCGCCCAAGCTTGGCCCGGCGTCACATGCGGGACACCAGAAACGTGCGCCGAAGCTGCGCAAACTCGGTGGTGGCTTCGCAGCAGCGCTCTTGCTGGCCGTGTGGCCTGCGAACTTCGAGATGGCCCGCCAGTGGCGCAACAAGCCGTGGCAAAAGCAGGTGATCAGCATCGGTCGACTTCCGCTGCAGCTGCCGCTGATCTCAGCTGCGTGGAGCATTTTCAAGGACCCGAGCATGCGCTAAGCGCGTTGCCCGTGCCGTGTTGGCGTCCTGGCACCTGAAACATAAGGGCCCCGCCGCGCGATTTATAATGTGGTTTTCTTTCCGTGCTAGTTAGACTGAGGCGATATGGGCGATAAATCTTCTTCCAAACCTGACATGTCGACGACTGCAGGCCGTATCCAAGATCTGCGCAACCGGCTTGACGAGGCCCAGGCGCCGCTTGGCCAGGACGCGATCGACGCGGTCCACGAGGCCGGGGACCTGACTGCGCGTGAGCGTGTCGAGCGTTTGCTGGACGCGGGCTCCTTCGTGGAGGTCGACGCGCTGGCACGCCACCGCGTCGAGGCATACAAGATGGACCGCACCAAGCCGTCGACGGACGGTGTCGTGGCAGGTTACGGCCTTATCAACGGCCGCCGCGTGTGCGTATTCTCCCAGGACGCCACCATTTTCGACGGCGGCATCGGCGAGGTGTACGCCGAGAAGATCCTCAAAGTCTACGAGCTGGCCGCAAAGACTGGCGTGCCGGTAATCGGGTTCTACGACTCGCTCGGCCCGCGCTGGCAGGAGGGCGTCGTCACGGCTCACATGCAGGCGAAGATCCTGCGTGCTGCGACGCAGGCTTCTGGCCTGTTGCCGCAGATCGCCGTGGTTGCCGGCGAGGTTGCCACGCTTGCTGCCACCACTGTCCCGCTGGCTGACATGCGCATCATGGTTGATGGCGCAAGCCTTCACCTGGCCGCAACCGACGTCGCCTCCAAGGTCGCTGGTAGCGAGGTGACCGCGGAGCAGCTCGGCGGCGCGGACGTCCACGCGGCCACCACTGGTGTTGCAAACATTCGCGTCAGCACCGACGAGCAGGCTGTCGACGAGGTGCGCAAGCTCATGAGCTACCTGCCGCTGAACAACCGCGCGGCTGCTCCCGTGGCTGACGCCGCCGAGGGCGCTGACGCCAGCGTGCTTGACTCCCTGGTTCCCGACGAGGACGCCCAGCCATACGACATCACCACCGTCATCGAGACGATCACCGACGGCGACTTCTACGAGCTCGGCGGCGCCCACGCCGGCAACGTCGTCACCGGGTTTGCGCACATTGACGGTCGGGCGCTCGGCATCGTAGCCACGCAGCCAAGTGTGCTCGCTGGCTGCCTGAGCGCCGACGCTGCCCGAAAGGCCGCGCGCTTCATCCGCACCTGCGACGCGTTCAACCTGCCGCTGCTGCACATCGTGGACTGCCCAGGCTTCGTCCCGACCGTCGAGGAGGAGCAGGCAGGCGCCCTGTCCGCTGCGTCCACGCTGGCGTACGCCTTCGCTGAGGCCCAGGTGGGCACCATTACTGTGATCACGCGCAAGGCGCTCGGCACCGCCTACTCGGTGCTCGGCTCGAAGGGCCTGGGCGCTGACCTTGTCTTCGCGTGGCCGACCGCGCAGATCGCGCTGGCTGACGCACCGACGGCTGCTGAGGCGTTGGGCGTCGATACGCAGGCGTACGAGGAAGAAAACCTCAACCCCTACGTCGCTACCGAGCGCGGCCTTGTCGACGCCGTCATCGCACCTAGCGACACCCGCGCCCAGGTCGTGGAGGGCCTGCGCCTGCTGGAGCGCAAGGTTGTCTATCCGCCGCAGAAGAAGCACGGCAACCTGCCGCTGTAACCACGAAAGGAACGTATGTCTTCCCTCCCCTTCGACGTTGTGAAAGGCAACCCCTCCCCCGAGGAGGTCGAGGCGCTACGCCTCGTGCTGGAGCAACTGCAGCAGCAGGCCCAGGCCGCGAAGCGCGGGCAGCGCAACCTGTGGGGCGTAGCGCCTTCGCCGGTGCATGCGCCGACGCTGTTTAACCCGCTCGCGTTCTCCCCTTCGACGTACTCCTAAGCCATGCGGATTGTTCTCGCCTCGCAGTCGCCGTCGCGCCGAATGCTGCTCGAGCAGGGTGGCGTCAAGCCTGTGCTTCGGCCCGCCAACATCGACGAGGATGCGGTGATCGCCTCGCTTGCCGACGCCCCACCAGCGCACACCGTCGCCGCCCTCGCCCGCGCGAAGGCCGAGACCGTCGCCGGCGAGTTCCCGGATGACGTCGTGGTCGGCTGCGATTCCATGCTGCTCCTGGACGGTCAGCTGCTAGGCAAGCCGCACACCGTTGAGGCCACGATCGAGCGGTGGCGAGCACAGCGCGGCAAGACCGCAGAGCTGCTCACCGGCCACGCCGTCGCCTACAACGGCGAGTGGGTCACGGACACCGTGCGCACCACCATCCGCTTCGGCGAGGCGAGCGACGCCGACATCGTAGCCTACGCCAGCTCCGGTCAGCCTTTGCAGTGCGCGGGCGCGTTCACGCTAGAGGCACTCGGCTCCTGGTTTATTGACTCCATTGACGGCGACCCGACCAGCGTCATCGGCCTGTCCATGCCGCTGCTGCGGCGCTGCCTCTATCACTTCGGACTGGACGCGTCGGAGTTCTGGGTATCCTAGTCGGCATGAAGTTCAACGACATGCTTGCCCCTGATCCGATCCACCTCCCAGAAGACCCAGCCACCGGCTGCGACCTGCTTGCCGACGCCACCGCCGTCGCGCACCCCGATTCCCCCGCCGTGTGGGCCGCCCGCGCCGAGCGCGAGCTGGCAGACGGCGACACGATCGTCGCCTACGCGTACGCCCGCACCGGATACCACCGCTCACTCGACCGGTTGCGCGCCAACGGCTGGAAGGGCTGGGGCCCGGTTCCGGCCTCACACGAGGCGAACGTGCCGGTGCTCAAGGCTATCGCGATGCTCGCCCTGGCCTCCAAGGCCATTGGCGACGACGCCGAGTACGACCGCTGCCGCCAAATGCTTTCCGACGCCGACCCGGACAGCGTCGCTACGCTCCTCTAAACCCCGGTCGGCGCCATGGCGCCTATGGCTAAACGCGACTAGGCGAACTTCGCCTCGACGCGCTTGATTGCCTCCTGCGCAACGAGCTCCTGAATACCCATGTCGAGCTCGGAAGTGAAGCCGACGCAGGAGCAGTTGATCTCGCCGAGCACGTAGGTGTCCTCGCCGTTCTCGCCGTCGGCCAGCATGAAGTCCGCGGTCCAGACGAGCGGGATGTTGTCGCCGCCGAGGTTCTCGGCGATGACCGGGCGGGCCTCAGCGAACATGTCAATGAGTTCTTGCCATGCCTCTGGCTTGTCGTAGGTGTACGTCGCGCCGGAGAACAGGGTCGCGGAGAAGTTATCGCCGCCCTCTGCCGGCTTCTTGTGCACAACGAACACCGGGTGCGGGCCGACGAGCAGAATGCGGATCTCGCCCTCGACGATGCGTGGCATGAAGCGCATGTCCACCAGCATGCCGTTGTCTCCAACGATGTACTGGTTGCAGAAGGTCATGAACTCGCCGAGCTCACGCGTCTCGGTGTGGTTGTCGACGGCCTCGGTGCAGCGGATCTTGGTGTCCAGCGGCAGCGCGGTGCCTGGCTCGACGGAGGCCGCGAGGTCCTCGTCAGCGATGCGGACGCGCCAGATGCCCTCGCCGGTCGAGCCACGGTTCTGCTTCAGTACGCGCTCGCCGTAGGACAGGGACGTCGGGAAGGTCTCGTGGAAGGTCTCGACGTCGTAGTACGCGGCGGTGTCGGACGGGACGAGGTCGGTGTCCTTCAGCTTCACCAGGGCGTCCTTTGCACCGTAGGCCATCATCTCGCCCGGCGTGGACATACCGACCAGGCCCGCAACGGAAAGGCTGGTGAGCAGGTCGAAGTAGCCCTTCTCGCCGCCAGGGATGTTGCCTGGGTTTACGCGGGAGATGTAGCCGTCAAAGTTCTCGGAGACGTAGGTGTAGATCGCGTCTTTCCACTCGGGGCGGTAGAAGACAACTTCGGCGTGCCATCCCATGGCCTTGATCGCGTTGACGATCGGCATGGTGTCTTTCCGGTGTCCGTCGAAATACTTATCCGAGCCGCCCTCGACCTCGAATACGACGATAGCTTTATGCATGGGGCACCTTTCTAGTCATTGTCCCACCTTGTGGGTGGAAACGGGTGTCTGTATGTTCCAATTAGTAACTTTATTTGGCAGGATGAATTTTTCCGCACTCGCCTGGGAAAACGTGCCCAAGTTCACACCGCGTATAACCCCCGTGAATACACCCTGCGCACGCGAGTGACACCGCGCACACTGGACCCGTTTTTGCGGAATTTTGCGTCACCTATTTTCCTTGACATGTAGGGTGAGGGGCAGTAAGTAACTTCGCTCTGTGTTATTGGCCATTGCTATTGGAGGTTAACCCACCGTGGGCATCGAACTCGACGATCACTCGCAGTTTGCGAACTACGCACATCCGGAACGATTCGTGTCAGCCGCGTGGCTTTCTGCACGCTTGGGCATGCCGGGTCTGCGGGTGGTCGAAAGCGACGAGGACGCCTTCCTCTACGACATTGGGCACATCCCAGGCGCCGTCCGGATCGATTGGCACAACGACCTCAATGATCCTGTGCAGCGCGACTTTATCGACGGCGAGGCCTTCGCAGAACTCATGAGCGCGCGCGGCATCTCCCGCGACGATACCGTGGTGATCTACGGCGACCGCTCCAACTGGTGGGCCGCCTACACGGCGTGGGTCTTTGAGCTGTTCGGTCACCCGGATGTGCGCATCCTCGACGGCGGCCGCGACGCCTGGATGGGCGAAGAGCGCGATACCTCCTTCGCGGTGCCGGAGTATCCACGCACTGAGTACCCGGTAGTCGAGCGCCAGGACGCACCGCTTCGCGCCTTCGCATCCGAGCTGCTGCAGGAAACACCCGCCCAGCTTATCGACGCCCGCTCGCCCGAGCATTACGCAGGAACAGAGGCGGCCGCACAGGATGGTGGCGTCGATACTCTGCGCCACGGGCACATCCCCGGCGCAGTGAACGTGCCGTGGGGCAACTCCGTGTTCCCGAACGCGCGCCTCAAGGGCAGGGATGACATTGCGCACGTCTATAAAGACTTCGACCCAGCTGCACCGACTGTGGTCTACTGCCAGCTCGGCGAAAGCGCGGCCCATACCTGGTTCGTGCTGAAGCACGTGCTCGGCTTCGAGCAGGTTTCGCTCTACGACGGCTCGTGGGCGGAGTGGGGAAACATGGTGCGTGTGCCAGTGGAGCGCGGCGAACGCTAAGCCATATTGGTTATCAGGCAGGTGGCGGTGGCGTAGTCGCCGTCGTGGCTGAGCGAGAGTGATACGACCGGTCACGTCAAGCTTTGCGAGGACAGGGCGGACCACTTCCCAGCCCATCCCGTTTGTGTTTGTGGGGCTCAAGAGCCTCCTTCACAGGTCTGCTCTCAGCCCATGGCTGTCTGCTATGGTTTATGAGCATGAAACGTGGTGGGGGTACTACAGACCAAGGCTTAACTTGGGTCAAAGATTTTCTGATCATTATCTTGTTCTTGTTCGCCGGGTTGTTTTACTTAGCGTTAATCTTCAAGGACCCAGTAACACGAGAAGCTGCCCTCGATCTAGGCGCTAAGGTGCTGGGACCCTCAATTCCCGCCGCAGTGGCTTTTTACGGAGTCCTGAAAACTCTTGAGAACACACGAAAGCAAGATTTACTTAAAGAATGGCACTCAAATTTGCGTTGGGCGACGGACCTTTGCGTATCAAAAGAGCCAGAAGTCGTCGCCATCGGTGTCGCTGCCATCGATGCGCTTGATGACGCGCCCTTCCTAGGAAATAATGAGAATGACCTCGTCGATTCATTAATCAAGCAAATAACCAGGAGTTGGGACTCCGAGAGCAGGTGACATAAATGGAAAAGCGCCGTACCCCTAATCAAGAGTTTTACGTCCCAAAGACCAACGTTCCTCCGAACGCGGGCCAGATCGCCGCGGCCAAGCTCATCATGAAGCGCCACCGCGAGGGCAAAGGCCGTGTGGAGATCACACCGAAGATCCGTTACCTCGCGAACTACGGAGACTAATTCTGAGTCTCTCCTGCTCTCCAACCCATTGCCAGGTTGGCTGCCAGGAATCACTTTCCCCGTGTCTGCACCCCGCGGCTACGCATAGGATCGCGGCGTTGAGTGCGCACACAAGCTCGGCGGTCACCGGCTGCCGGTCGTGTTTCGCACGCAGCGCAATTCGTGCAGCGTCCTGCAGGTCTTGGAGCAGCTGCAAGTCAGCCCGCGAGGCGATTCCGGCAGTGCTGCCATTTGCCAAGAACTCCTCAGTCGCAAGCCGTCTGGTACGGAGGTTGTCGAAAACCTTGCCCGCCGAATAGATCACTGAGGCAAAGTCGTCCATCCGTAGCATGCCTCGTAGTGTAACGCTGGGGTGCCACGTGGCGTCGGCAAGCAGGCACTTGGACGAGTGCCCTGTGTGTTCCGGCGCCAAGCACGAACCCCCTGGCACGCAGTAAGCGCTGGCTCGTCGACAAGCACAAACTGATAGTCTGTCGCCAAATGCTTTCCGACGCCGACCCAGGCAGCGTCACCACACCCCTCTCATCTAACCCCAGGACGAAACCATGACACGCATGCTTTTCAACCGCGCATCAGCTGCCACTCTCGCGGTATTGGCACCACTGACCTTCACCGCGTGCAGCTCCGAAACAGACACACCACCCGTCATCACCATTACACAGACCACCGTGGTGGAAGAGCCCTCGTCCTCAGACACCCCTGACACCGCCTCATCGCCTGCCAAGCAGCCAGCGCAGCAGAATAATGCGGATGCGTGTGTCCAGCTACCCAATGATCCACGCGAGGCATACCCCTCCAACTCGACGCCCGGGCGCATGCCCGCTGATGATGGCAGCGACTTCAACTACTGGATCGAGGACATCGACAATCGCTACGACCCGTGTCAGCGTCTGAGCTGGATCATCTTCCGCGGCTCACTCGGGGACAAGGACCGCCCAGCTGGCACCGGCGCCTCCATTACCGACGGAGTAGCGTTCTATGTCGACGGCAAACCAATCAAAGAGATGAAGGCTTTCGACCGAGTCGACAGCATCACCCCACTCGGGGACGACAGCGCAATCTTCGAATGGTCGGAGCGCGGCAGGTCTACAGCCGAAGGGCTCGTCAACCACTACTCTGCCGAGCTTCGCGCCACCGACGAGGGCATAGCAGCGGTCTCGGGGGACGTCGAAAAGTTCCACGACCGCTGGAGCTCCTCCATCAGCTACCTGCTAGGCACGTATGATTAAGCGCGCCCCCGCGACGCGTTTCATGCACTCCTCGCTATGAGAATCGCTGGGACCTACCGGCAAGTAGTAACATAGGGTGGCAAAATCCGATATATTTCGGCAAAGCTCAGACTCTTTGAGAAAGACGGGATTTTTTGTGCCTATTCACAATCAGCAAGTGACCAAGGTGTTGGTTGCAAACCGCGGCGAGATCGCGGTGCGCATCATTCGTGCTGCCCAGGATGAAGGCATCGCGTCCGTTGCGGTGTACGCGGACAGCGACGCGGCCACACCATATGTTTCCCTTGCCGATGAAGCGTTCGCCCTCGGCGGGGAAACCGCCGCAGAGACCTATCTGGACATGGCGAAGCTGCTCAAAGTGGCGGCGGATTCGGGTGCGGACGCCGTTCACCCCGGCTACGGTTTCCTCGCCGAAAACGCTGAATTCGCACAGAAAGTTATCGACGCCGGTTTGACCTGGATCGGCCCCTCCCCCGAGGCTATCGCCACGCTGGGTGACAAGGTGGCGGCCCGTGCGATCGCCGAAGCTGTCGACGCCCCGATGGCCCCCGGCACGAAACATCCGGTCGCAGACGAACAGGAAGTCCTTGCGTTCGCAGATGAGCACGGCCTCCCGATCGCGATTAAGGCCGCCTACGGCGGCGGCGGACGCGGTATGAAGGTCGCGCATACGCGGGAAGAAATCCCGGAGCTGTTCGAGTCCGCGACCCGTGAGGCCGTTGCCGCTTTCGGCCGCGGCGAGTGCTTCGTGGAGCGCTACCTGGATAAGGCTCGCCACGTTGAGGCGCAGGTGCTCGCGGACCAGCACGGCAATGTCGTGGTCGTGGGTACCCGTGACTGCTCGCTGCAGCGCCGCTTCCAGAAGCTCATCGAGGAAGCCCCTGCACCGTTCCTCACCGATGAGCAGCGCGAGCGCATTGAGCGCTCCGCCGAGGCGATCTGTAAGGAAGCCGGCTACTCGGGCGCAGGCACCGTAGAGTACCTGGTTGGCGCTGACGGCCTGGTGTCTTTCTTGGAAGTCAACACGCGCCTCCAGGTAGAGCACCCGGTCACTGAGCTGACCACCGACCTGGACTTGGTACGCGAGCAGTTCCGTATCGCCCGCGGCGAGCAGCTCAGCATCACGGAGACCCCAACGCCGCGCGGGCACGCATTTGAGTTCCGCATCAACGGCGAGGACCCAACTATCAACTTCATGCCTTCTCCTGGCCCGATCAACGTCTACCGCGAGCCAGCCGGGCCCGGCGTGCGCGTGGACTCCGGCGTGCGCGAAGGTTCGGCGATTAACGGTCAGTTTGACTCGATGCTGGCCAAGCTGATCGTGTACGGCGCAACGCGCGAGGAAGCGCTGAATCGTGCCCGCCGCGCGCTTGCGGAATACGTCGTCGAGGGCATCCCGACCGTGATCCCCTTCCACCGCGCAATGGTCGAGCACGACGCCTTTATCGGCGACGGCACCTCGTTCGACGTCTACACTCGCTGGATCGAAGAGACCTGGGATGGCGAGATGCCAGCCGTCACCGCAGCTGATGGTGAAGGTGTGGAGGGCGAAGCAGGCGTCGATAAGCAGGTGTTTGCCGTGGAGGTTGACGGCCGCCGCATCGAGGTAGCCCTGCCTTCCGCACTCGTGCCCGGTGCGGGCCCTGCTCGCAAGCCGAAGAAGCGCCGCGCATCGGCCGCGAAGACCGCCGCATCCGGCGACGCCGTGACGGCGCCGATGCAGGGAACTTTAATCAAGGTCAACGTGGCAGAGGGCGACACCGTCGCTGAGGGCGACGTCCTCGTCGTGCTCGAGGCGATGAAGATGGAAAACCCGGTCAAGGCGCACAAGGATGGCGTCGTGACGGGCCTGGCCGCCGAGCAGGGCGCTCAAGCGGCCAAGGGCGCAACGCTCATGGAGTTGAAGTAGCCCATGGACTTTAGTTTCCGTCGGGCCACCGAGTCCGACCGCACGTACCTCGAGCGTATTTACTTCCTCGCCGAGGCGCACGGTGATGAATCGAGCGAACTGTTCAGTGACTACCCCACCTACGCCGCAGGCTACATCGGCGACTGGGATCCGGAGCGCGACGGCGGCGTCATCGTCTACGACGCCCTCGGCGTACCGGCCGGGGCGATCTGGCTGCGGTTCTGGGAGGATACCTCCGCCGTGGGGTGGGCAAACCTTGGGCCGGATATCCCCGAGTTCGCCATCGCGATTGAAGCCCGCGCGCAGGGCAAGGGCCTGTCACGCACGATGATTGAGCAGGCTTGCGAGCTCGCGCGCGACAAGGGTGCGCGACAGCTCGCTTTATCTGTCGACGCCGACAACCCCAAAGCCCGCCACGTCTATGAGAAATTCGGCTTCCGGGATGTTGCCGATGCCCCACACCCGGGCACCATGGTTATTGACCTCTAGCCGCTGCTATTGAGCGCCACGATTCGACGATAGAGACGATGTCGGGTGCCGCGGCGACGAGTACGCCCAACACGATTGCCAGCACGACTGGCAACACACCGCGCACTGCGGAGTCATCCTCGGAGGACAGCGAGTCCAGGCGCTTGCCCAACTGCGCCCCTGCCTTCGCGGCCGTTTCTACTGGGCGCTTGGCGGTGTGCACCACGGGGCCGTCGATATGGAACCAGCGCTTGAGCACCTCGATTTCGTCATCGCTGCCGTAGTCGCGGCCGTCTTCCGGGTGAACCGCGCGGGAAAGCCCGCGCACGCCCGACGATGAGGAGATGTTGCTCACGCCCGAGTACGGCCCGATCATTCCTTTGCCTTCGACCCACACGGGTGCACCGGAGTCGCCTGCCTGGCCATTTGGGAGCGTACTGAACACCGTGTTGCCGAGGCGCGCAGCGAACGAACCGCAGCGCTTCGCCTTCGTCACCCCGCCGTAGGTACACACGCGATCCTTCGAGGTCAGCGTCGTGCCTGGGGAAATAAGGGTGTCTCCGCTGAGCCAGTTCGGGCCGAGGGCCACGCCGTCGTCCCAGACCACCATGGCCCAGTCGTTCGCGGTGTAATCCTCCTCATCGCGGTACAACGGCGAGGGGATAAACGTTCCGGTGAGCCCTTCGGCCCCCTGGACGGTGACACGATCCCCGTTGCTGCCACAGTGGGCGCTGGTGTAGCTCACGCCCTGGTTTTTGTCATTCATCGCGACGGTGCATTTCACGTTGCTACCAACAACAATCAGACCCCCCTGCTGCACCACCGGCGCCGCGACCGCAGCCCCGTGTGAGATACCAAGGGCCAACGCCACAGTGACGGCCCCGATGCCGCGTGCAGTTCCTCCTCGCATAGGCCACAGGGTACCGCACGGCCCTGGCTGCGCCTATCCGTAGTAGTCGCGTTACAGTGGCACCATGACACAAAACAAGTCGTTTACTCTACGCCAAGCCACCGAATCAGACCGCATGTACCTGCAGCGCCTGAACTTTCTTGCGGACGTATTCGGCGATGAAACCGCGCCCGTCGGGCACGAGGAGCGCCTCGGGGTGACCGACTACGTGGACCACTGGGACCCGGAGCGCGACGGCGGCATTATCGCCTGCGATGAGTTCCGCACCCCCGCCGGTGGCGTGTGGCTGCGCTACTGGGATGACCCGGATGCAGGCCACGCAAACCTCGGCCCCGACGTGCCGGAGCTCGCCATCGCGGTGGAACGCCGCTTCGCAGGCCACCGGCTCGGCTCGAAACTGCTACGCGCAGTCATTGAGCTTGCAGCGCAACAAGGCGCGCCCCGCGTCGCTCTCTGGGTTGACCCAGACAACGAGCGTGCGCGCCACCGTTACGAGCAGTTCGGCTTCACCACGGTTGCCGACGATGCCAATGTCATGGTGTTTGACTGCAACGTCGGCTAACTGCGGCGAGAAACCCTTTAGGAGATCACGACGACCAGGTCGCCGCCCTCCACCTTGGTTGCCTGCGTGAAGGCGACTCGCTCGATGGTGCCGTCCTTCGTCGCCGAGATCGCGGCCTCCATCTTCATCGCTTCGATAGAAGCAACCTGGTCGCCGGCCTTGACTTCGTCGCCAGGCTTGACGGTCACGTTCACCACACCAGCGAACGGTGCCGCAACGTGGCCTTCCTGCGACGGATCAGCCTTCTCCACCTCGGCGACTGTGGACTCGGCGTTCTCGTCCCTGACCTGCATCGGACGGATCTGGCCGTTGACCGTCAGGATGACCTGGCGCATGCCCTTCTCATCGGGCTCGCCCACGGCGTCAAGGTTGACCACGAGCGGCGGCAGGTGATCCTCGAGCTCGCCGTACCAGATCATCGTCTCCTCACCCTCAACAAGGCCGTAGAAGAAGGTGCGGTCCGACAGGTGGTCCGTGATGCCGTAGGTGCGGCGGTGTTCCAGGAACTCCTTGTACTGCTTCGGGAACAGCAGCTGGTCCAGCGCAGCACGGCGCGTCACGTGGTCCTCGGAATCAAGGTCACCAGCGAGCTCTTCCGGCACGTCCACCGTGTGGTCGACTTCCTGGCGGTCCTCGAGCGCCTTGTCGCGCAGCAGCGGCCAGCCACCCGGAGGCGTACCCAGTTCACCCTGCAGGAAGCCGATGACGGACTCAGGGATGTCGTACTTGCGCGGGTTCTCCGCGAAGTCCTTCGGGTCCACGCCCGCACCCACCAGGTGCAGCGCAAGGTCACCCACAACCTTCGACGACGGCGTGACCTTCGTCGGGCGGCCGAGGATCTCGTTCACCGCGGCATAGTAGTCCTCGATGAGCTCGAAGCGGTTGCCCAGGCCCAGCGCCTTCGCCTGCGTACGCAGGTTGGAAAGCTGACCGCCCGGGATTTCGTGCTTGTACACACGACCGGTCGGGCCAGGAATACCAGATTCAAACGGAGCGTAAACCTGGCGCACGGCCTCCCAGTACGGCTCGAGGTCGCTGACAGCCTGCAGGTCAATGCCGGTGTCACGCTCGGTGTTCGCGAAGGCAGCAACGAGTGCGGACAGCGACGGCTGCGAGGTGGTACCCGCCAGCGGTGCCGACGCCACATCCACAATGTCCGCGCCAGCATTTGCGGCCGCCAGGTAGGTCGCTAGCTGGCCGCCAGCCGTGTCGTGAGTGTGCACGTGAACAGGCAGGTCGAAGCGCTCGCGCAGCGCCTTGACCAGTTTCGCGGCAGCGCCCGGACGCATCAGGCCGGCCATATCCTTGATCGCCAGGACGTGCGCGCCGGCGTCGACAATCTCTTCGGCCAGACGCAGGTAGTAGTCCAGCGTGTAGATGTCCTCGGCGGGGTCGAGCAGGTTGCCCGAGTACGCCATCGCAACCTCGGCGACGGTGGTGTTGGTCTCCAGAACAGCCTCGATAGCGGGGCGCATCTGGGAAACGTCGTTGAGGGCGTCGAAGATGCGGAAGATATCAATGCCTGACGACGCCGCCTCGTTCACGAACGCCTTCGTCACCGAATCCGGGTATGGGGTGTAGCCCACGGTGTTGCGGCCGCGCAGCAGCATCTGGATATTCACGTTCGGGATGGCTTCACGCAGGGCGTCGAGACGCATCCACGGAGACTCGTGCAGGAAGCGCATGCCCACGTCGTAGGTGGCGCCGCCCCACGCCTCTACAGAGGCGAGCTGTGGCGTCATGTGGCCGACGTGCTTCGCCGCAGCGACCAGCGTGTTCGTACGGATGCGGGTTGCCAGCAGCGACTGGTGCGCATCGCGGAACGTCGTCTCGGTCACCCCGAGAGCCGTCTGGTTGCGGATCTTTTCCGCCCACTTCGTCGGGCCGAGCTCCAGCAGGTCGTCGCGGGAGCCACGTGGCAGGTCGCCGTAATCGAACTCCGGCAGTTTCTTCGAAGGACGAATCGAGGTCGGGCGTGGGCCGTTTGGCTTATTGACGGTCACGTTCGCCAGGTAGTCGAGGATCTTGCCGGCATCGTCAGCCGCGGCAGGAGCCTCAAGCAAGAACGGGTGATCGTTGATAAAGCCGGTGTTGATGCGCTTGAAGCGGAAGTCCTCGTCGGACAGCAGCGCGCGCAGGAAGCCAATATTGGTGGAGACACCGGTGACGGTGAACTCGTTAAGCGCGCGCAGTGCGCGGTCGACGGCAACCTGGAAGTTACGGCCACGGCACGTCATCTTCACAAGCAGGGAGTCGAAGTTCGGGGTGATCTCGGTACCGACGTTCGCGGAGCCGTCGAGACGCACACCCGCACCGCCTGGGGAGCTGTAGCCGGTGATCACGCCGGAGTCCGGACGGAATCCGTTGTTCGGGTCCTCTGTGGTGATGCGGCACTGCAGCGCGGCACCGTTCATCTCGATGAGGTCCTGGGTCAGGTGCACGTCCTCGAGCTTCGCGCCCGCAGCGATGTACATCTGGTTCTTCACGATGTCCACGCCGGTGATTTCCTCGGTGACGGTGTGCTCCACCTGGACACGCGGGTTCATCTCAATGAAGACGTGGTTGCCCTGCTCGTCGACGAGGAACTCGACGGTACCGGCGCCCTCGTAGTTGATCTCCTTACAGAAGTTCACCGCGTCCTGGCAGATGCGTTCACGCTGTTCCTGCGTGATGTGCTGTGCCGGAGCGATCTCGACGACCTTCTGGTGACGGCGCTGCAGCGAGCAGTCGCGCTCGAACAGGTGCACCACGTTGCCGTAGGAGTCCGCCATGATTTGCACCTCAATGTGCTGCGGGCGGATGACCGCGCGCTCGAGGTACACATGGCCGTCGCCAAACGCTGCCTCCGCCTCGCGGGACGCCTCTGCTGCGAGGCGCTCGACATCTTCGATCTTCTCGATGAAGCGCATACCACGCCCGCCACCACCGGCGACTGCCTTGACGAAGACCGGGAAGGTGAATTCCTTCGCAATCTCGGCGAGCTCCGCCGGGTCAGTTGACGGCTCGGAGTCCTTCAACGTCGGCAGCCCGGCGCGCTCAGCAGCGTGCACAGCGGCCGCCTTGTCACCAGTCAGCTCAAGCGCCTCTGGGCTTGGGCCGATGAACTTAATGCCGTTGTCGCGGCAAGCGCGCGCAAGGTCTGCGCGCTCCGAGAGGAACCCATAGCCCGGGTAAATTGCATCGGCGCCGGTCTCTTTCGCCGCACGGATAATTTCGTCGATGTCCAGGTACGCCTTGACTGGCTGGCCCTCAACACCAATTCGTACGGCTTCGTCGGCGAACGGTCGGTGGTAGGACTTTCGATCCTCGCGCGGGTACACCGCGACAGTTTTTGCGCCAGTCTCAAATGCTGCGCGGAAGGCACGAACCGCGATTTCGCCACGGTTTGCTACCAAGATCTTTTTGAATGCCGGGAGGTCATTCAGGGGGAGCTGCTCCATCGATGCAATCCTTCCATACTGTGACATGCGTGACAGTTTGAATGTTATTTGGTTGGCCTGACAATCCTAACGCAGGTTGGCGCCACACCACGGGAAAATGCACAATTGCATCTGTTCCCATAGCGATTACCCCCCAAGTTGGGGTCAGCGGTCAACGCATCTCATATAAAAACAAACAAAACGGATGGTCCGCCCCAAAGGCAGACCACCCGTCGTTCTGGCTTACTGCGGCTGGTAGGTGCCGTCCAGGTGACGCTCCTCCGGGCCGTTGTACGCGGACAGTGGGCGAATCAGCGAGTTGTTCTCGTACTGCTCAATGATGTGCGCGGTCCAGCCGGTGATGCGGCTCATCACGAACAGCGGCGTGAAGAACTCGATGTCAAAGCCCAGGATGTAGTAGGACGGGCCGGACGGGAAGTCCAGGTTCGGGCGGATGTTGATGGACGTGTTCTCGTACATCGTCTTCGCCATGATGTCGTAGATTTCCACCCACTTCTCGGCGCCCTGGTCCTTGTGCTCCGCGGCGAGCTTCTTGAACGCTGCCTCCATGGTCGGCACGCGCGAGTCGCCCTTCTTGTACACGCGGTGGCCGAAGCCCATGACGAGCTCCTTGTTCTTCAGCTTGTTCAGGCACCACTGCTCCGCGTTGGCTGGGTCGTCGATTTCCTTCATGTGGTGCATGACGAACTCGTTCGCGCCACCGTGCAGTGGCCCCTTCAGTGCGCCGATAGCCGCGGTGATCGCGGACCAGGCGTCGGACTGTGTGGAGGTCACCGTGCGCGCGGTGAAGGTGGACGCGTTGAAGGAGTGCTCCGCGTAGAGAATCATGGTCTTCTCGAATGCCTCGATATCCGACGGGATGGTTGCCGGGGACCCTTCTTCGTCGCCGAAGACCATCCAGAGGAAGTTCTCCGAGAAGCCCTTGTCCTTGCTCGGGGCGATGTAGCCCTTGCCCTGGCGGCGGCGAATGTCGGTGGCCACGATGGTCGGCAGCTTCGCCAGCAGCTCGGTACCGATCTTGCGGATGTGGTCAGCATCCGGGGTGAACTTGTACTCGTCGCGGGTGCCCAGGAAGGACACTGCGGTGCGCAGCACGTCCATCGGGTGGCAGTCCTTCGGCAGGTAGTTAATGACCTGGATGAGCTCCTCATCGATGTCGCGGTTGTTCATACATCCGAGGCGGAACTCCTCCGCGCCCGACTTGTCAGGCAGCTCGCCGTGCCAAAGCAGGTACGCAACCTCTTCGAAGGTGCAGTGCTCTGCCAGCTCGTGGACCGGGTAACCGTAGTACAGCAGGGAGTTCGTCTCAGGGTTGACCTTGGAGATTGCAGTGTAGTCCGCAACGACGCCGGCGAGGCCCTTCTTGATTTCTTGAGTGGTCATGGGATGAAGTCCTTTCGGGATAGGGATTGGGTTAGGGATGCGGGATAGGGATTACTCGAATGTGGACGAGTAGGTGTCCTTGGAATATGTGAAGACGGACTGGTCGAACTGGTTGAAGTCTTCGTACTTGACCAGCTCGTATAGGCGGGACCTGTGCTGCATGCGGTCCAACCACGGCTCCTGCGTGCCGGTTTCCGCGATGTCGCGGAGCATGGCCTCGGTCTGCCCCATTGCGAGGCGGAACGTGGTCACCGGCCAGATCACCGCGTTATAGCCGAGGTCCTGCAAGGTTCCGGCGGAGAGCAGCTTGGTCTTACCGAACTCCGTCATGTTCGCCAGCAGCGGGATATCGACGGCCTTGCGGAAGGTCTCGAAGTCCTTCTCGGTATAGAGTGCCTCCGTAAAGATAAGGTCCGCGCCGGCATCTGCGTAAGCCTTGGCCCGCTCGATTGCGGAGTCGATGCCCTCGATGCCAGCTGCGTCGGTACGCGCGCAGATGACGAATGCATCGTCGTGGCGCTCCTTTACTGCGGCGCTGATGCGTCGCACCATCAGGTCGCGCGGCACCACTTCCTTGCCGTCGAGGTGCCCGCAGCGCTTCGGGTTCACCTGGTCCTCCAGGTGCAGCGAGGCAAGCCCCGCGGCCTCGAACTCAGCCACAGTGCGTGCTGCGGACATCGGTTCGCCGAAGCCGGTGTCGGCGTCGATAAGCACTGGAAGGTTCGTAGCGCGAGCGATGTGCCCGCCGCGCTGGGCGACCTCCGTCAGTGTGGTCAGCCCAATATCCGGCAGGCCTAAGTCGTTGGCAAGTACCGCGCCGGAGACGTAGACCCCTTCGAAGCCACCGATGTCCTCGATGAGCCGAGCCGTCAGCGGATTGAACGCGCCGGGCAGTTTTGTAATTTCGGCGGACTCGAGTGAGGCCCGCAGCGCCAGTCGGCGCTCATTTGGCGTTGTATCAGGAACAAACATCTTAGAAAATCCCTCCTGGGATCTGAGGAGCATTGGCTTGCGCGTCCGCGTTCACCTTGATGTTGAGCTTGCTCAAGTCGGTGAGCTGCTCGAGGTTCTGCACGTCTTCAAGGAAACGGTCCTGCTCTTCCTTATCGACGATCCCCTCCGCCAGCGTGCGGAACTTCTGGATGTACTGCTCACGGGCAAACGGGCGCGCCCCCAATGGGTGAGCGTCCGCCACGGCCATCTCATCCTCGATGACGGTGCCGTCGTTGAAGGTGATGACGGCCTTTGCGCCGAACGCCTTCTCGGCCGGGTCCTGCGAGTGGTAGCGACGCGTCCACTCCGGGTCCTCCACCGTGGAGATCTTGTGCCACAGCGTGATCGTCTCAGGGCGGTTCGCGCGCTCAGGAGCGTAGGAATCAACGTGGTGCCACGTGCCGTCCTCGAGCGCTACGGCGAAGATGTACATGATCGAGTGGTCGAGGGTCTCGCGGGACGCCTTCGGGTCCATCTTCTGCGGGTCATTCGCTCCGGTGCCGATGACGTAGTGCGTGTGGTGCGAGGTGTGCAGCACGATCGACTCAATATCGGCGGTGGACTTACCGGCATCCGCGATGGTCTGCTTCATGCGGCGCGCCAGGTCGATTGGGGCCTGCGACTGGTACTCAGCCGAATGCTCCTTGGTGTAGGTATCCAGGATTGCGCGCTTTGCCTCACCGTCTGCAGGCAGTGGCACCACGTAGGTGCGTTCTGGGGAATGCAGCATCCAGGCGATGAAGCCGTCCTCGCCCTCCCAAATCGGAGCGGGTGCACCCTCGCCGCGCATCGCGCGGTCAACAGCCTCGATGCCCATCTTGCCCGCGAATGCCGGGGCGGACGCCTTCCAAGAAGAGATGAGGCCCTTGCGGGACTGGCGCGTCGCCGTCGTGGTGTGCAGCGCCTGGCCAACTGCCTGGTAGATGGTGTCAATGTCCAGGTTCAGCATGGTGCCCAGACCCGCCGCAACAGATGGGCCGAGGTGCGCCACGTGGTCAATCTTCCACTCGTGCAGGCAAATACCCTTAACCAGGTTGACCTGGATCTCGTAGCCGGTCGCGATACCACGGATCAGCGCCTTACCGTCGAGGCCCTTGTGCTGTGCTACTGCGAGGATCGGCGGAATGTTGTCGCCCGGGTGGGAGTACTCCGCCGCGAGGAAGGTGTCGTGGAAGTCCAGCTCGCGGACCGCTGTACCGTTGGCGAATGCGGCCCACTCTGCGGAGTAGGAGCCGTCGACACCAAAGATCTGCGCGCCACCTTCGGCGACCGGGTGGGCCTCCGCCATCACGCGAGCGGTGGCGACTGGGCGGCGACCGTAGGAAGCGACGGCGACCGACGCGTTGTCGATAATGCGGTTGATGATCATCTCAGTCGTCTCAGCTGGAACCTCTACCGGGTCTGCTGCAACCTTGGCGATCTTGTATGCGAGGTGCTCTTCAATCGGGAAATCTTCTGCCGAACGGTGCGTGCGCACGTTGTGTTCGATCATCTTGGCTCCTTCGTCTTCGTTGTAGTTCCGCTACCGCGAAACCTCGTTGATGTTGCAGCTCATACTAGTGAGCCAAATGTGATGCGGGCCATGATTTTCGCATGTAAACTTCTGCGTACAAATTCTGCTACTTGTGCAAATTCTGTTAACTACGCAGTACACGCATACAAAATGGGAGAAAGGTACGATGGCAAAGCTGTACGCGGGGGCAAAGATACAGACGCTCCGCCATGAACTCGAACTCACACAAGGCGAAATGGCCCGCCGCATAGACATCTCAACGAGCTACCTCAACCAGCTCGAAAACGACCAGCGTCCACTCACCGTCAGCGTGCTCCTCCAACTCACCCACGCGTTTCAGCTCTCCACCACTTTCTTCTCCCCCGATGAAGACCAACGCGTGGTCAACGAGCTTTCCGAGCTACTCCCCGACGTCTCACAGCCGAAACTGCACGAGTTCGCACAGCGCTTCCCCGACATCGCCAACTCCCTACGGGCGCTGACTTCACCCGAGACCACCGACTCCGAACACCCCCACGCACTCGTGCGCGAATTCTTCCAGAACCACAAGAACTACTTCCACGAGCTCGACGTTGCTGCCGAGCAGCTCGCAGCGCACGCCGCGAACCGGCAACTGCGACTGACACGCCTCGCGGCAACCTTCGACAGGGAATACGGCATCCAAGTGCGCTTCAACCAATACGCCCACGGCCCCCGCTCGACCCTGCAGCACGACCAGCGCGAGATCCGCCTACGCACCGGACTCACCGAGTCCCAGCAGTGCTTTGAACTCGCCTACCACTACGGCCGCACCGCCTTCGCAGAGCTCATCGACGAGTACGTCCGCGACACTTTCGACGAATCGACACAGCCCGAGCCCGTCCAGCTCGCGCGCCACGGGCTGGCGCAGTACTTCGCCGCCGCTGTCACCATGCCCTACGCGGAGCTCCTCCAAGCTGCCGAAGAAACCCGCTACGACATCGACGTCATCTCCGCGCGCTTCGGCACTGGTTTCGAGTCAACCTGCCAACGCCTCGCGACGTTGCAGCGCCCCGGCGCAGAGGCGATTCCGTTCGTCTTCGTGCGCACCGACCGGGCAGGCAACATATCGAAGCGGCAGTCATCGACAGCCTTCCACTTCTCGCGCCACGGTGGGGGCTGCCCGTTGTGGGTCGTGCACCGCGCGTTTGAAACTTCGAATAGAGTGACGCGTCAGGTCGCCGTCATGCCGGACGGCCGGACCTACCTATGGATTGCGCGGATGGTGCAGGGCCCCGTCGTAGGGTTCGATTCCCCGCGCCGGGAACACGCTGTGGTGCTGGGCTGCGATATCGCATTCGCCCAGCGCATGATTTACGCCGACGGGCTGAACATCTCCCCCGAATCGGCAACACAAATCGGCCCCGGCTGCGCTACCTGCCCACGAACATCCTGTCCGCAGCGAGCGTTTCCGGGGCCGCCTAGTTCTAGCCCGAGCGCTAGTCCAGATCAGACTTAGCAATCAGCCTGCGTGCCGCCTCCGTAATCGAACCGGACAGGGACGGGTACACCGCCATCGAATTCGCCAGCTGACGCACAGTCAGGTCGTTGGCTACCGCGATGGTCAGCGATAGAATCAGCTCGGAGGCAGTCGGTGCGACAATCACGCCGCCGAGTACCTGGCCGGAGCCCTTGCGGGCGAAGATCTTCACAAAACCGTGCTGGAGGGAACGCATCTTTGCGCGAGGATTCGTCGCCAAGTCGAGCTTGTAGATGTCCGCGTCAACCTCGCCGTCGGTGATCTGCTGCTGCGTCACACCAACCGCGGCGATCTCCGGGCGGGTAAAGACCGCGTTGCCCACCGTCTTCAGGCGCACCGGTGACACGCCCTCGCCCAGCGCGTGGTCGACCGCAATGCGTCCCTGCTGCGCCGCGACCGATGCCAGCGGCATCAGGTCGCTGCAGTCACCCGCAGCGTAAATACCTGCAACGTTGGTACGCGACACACGGTCAACAATGATGTGGCCCGACGGGGCGACTTCCACACCGGCCGCCTCCAGGTTGAGGTCCGCCGTGTTCGGAATCGAACCAATGGACATCATCACGTGCGAACCGGCGATCTCGCGCCCGTCCGTCGTGCGCACAACCACGCCGTCGCCAGTGTTCGTCACCGACTCCACGCGAGCGTGCTTCTCCAAGTGGACGCCACGGCCCGCGAGCACCTCCTCGAGCACGTCAGCGGCATCGGCGTCATCGTGCGGCAGGATGCGGTCACGCGAAGCAACCATGGTCACCTCGACGCCCAGCTCAGCGAACGCAGAAACAAACTCAGCACCGGTCACACCGGAACCGACCACGATCAGGTGCGTCGGCATCTCCTGCAGGCTGTACATCTGACGCCAGTTCAGGATGCGCTCGCCGTCCGGCTCAGCGCCCGGCAGCACGCGCGGGTTCGCGCCGGTGCACACCAGCACCATGTCGCAATCAATAATCTCGGTGTCTTTGCCCTCGCAGTGCACCTCCACGCGGTGCGTGGTGTGACCGTGCTGTTGGTCCGTAAAACGAGCGCGCCCCTGGATAAGGCGCACGCCACGCTGCTCCAACTGCTTAGCGATGTCACTGGACTGCTTATCAGCCAGCGCGATCACGCGCGCGTTCAGGGCGGTCAGCGAAAGCTGGGCTTCCCCAAGCCCGTGGTTGAGCCCCATGTCGTCTGCACGGCGAAGGTCCGTCTTAATGTTAGCGCCGGCGATAAAGCTCTTCGAAGGAACAACGTCCTTGCGGATAGCGGAGCCGCCCAAACCATTGTCTTCCACAATGGTGATATCGGCCCCGTACTTTGATGCAACCAGCGCAGCCTCGTAACCAGCTGGCCCTCCGCCAATGATGACGATCTTCTTCGACACCTACATACTCCTCAACGGTCTTCGTCGTTCGCACAAATACCTGGCTAGTCTACACGGCCGCCCACGGCTTCGTTACCAACCAAAAGTTGCACTAGCTGAGGTTTTCGGCGTACTTTTCGACGACCCCTCCGAACAAACGCACCCCAACTTCAAGTGCTCGCTCATCAATATCAAGGTTGCCTTGGTGCAGGTCCTGCATCTCTCCCTCACCGCTCCAGGCACCGAGCCGGAACATCGACCCGGGGACGTGCTCCAGGTACCAAGAGAAGTCCTCCCCGCCCGAGGACTGCGGCGCGGTCACCACCGCGTGTGGGTCGATCCTGCGCCCTGCCTGTACCCCGATCGCCGTCGCGGCGTCGTCGTTGAGCACCGGTGGCACTCCCCGCATGTAGTCGAGGTGGTACGTGCATCCGGTCGGTGCGACGACGAGGTCGATCAGGTCAGTGACCAGATCTTCGAGGATCCGCCACGTCCCGATATCCGCTGTCCGCAACGTGCCCAGTAGCTCGCCTGTCTTCGGGATCGCGTTCGCCGCGTCGCCCGACTCGACGTGCCCGAACACCAACACCGTGCCCGTACGTGGGTCGACCCGGCGCGACAGCAGCGCCGGCAACTGCGTAATCAGCGCCCCGAGCGCGTAGACCACGTCCGCCGAAAGCTGCGGGCGAGAGGTGTGGCCGCCAGGCCCGTTGACCGTAATGCGCAGCACGTCCGACGCCGAGGTAATAGCGCCCGTGCGCACACCGATCTGGCCTACGCGCAGTTTCGGTTCGGCGTGGAGGGCGTAAATGCTCGCGACATCCTGCAGCGCGCCCCACTCGATCACGTCGAGCGCACCGCCGTTCATCACTTCTTCCGCCGGCTGGAAGATGATGCGTACGCCGAGCGGCAGCTGGATCGTCGATAAGGCGCACGCCAGCGCGAGCGCCACCGTCGTATGCACGTCGTGGCCGCACGAGTGGGAAACGCCCGGGTGCTGGGATGCGAACGGCAGGCCGGTTTGCTCCGGCACTTTCAGGGCGTCGATGTCGCCGCGGAACGCGAGCCGCTTGCCGTCCTTTGGGCCCAGGTCGACGTAGAGTCCCGTGCCGGGAAAGAGGACGGGCTCAAGGCCGTGCTCACGCAGCACCTTCGCGATGAACTCGGTGGTGGCGAACTCTTGGTTGGAAAGCTCCGGGTAGGAGTGGAAGTGACGGCGCCACTCCACCATTGTCGAGTGATGTTCCTTCACCCATTGGTCTACCGCGCGCGCAATTCCTCCGGCCGTCATCGTGTATGTTCACCCTTCACCCAGCATTTGTGCGCGTGGCTCCCACTGCGCCTTATTGTGGCAATGATTCTACGCTCATCTCCGCCGAATCTTGTGACTGGTCGTGTTCGTCCACCTGCTCCTCGTCCGCTGGAAGCAGCTGCAGCGGCGAAACATCGAGCGCGGCAGCGATCCGGTAGATCGTCGAAAGCGTGGGGTCAGCAGCCCTATTCCTGTTGTAGCTATTGCGCTCCAGGTTAGAGAGCAGCGAACGAGAGATCCCCGCCCGCTCCGCCAGGTACGCCTGCGATAGCCCCTGCATTGTTCGCAGCGCGCGGATCTTCTCCCCTAACGCAAACGCGTAGCTGGCCCAGTACTGGTCCGAATCCACATCCGAAAAACGTGCGCCAAGACTCCCTTGAAAGAACACGTATACCCCCTCGTGTACGTAACAAACTTCCGGTGATTATATCCGACGCACGTTACTTTGACTAGAGGTCAATATTGCGTGGCCCGTACAACCTATCTCCGGCGTCGCCGAGGCCCGGCACGATGTACGCGTCCTCGTTGAGTCCTGGGTCAATGACGGCGGTGATCAGTCGCACCGATCCGCCGTGCTGCTTCAGCTTGTCGACGCCCGGCTGCGCACTGACCATGCACACACAAGTAATGTCGTCTGCCCCACGGCCTTCCAACAGTTCAATCGCGTGGATGAGGGAACCTCCCGTGGCCAGCATCGGGTCAACCAAGAACACCGGCTGTCCCGACAGGTCGTCGGGCAGCGCCTCGAGGTATGGAACCGGCTCGTGCGTCTGCTCGTCGCGCGCCATGCCGATGAAGCCGACCTGCGCGTCCGGGATCATGGACAACGCCGGGTCAATCATTCCGAGGCCGGCACGGATGATCGGAACAATAATTGGGGGCTTTTCCAAGCGAACGCCGGTGGCTGTTGCAACCGGCGTTTTGGTTTCAAAGGTTTCGGTTTTCAGGTCACGCGACGCCTCATATATCAGCATCGCGCCCAGGTCAGCGAGTGCGGCACGAAACGCGGTGTTGTCGCTTCGCTCATCGCGCATCAGTGTCAGACGGGAGGCTGCTAGGGGGTGGTCAACAACGGTAATTTCCATGATTCACATGGTAATTGAAATTCGGAGGGAACCGTTTACTGACTCCGTGCGTCCAATCTCTTATGACTACTTTCGCTTTTGACCAATCAACGATCCATTCGCACGCTGACTCGCTACGCGACGACGCCGCTGCGCTCCAACCACTGCCAAACGTTCCGGTTCCCAATGTGTGGCCGCTCGCGGAGTTCAGCCAGGCGCTCTCGCAGGCCGTGGAGCAGGAAAACGCGAGAAGCGAGGCTTTGAGTGAGGAAGCAAGCCGCGTCGCTTTCGCGATGCTCCTGGCTGTAAAAGCGGCCATCAGCGTTGATGAGCGATTCAGCAACCTTCTTCAGGCGGTGTTGTGATGGCTGCACTGGCTGCGGGCATTGACCCGATCGCGGCAGCGCAGCTCATTCTGCGACACGTCCCTGCCCCACTTCCCCAACTCCCATTCCTTTCCACTCCAGATTTTTCCGCCATCGAGCCCCTTGCCGCGTTCGTAGGGGCGCACCCTGCGGGCCAGACGCTGCGCAATGCTGCGAACCTGCTGGGGAAAGATCGCGACACCATTGTGAAGATGTTCGGTCAGGCGAGCAGCCTCGTGTTCTTTGCCGCCAAAGACCTGAGCAATATCGTGGTTGACCTCATCCGAGACACCCAACCGCTCCTACCACTGTTGCTCAACCCTGCAACTGCGATCGGAGCGGGGATCAAGATCGCCGCCCAGGTCGCGTGGGCGGTCACCCAGGCTGGGCTCACTCTCAACGGACTGGCGAACGACCTCGCACCACTAGCCAAGCAGCTCTCGGAGATCGTGGCACACGCAGCGAGCCAACCCGCTATTGCCGCATCCTCGCAAGCAAAAGCCGCCATGTACGAGCTCGAGCGCCTCATCACAGCCCGCGAACTCCCTCACGCTAAGAACGAGGTCACCCAGCTCGCCGCCGTTCAGCAGGCGGGACCTCCTCCCTCCCGGGGTGGCTCGGCAACTGGTGAAGCTGCGGTCGCGGCGGCGAAACAACAGCTCGGCACACGGTACGCGTGGGGTGGATCTGCGCCCGGCGGGTTCGACTGCTCCGGGCTGACAAGCTGGGCGTATCGGCAGGCCGGTGTGGAGCTGCCACGCCTAGCTCAAGAGCAGAATATCGGGCAACAGGTCCGCTACGAGGACCTGCAACCGGGCGACCTCGCGGTGTGGGATGGACACGTTGCCATGTACGCCGGTGACGGGATGCTCATCGAAGCTGGCGACCCAGTTCAGATGAACCCGGTGCGAACAGAAAACATGGGAATGGCCTTCAAAGGTTTCTGGCGTCCAACAGCGTGATAGATTTGCTGCATGATTACCCGTGCTATTTTGCCCGTCAAGCTTTCACTGACCGACGGCGATTTCTACACCCTGTGGGCGCCAACCTGGAAGGAGCACGGCTCCGAGTGGCAGGCCTTTTTCGGCGATGAAAACTCGGTGCTCGTCTTCGAATCCCCCGAGGCGCTGCTCGCATACATCAACAACACGCCGAAGCACGACCTGGCGGACCACCCCAAGTGGGAGCAGTTTTCGAACCAGGGCGACGACCGTGTGGTGCCGAATGACAAGCAGTACTTCGACATCATTGGTGCACCGGAGTTGCTGGCTGGCCGCCCAAGCCACGAGAACGTCTCGCACCTGTCCCGCGTGTTGCAGATTTCGCGCTCCCTCGCGGAGGTAGCGGCGGCAGAGCCAGCACTGATCTTCTTCGCCTCTCACTCGATTTTGGGCAACGTCAACCGCGGCTCTGATCACTACCAGGGCGAGAACGGCCTGGACGAGTGGTCTGGTGTCGGCCGCGTCGTGCTGGCGAACTGGGAAGAGGTAGTCAAATCCCTCGACGAATCGGTCCGCGTGGTGAAGACGGACTCCATCGACGCGGCAGCGGTCAGCGCCGCTGCCGCAGCTATCGAGGCCGCACAAAAGGCCCGCGAAGAGGCGAAGCAGCAAGCCAGCGAGGCCGAGCGTGCTGAGCAGGAGGCGCAAGACCCATACGACAACTCCGCGTGGGCACGTGCCGGAATCGACCCAGTGAAGGTTTCCATCCAGGGCAAGAGCGTCTACACGTTGCGCACCTACTTGGGCTCCAACCCGGTATTCCTGGGCAAGTACGGTGAAATCTTCACGTTCCCGTCCACCAAACACCTTGGACGCTGGATTATCGAGAACGATGACCATGACCTCGCCGCAGTAGCAACCTGGCCTGACCTGGTTACCCTGGCAAACGCTGGTGAGCTCGAGGTCACCGTCCACCC
Source organism: Corynebacterium sp. UMB10119B (assembly GCF_030228125.1). Taxonomy (NCBI): domain Bacteria; kingdom Bacillati; phylum Actinomycetota; class Actinomycetes; order Mycobacteriales; family Corynebacteriaceae; genus Corynebacterium; species Corynebacterium sp. UMB10119B. The sequence continues at coordinate 66,107 of NZ_JASPBG010000003.1, forward strand.
GGACAACTCCTACTCCTTCAACGGCATCGCGCAGGACATCAAGCAGGGCGTCGATAGCGTCGATACCAAGCAGATGGCGAAGGCCTACGAGCTGCTTGCCGACGCCGCCGACTGGGCCAAGGACGACTCGCTCAATTCATTCCTCCTGGCAAACCCACGCATGCAGGACTACCTGGCGTACATGCTGGGCTCCACCGAAGCCGCAGGCTACGTCCCATCTGCGCCGTTTACGGATAAGGCTGAGGCGTGGAACGAGATGGAGCTGCAGCTCATCAAGCGCTTCTCCAAGTTCTAGTCGCAGCCTAAATTCCTGAGGCCGTCGAAGACGCCGGATTCTGGCACACGTAAAATGTGCCACCATGGACCAGGTCGATCCGTTAATCTCCGCTATTTATCGTTGGTTCGATGTATCCGGTGTCTTACTGATGGGCATCATCGGTGGCACAATCGCACGCCACCGTGGCTACGACATCATCGGGTTTTTCTTCATCGCGATGCTCTCCGCACTCGGCGGAGGCATGCTTCGCGACGTCCTCATCAACGAAGGCACCGTGGCCGCAATGAGCCAGCCGGAGTACCTCATCCTGGCCTTTACCGGCGCGGTGATCGCGCGCTTTACATACTTCAAAGGGCGCGCGTGGAGCGTGTTTGAAAGCCACGGCGACGCCTTCGTCTCAGCGCTGTGGGCGGCCACCGGGGCGTCGAAAGCCCTGACGTACGGGCTGCCGGTCCTGCCTGCGATCATGATGGGCGTGTTCACCGCGACGGGCGGCGGCATGATCCGCGACGTCGTCACCGGCCGCGAGCCGAGTGTCTTCGGCAACAACCAACCAACGGTCATTCCAGCCGTGGCATGCTCTGTCATCGTGCTGCTTGGGCACGCCACGGGCCACATGGCGATCGGGATGGTGCTTGGCCCGATGGTGAGTTTCGGACTCTTCCTGCTCGGCTACTACGGAAACTGGCGAATCTCCACGAACTCCGAGTTCGCGCCGGTAAACCAGACCGCGGCACACCTCGCGGAACTGGCTCGGAAAGCGGAGCGTCGCTCACGCAACATCGCGCGTGAACTCGAGCCGACCCGCGTGCGCTCCTGGCGCCACCGCCAGATGGAAAAGGCGCTCCAGCGCAGGATCGAATCGGAAGTCAAGCGCGGCAAAGGCCGTTCGGAAGCAGTCCACGAGGCGGATGCGTTCCTCCAGGAGTTCACATCCCAGTTCGAGGCGATCAACGTGGAGGAAGGCCAGGATGTGGCGGAGGGGGCGTCGACAAGCGAGTCGCTGCTCGACGGCATCGGGGTGGATCTCTCCGGCGATTCCTACGACGAGGACCGCAACCTTGATCAGACCGCCAGCAAGATGCTGGACATGATTCTGCAGGACGACAAACTCACCGACGAGCTCATCGAGCGGCTGGTCAAGCAGTACGAGGCACGAAACTCTTAGAGCGCCGCGGTGCCGAAGGCCCAGCCAGCGCCGAAGGTGATGGCAAGTCCAAGCCCACCGCCGATGACCAAGCGCAACACGGCGCGCGTCACGCTCGCGCCACCAGTGCGAGCAGAGATCGCGCCAGTTGCCGCCAGCGCCACGAGAGTCACAATGAACGTCGACGCCACACGCCACGAGTCTGGCGGAAGTAGCACCGCAGCAAGCGGCAGCAACGCACCGAGGAAGAAGGAAATGAACGACGCAATGGCCGCGGACCATGGGTTCGCAAGGTCGTCCTCGTCGATGCCGTAGTGCATTTCCAAGTGGGCCTTGATGGGGTCCTCGGCGGTGCGCTCCTTCGCCACCTTCAGCGCCGTCTTCGAGCTCAAACCAGACGCGACGTAGCCTGCGACCAGGTGCTCGAACTCCTCGTGCGGGTCCTCCTTGTGCAGCTCAAGCTCGCGCTCAATGAAGGCGCTTTCCATATCCCGCTGGGAGGACACGGACACGTACTCGCCGAGCGCCATCGACACTGCGCCACCGATCAGCGCGGCGATGCCGGCCGTAGCGATCGCGGGAACGTTCGGGGTAGCACCCGCGACGCCGACGACCACCGCGGCCGTCGAAACGATGCCATCATTCGCGCCGAGCACTGCCGCGCGCAGCTTGTTCAGCCGCTCATTCATGCCTTCAACCGCAACCATGCGCTACATCGTGGCTGAAACTACACACCCGCGCAACAAAGCGCAGCCTCACCAATATCGTGGGTGACCTGGCGTACGATAGCCTGCGATGAACACTGCAATACGCATCGCAAGCGCCGTGTGCGCGCCCCTGTGCCTGACTCTCGCCCCTGCCCCGCTTGCGCAGGCGGAGGATACGACGGTCACGACCACGGTCACACCCCGCCCCGGGTTTTACGACGACTACGGCAACTGGGTCCCCCCTGTCCGCCTCCATGCGCCGGACACGAACAATTGCGAGCGCTCCCTGTGGCCACCCGAGCCAGTATCGACGTCCGAGGCCCGCGAAACCGAGACGCTCCAACCACTCCCCGTAACCTACGAGGGCTCCTGCGGCATCGAGGCGCCCGAGGGATTCCATGTCGATGAGGGGGTGCTCGCGTCCGCGTGGCTGGTCGCCAACCTCGATACCGGCGACGTGATTGCGATGAAGGATCCGCACGGCAGGTACAGGCCGGCCTCGATTATTAAGGTGCTGCTCGCACTCGTGGCGATTGACGAGCTGCCCCGCGAGCAGCGCGTTGTGGTCAGCGAGGAATCCGCTGGCCAGGAGGGCTCCGCCGTCGGCATCGGGGCCGGCGGCGAGTACACCGTCAACGACCTGCTACACGGCCTGCTGATGGCCTCGGGCAACGACGCCGCCCATGCGCTCGCGCAGGCGCTCGGCGGTGACGACGCCACCCTGACGAAGATCAACGCGAAAGCCCGCGAGCTCGGCATGCTCGACACCCGCGCAACCTCCTACTCCGGGCTGGATCGGGCTGGGATGTCCACTTCGGCATGGGATATGGCGCTCGCCTACCGGGCCGCGTTTTCCAACCCGGCGTTCGCCGAAATCGCAGACACCGCCTCCTACCCCTTCCCCGGCTATGGTGACATCCCGGGCTACGAGCTGTGGAACGACAACAAGCTCTACCTCAACGACCCAGACGGCATCGGCGGCAAGACCGGCTACACGGATGACGCGAACCACACGTTTGTAGGCGCAGTCGACCACGACGGCGTGCGTCTGGTGGCGGTAGTGCTGGACACCACGGTGGATAAAATGCGCGCGTGGCAGCAGGCGCAGACGCTTCTCCACGAGTCCTACGCCTACGCCTCCGAGGGCCACACCCACGTGGCGTCGCTGAACCCTGTCGAGGGAACGCCGACGACAACATCGCAGCCGACCGATACCGCTGATGAGCAGCCTGGAACAGCAAAAAGCCAGGGTGGCATTCCCTGGCTTTCCATCGCGCTCGTCGGCGGCGTGCTGGTGGTTACCGCACTCGCCGTCGCGCTTAGTTTCGCGTCAGCAAAGAAACGATCCCGACGCCAATAGCACCAATCGCGGCCCCAATGCCTAGCGCCTTGCCCGATGCCGAGGCGCTGCTAGCAGGGTCCTGGTACGCGCCCGCGCGCACATTAATGATCGCGGACTCCGGGACCTCAACCGGCTCGAGCTCCAACGACTCCTCTGTAGTTGCGGTCCAGGCAGAAACGTAGAGCACAACGCGCCAGATGAGATAGAGCACCACCATCAGCACAATCACTGGGCCGAAGATCGCGCCGGCTGGGTTGCCCGTCGCCGAGCTGACGATCACGGTTGCGAACTGCTTCACCAGCTCGAACGCGACCGCGCCGAGCAGCGCGCCCTTCAGGCCGGACTTCATCGGCACCTTCGTGCGCGGCATGTACGTGACCATCCACCACATAACCAGGAAGTTCGCCAGCACACCGACCAACAGGCCGACGGCCCACACCACGAGGCGGGCCCCCGGGAAGTCACCGAGACCGAAGTGCTCCATCGCCTGCGAGGTCCAGGAGGATGCACCTACAGCGGTCACACCGAACGCCACGATGAAGAGCAGAATCAAACCGATCAAGCCCAACAGGTCCGTCAGCTTCTTCACGACGAAGTTTCCACCATCATTCGCGTCAAGGTTCCACATCGCCGAAACGCCGACTCGCAGGTTGTTCATCCATCCCAAGCCGGACCAGAGGGTTGTGAGCAAACCGACACCTGCGACGGCTCCACGCTGGTCGATCGCTGCCTGTAGCAACTCGTTGACGGTCTCGCCGAGTCCCCCTTCGAGGTTCTCAGTGATTTGGTCCTGCACCTGCTGCATGATGTCCGGGCGCCCGTTCAAAAACATACCGAGGGCAGCGAACAGCAACATCGCCAGCGGGAAGAGTGACAGTACCGAGAAGTACGTAATACCTGCTGAAAGCTGGTTTCCGCCCTGCGCGGAGAAACGCTCGTTCATCCGCATCAGGTGCCCGACCGCCGGAGCCTTCTTCGCAATCTCGTCCGCAGCGCCCTCTGTTTGCTGCTTCGTGGCGCGCTCAATGCCCTGCCGATCGGTGTACTCCGTCTGTGGCGACGTCGAAGTGGCCATCACAGTCCCTTCCCTACGTTTGGTTAGTTACGCTAAGCACACCATCGTAGAGGAAAGGTCCACGATCTAGCCACCGAATTATTAGGCTCCGGCCAGGAACCCGACTTTCTCGTAGACGTCTTTGACCAACGGCGCCGCGATTTCTCGGGCGCGCTGCGCTCCGTCTGCGAGGATGCGTTCCAGTTGCGCGCGGTCGTTCATGAGCTCGTCGTAGCGGGCGCGAAGTGGCGTCGTAAAGGCTTCGAGTGCATCCGCCGTATCCACCTTCAGCGCGCCGTAACCCTTGCCCTCGTAGCTGGCCACCAGCGAGTCGATCGGGGTGCCGGTCAGCGCCGACTGGATCACCAGGAGGTTGGAGACGCCAGGCTTGTTCTCCTTGTCGTAGGCGACGACGCCATCGTCGTCCGTCACCGCGGACCGGATCCGCTTCGCGGACACCTTCGGATCATCCAGCAGGTTGATCAGGCCCTTCGGGTTCTGCCCAGACTTGCTCATCTTCGACGTCGGATCCTGCAGGTCATAAATCTTTGCCGAGCCTTCCGGGATGAGGCCCTCAGGCACCACGAACGTGGAGCCGTAGCGGGAGTTGAAGCGCTCAGCGAGCGTACGGGTCAGCTCGAGATGCTGACGCTGATCTTCGCCAACGGGCACGAGCTGCGGCGAGTACAGCAGAATATCGGACGCCATCAGCACTGGGTAGGTAAACAGACCGACAGAGGTGCGGTCCTGGCCCTGCTTCTGGCTCTTGTCCTTAAACTGCGTCATGCGGCTTGCCTCGCCGAAGCCGGTGAGGCACTGCAGCACCCAGGTCAGCTCCGTGTGCTCCGGCACGTGCGACTGCACAAAGAGAGTGGACTTCTCAGGGTCAATACCGAGCGCGATCAGCTGTGCGCAGCCCGCGATGGTGCGCTCGCGCAGCTCCTTCGGATCCTGGTCGACCGTAATCGCATGCAGGTCCGGGATGAAATAGAACGCGTCGTACCCGTCTTGCAGGTCAATCCACTGTTTCAACGCCCCGAGGTAGTTGCCGAGGTGGTAGGAGTCTGCCGTGGGTTGGATTCCGGAAAGTACGCGCTGTTTTTCAGTCATGCTTTCTTACTGTAGACCAGACTGGAACGCGCGCGTGCGCTACCTGTCTCCCTGCCCTATTCTTTTTCCTCTTTGTCGGCCTTGTTGTTTGGCCGCGGGTCGGTTCGGCGCATGCGCTTGATGCCGCGGTAGACCTGGCGCGCCCCCGGCACCATCCGCGCTCGCCGGTAGAAGTAAGAGGTCAGCGCGTACTTCGGGTCGATCTCGGCGACGCGCTCGTCGTCGTACACATAGACTGGCAGTGACCAGCCACGCTTCAGGGAAACCAGGCGGATACCCAGCACGAGCAGCACGGTAACAATGACGTTGATCCACTCCGGGACACCAACCAGCATCATCAGCCACCACCCGACCGTGCCGATGACCGCCGCCGACGCATACAACTCTTTCCGGAACACCAGCGGCACACGATCGGAGAGGACGTCGCGAATGATGCCGCCGGACACACCGGTGGTGATGGCGGCCACGCAGGCAATGATGAACCCGTGACCGTTCTCAATCGCGATTCGAATACCAACAACAACGAACGCGGCGAGCCCGATGGCGTCGGCAACTAAGAAGCCGCGACGCAGCTGGTGCATCAGCCAACTAATGCGGACAGTCAGTACGGAAGCAACTACGACGAGCAGCAGATACTCGGGTTTTTCCACCCACACCATCGGGTAAATCCCCAGCAGCAGGTTGCGCACCGTGCCGCCGCCGAGCGCGGTCAACGCGCCGAGGGTGATGACCCCGAAGAGGTCCATGCGCATGCGGCCCGCGGAGACAGCCGCGGTCATGGCCTCTGCGACGATACCGATGATGAACAGCGCGGTGATGAGCTGATCGGTGCTGACTGCGTCCATATTAAATGTCGTACTCCACGATGAGTGGGGAGTGATCCGACCAGCGCTGCTCAACCGTAGGCGCCTTTTCCACCCAGCTGCGCTGCGCGCGCTCGAGCATGGACTTCGTTGCGGCCTGGTAGTCGATGCGCCAGCCGGCGTCGTTGTTAAACGCCTGGCCGCGGTAGGTCCACCACGTGTACGGCGCGTCCTCGGGCTGCAGGCGGCGCGCGACGTCAAACCACTGTGGGTTGTCATTCGCTTGTCGACGCCCCTCCGACTCATACTCCACCGCCCCAGCCCACCGGCTTGCATCCTTGTCTTCGAGGTCCTGCGCGGCGTCATCCGGGAACGCACCGAAGACGGAGTCCATGAACGCGCGCTCGTCGGGCAGGAAGCCGGACTTCTTCCGGTTCGTCTTCCAGTTCTTGAGGTCTTCGCGGCGGTGGCAGATATTCCAGTCGCCTGCGATCACCATGTCGGGGTACTTCGCGGGCAGCTCCTCGAGCACCGGGCCGAACTGGTCGAAGAAGCGGTACTTCTCGTCCTGCTTGGCGGTCTCCGCGGCGCCCGACGGCAGGTAGAGCGACGCCACCCGCACGCCATTCTCTAGCGTCGCCGCAATGAAACGCCCCGCATCCTCGAAGCCCGGGATGCCAACGCTTACCTCAGATAGGGGGATTCTTGAGAGAATTCCCACACCCGCGCGGCCTTTCGCGCCCGGAGTTTCTGCCGGGGCGACGGCGAGATGCCACCCCTGTTCGAGCGCAGGCGCCAGCGCGAGCTCGGTTTGTTGCTGCGTTGCCCGCACCTCTTGCATCAGCACGACGTCGACAGACGAGGCGTCGAGCCATGCGTGCATCCCGTGATTAAGCTCGTTGCGGACCTTCGTGGCCGCGCGGATTCCGTTGACGTTGACCGAAGCAATGCTTAAAACCATGCCCATGACCCTACCTTTCCCCGCTAATACAAGACACGCGGTATGTAAAAGCTGTACGCTGTGGGTTTAGGCAACACATTTGACGCGATACTTAAGGAGAACCATGGCTCAAATCATTTGGACACGCACCGATGAAGCGCCACTGCTGGCAACCTATTCCCTCAAGCCAATCGTTGAGGCATTCGCCGCTCAGGCGGGACTCGATGTCACCACCGCTGACATCTCGCTTGCAGGCCGCATCATTGCGCAGTTCCCGGAGCGTCTCACCGACGAGCAGAAGATGGACGACGCACTTGCGCAGCTCGGCCAGCTTGCTACTACCCCCGAAGCGAACATCATCAAGCTTCCGAACATCTCGGCTTCCCTGGTCCAGCTGAAGAAGGCCATCGCAGAGCTGCAGGCCGCTGGCTTCGACCTGCCGGAGTACCCGGACAATCCTTCCACCGACGAAGAGCGCGAAGTACAGAAGCGTTACGACGCCGTGAAGGGCTCCGCCGTGAACCCCGTCCTGCGCGAGGGCAACTCCGATCGCCGTGCGCCGGAGGCCGTCAAGAACTTCACAAAGAAGCACCCACACTCGATGGGCGCGTGGTCGAAGGACTCCAAGACCAACGTTGCGACCATGGATGCTGGAGACTTCCGCCACAACGAGAAGTCCGTCATCATGCCGGCGGCCGATTCCCTGACCATCAAGCTGGTCGCCAATGATGGCACCGAGACCGTCCTCAAGGACTCCCTGGCTGTCGAAGCTGGCGAAGTCGTGGACGGCACCTTCATGTCCGCCAAGGCGCTCGACGCGTTCCTTCTCGACGCGGTCAAGCGCGCCAAGGAAGAGGGCGTGCTCTTCTCCGCTCACCTGAAGGCAACGATGATGAAGGTCTCCGACCCAATCATCTTCGGCCACGTCGTCCGCGCATACTTCAAGGACGTCTACGACAAGTACGGCGAGACCCTTTTCGCTGCTGGCCTGAACGGCGAGAACGGCCTGGGCGCAATCCTTGATGGCCTTGCTGGCGTCGATAATGGTGAGGAGATCCGCGCGGCCTTCGAGCAGGCACTGAAGGACGGCCCGGCGTTGGCGATGGTCAACTCCCACAAGGGCATCACCAACCTGCACGTACCATCCGACGTGATTATCGACGCCTCGATGCCTGCGATGATCCGCACCTCGGGCCACATGTGGAACGCTGCCGACCAGGAGCAGGACACCCTGGCGACCATCCCGGATTCCTCCTACGCGGGCGTCTACCAGGCGGTTATCGACGACTGCCGCGCCAACGGCGCCTACGACCCAACCACCATGGGTACCGTGCCAAACGTTGGTCTGATGGCGAAGAAGGCTGAGGAGTACGGCTCCCACGACAAGACCTTCAAGATCCCTGCCGACGGCAAGGTCCAGGTTGTCAACGCCGCCGGCGACGTGCTGATCGAGCACGACGTCGAAGCCGACGACATCTGGCGCGCATGCCAGACCAAGGACGCCCCGATCCAGGATTGGGTGAAGCTCGCCGTCAACCGCGCACGCCTGTCCGGCATGAAGGCCATCTTCTGGCTCGACGAGGAGCGCGCGCACGACCGCAACCTCATCTCCCTTGTTGAGAAATATCTGCAGGACCACGACACGGACGGCCTGGACATCTCCATCTTGAACCCGGTTGAGGCGACGAAGGTTTCCGTCGAGCGCATCCGCCGCGGCGAGGACACCATCTCCGTGACCGGTAACGTCCTGCGCGACTACAACACCGACCTGTTCCCGATTCTGGAGCTGGGCACCTCCGCGAAGATGCTCTCCGTCGTTCCACTGATGGCTGGCGGCGGCCTCTTCGAAACCGGTGCCGGCGGCTCCGCGCCGAAGCACGTCCAGCAGGTCCAGGAGGAGAACCACCTGCGCTGGGACTCCCTCGGCGAGTACCTCGCACTTGCAGAGTCCTTCCGCCACGAGAAGAACACCAAGGGCAACGAGAAGGCAGGCGTCCTCGGTGACGCGCTGGACCGCGCAACGGAGAAGCTGCTCAACGAAGGCAAGTCGCCATCGCGCAAGGTGGGCGAGATCGACGACCGCGGCTCCCACTTCTGGCTGGCACGCTACTGGGCCGAGGCACTCGCTGCACAGTCCGAGGACGCGGACCTGGCGGCCACGTTCGCTCCGGTTGCTGCAGCGCTGGCAGAGAACGCCGAGACCATCGACGCAGAGCTGCTCGCGGTGCAGGGCTCCCCTGCCGACTTGGGTGGCTACTACTGGCCTGAGGAGGCCAAAGTCACTGCCGTCATGCGTCCGTCGGCAACGTTTAACAAGGTGATTGACGGTTTGAAGTAAACCCTCGGTTTGATCGGCCCCGGTTGCTGCGTTTTCGCGGCGGCCGGGGTTTCGTTTACGGTTCTTGACCTGGCGCCCAGGATGGCACCTCTACGTGGTAACCAGAGGATGGTAATCAGCCGAGTAACTGGGCCAACGGCGATCACCTCTACTCGGCTGATTACCATCCTCTGGTCACCATCCTCGGCTAAGAGCGGGCTGCGGGTGTAGTGGCGTCGAGAAGCAGGTACTCACCCGAGGGCTGCCCGGCGGCCAGCGATGGTGTCGCGGACCTCGCGGACGAACTGATCGGGGTACCGACGCAAGAACGACGGCGAGTAGCGGAGGAAGACATACCCCCTGTTGGCGATTCTCTTCTGGCGCTCGAACTCCTCCTGCCGCACGCGTTCGGCATTGGGTCCTTGGTACTTCACGTTGCCGTCGATCTCGATGAGTAACCAGCCGTCGACGCACAGGTCCGCGTAGCGTCCAGCCACTTCGTACTGCGTAAACAAAGGGCCGATCCCCGCCCGGATCAGCAGAGCGCGTGCGAAAGATTCGTAGGGCGAACCGGAATCCGCGACACAGTGCCGGATGCACTCCCGGACCACGGCAACGCCCTTTAGCCTGCCAAGTTGGGATGCCTCCCGTTCAAGAAGTTCAAACGTAAACCCACTACACCGAAGGTAGTCGGCAGCGACGAGCCCTTCGACGAAGCCGTAATGGCGGGCGATGTCAGCAAACGTTCGGAAACCGTTAGTAACCCGGTGGCCGTCGCGCAACGAGATTTCGTTGCTACGCAGCACCATGCGCCGAAACATTATCCCCTCCCGGTTTCGGCGAGATGGCGGGCTCCCCCTCGAAAGCAGACACAGTTCGACGGGTTCTTCCGTCGTACTGATCACCCAAATGCCGTGCATGCGCGCGGCCGATCTTCCGACCAACACCGCTTCCCTGCTCATCATCGCAGCAGCTTCGACGCGCAGCCACTGACGTTCGTGGAACCTCAGCGCTTTCCATCCCGTCTCTGCATACACAATGCTCGTGTCGAGCACCCGATACGGACCTCGGAGTTTGTCGAGTTCCTTGTGGGAAAGAACCCGCTTGTCCACAATCCCCCGCCGTAGCTCTTCCTTCCGTTCCTCCCACCGTTGCTGTTGTGCCTTATGAGCTCTGTCAATCCCCATGTCTTTTCTGACGGCGAAAACCCGGTACCGGTTCCCTCCCGCCGCGAAGGCCTAGCCCGCGTTGCGCAGCGCGAAGGTTCACGAACGTACATCACCGTCACTATTGTCAACATGGTTGAACCAGCAAGTTGGCATGACTACCGCCCGGGGTGAGCGTGGCGCTGGACGCTCTTCACTATTCTATTTATATTCACATATATCGCCTGGTTAAACAGTATCGCTAGACAGCTTGGTTCACACGAAACCTACCAAGCGTTACATTGTTCCCCATGACTCAATACGACAACAGCAATACGAAAGACTGGTCCTTCAACACCCGCACCATCCACGCCGGACAGGCCGTGGACAGCGACTACGGGGCCCGCAACCAACCCATCTACATGACCACCTCCTACGTGTTCGACAACGCTCAGCACGCAGCAGACCGCTTCAACCTCTCCAACCCAGGCCCGATTTACACTCGCCTGACCAACCCAACCCAGCAGGCACTCGAAGACCGCATCGCGGACCTCGAGGGGGGCGTCGCAGCGACCGCATTCGCTTCCGGCATGGCTGCAGAGACTGCCGCCATTACGAACCTGGCGTCGGCAGGCGACCACATCGTTACCTCACCTCGCATCTACGGTGGCACCGAGACCCTGTTCCAGGTGACGCTGCCGCGCCTCGGCATCGACGTCACGTTCGTGGACAACCCTGACGATCCAGAGAGCTGGCAGGCGGCTGTCCAGCCGAACACGAAGGCGTTCTACGGCGAGACCTTCGGCAACCCGATCGCCGACGTCCTCGACATCCCGACCGTCGCGGAGGTCGCGCACCGCAACCAGGTGCCACTGATTATCGATAACACCATGGCCACCGCTGCCTTGGTCCGCCCACTGGAGCTCGGCGCGGACATCGTGGTCGCTTCCACTACGAAGTTCTACACGGGCAACGGCGCAGCTATCGGCGGCGTCCTCGTCGACGGCGGCAAGTTCGACTGGACCGTCGAGCGCGACGGCAAGCCAGTCTTCCCGTACTTCGTCACCCCGGATCCGGCGTACCACGGCCTGAAGTACGCGGACCTCGGTGCACCGGCCTTCGCACTGAAGGCCCGCGCCGGCATCCTGCGCGACACCGGCGCTGCAATCTCCCCGTTCAACGCGTGGGTTGCGCTGCAGGGCCTAGACACGCTCAGCCTGCGCGTGGAGCGTCACAACGAGAACGCACTGAAGGTAGCGAAGTTCCTCAGCGAGCACGACAAGGTAGCCAAGGTGAACTTCGCCGGCCTCGAGTCCTCTCCGTACTACGCGGTCAAGGAAAAGCTCGGACTGCGCTACACCGGCTCGGTCCTCTCGTTCGAAATCGCAGGCGACAAGGACGACCACACCAACGCTTGGAAGTTTATCGACGCCCTCAAGCTGCACTCGAACCTGGCAAACATTGGCGATGTGCGCTCCCTGGTGGTTCACCCGGCTACAACGACGCACTCCCAGTCGGACGCGGAGGGCCTGGCACGAGCCGGCATCTCCCAGGCAACCATCCGCCTGAGCGTCGGTATCGAAGACGCCGACGACATCATTGCGGACCTCGAGCGCGGATTCGCAGCGATCTAACATGCCCAACCTGGCGCCTGAAGGCGAGCTGCAATTAGTCCCGATTGGCGACTTCACCACAGAGGCCGGAGCCACCATCCAGGACGCCCACATCGCATACCAGCGGTGGGGGCAGTTCCGGGGTGACCCGAAGGGCGAGAACAACATCCTCCTTGTTGAGCACGCCTTAACCGGGGACTCCAACGCCGCTGAGTGGTGGGGCGGGGCGATCGGCCCCGGCAAAGCACTCGACACCGACACTTGGTGCGTGATCTGCACCAACGTGATCGGGTCCTGCTACGGCTCGACTGGCCCTGCGAGCACGCATCCCGACGGCGCCGCATGGGGGTCGCGCTTCCCCGCACTTTCAGTCCGCGACCAGGTCCGCGCCGAACGCACCTTGTTCACCCAGCTCGGTATCCACCGTGTGCATGCCATCATGGGAGGCTCCATGGGCGGGGCGCGCACCCTGGAGTGGACGCTGCTTTACCCCGAATCTGTCGGCTACGCCTGCGTCATGGCGGTCTCCGCGCGCGCAAGCGCCTGGCAGATCGGCATCCAGGAGGCTCAGATTTACGCCATCGTGCGCGACCCCAACTGGCACGGCGGCGACTACTACTCCACCGGCACCTCCCCCGATGAGGGACTGGCTGCCGCCCGGCGCATCGCACACCTCACCTACCGCGGTGAGCTCGAAATCGACGAGCGCTTCGGCACCAGCGCCCAAGAAGGCGAAAACCCACTCGGCCCCTACCGCGAGCACGACCAGCGCTTCGCTGTGCAAAGCTACCTGGACTACCAGGGGCAGAAGCTCGTCAAGCGTTTCGACGCCGGCGCCTACGTCACACTCACTGAAGCCATGAACCGCCACGACATCGGTCGCGGTCGCGGAGGCCTGAACAAGGCGCTGCACTCGTCGACGGTGCCGACGATGATTGTGGGCGTCGATACGGATATTTTGTACCCCTACCACCAGCAGGAACACATGTCCCGCAACCTGGGGAACCTGCTGGGGATGCACAAGCTGTCATCCCCGGTTGGCCACGACGCGTTTCTCGTCGAGGCCCGCCAGATGGACAACATCTTGCGCAACTTCATCGCGCTGACCAGCGCGTAAGATCCCTTTAGGAGCCCAGCGCGTCCACCGACCAGGCTAGCCACACCATCGCGGCGCCCAGGCCGGTGGAAAACGCGATATCGAAACGCTTGGAGCGCACTGCCAGCAGACCAATGACTTGCGAGTCGCACGTCAGGCGCAGCAGTGCGCACCACAGCATGGTCGCCCCGAGTGTGAACGTGGCACGCCGCCAATGATCCGTCAGCGACCACACCCCCGCGGCGACAAAACCCAGGATGAACACGCCGACCATCGCCACCTGCACGTTCCGAGGCAGAGGCGAGGGCGGGTTCCCAATGTCATGAGGGTTGTCCAGCGACAACCCTTCTGCCGAGTTAGGCAAGCTGCTCAGCCCGCTCCACGATATTGCGGACCAGGAACGTGCGAGTCATCGGGCCAACGCCACCAGGGTTCGGCGAGACCCAGCCCGCCTTCTCCCACACATCCGGGTGCAGGTCGCCGACTGTTTTGCCGTCGACACGAGAGACGCCCACGTCCAGCAGCGCGGCGCCTTCCTTAATCATGTCCGCCGTAATCATGTGTGGTTTGCCAGCCGCCGCGATGACCACGTCCGCCCGGCGCGTCTCCGCGGCCAGATCCTTGGTGCCGGTGTGGCACAGCACCGTCGTGGCGTTGACGTTACGCGAGGTCAACATCAGCGAGATTGGGCGGCCCACGGTTACTCCGCGGCCGATGACGCACACGATCGCGCCGTTAAGATCCACGCCGAAGCGCTCCAGCAGCTTGATGGAGCCGTTCGGCGTACACGGCAGCGGCGCGGGCTCGTTGAGCACCAGCTTGCCCAGGTTGACCGGGTGCAGGCCGTCGGCGTCCTTGTCTGGATCGATGAGTTCCAGGATGCGGTTCTCATCCAAGTGCTTCGGCAGTGGCAGCTGCACGATGTAGCCGGTGACGGCGTCGTCGTTGTTGAGCTCCTCGATGACTTCCTCGAGTGCTTCCTGCGTGATGTCCCCTGGCAGCTCCTTCATGATGGAGGCAATGCCCAGCTCTTCACAGTCGCGGTGCTTCATGCGCACGTAGTTCTGGCTCGCCGGATCATCGCCGACCAGCACGGTGGCCAGCCCCGGCGTAATCCCACGCTCGCGCAGGGCGGCAACTCGTGTTTTGAGATCCGCAAAGATCTCCTCGCGGTACAGTTTTCCGTCTAATTTAATCGCAGTCACGGTGACCATCCTAGACTGTAACCATGTGCGCTTTTCACGTTATCTTTGACAATCCCGTCATCCCAGGCAACACCGGCAACGCAATCCGGCTGTGCGCAAACACCGGCGCCGTACTGCACCTGGTGGAGCCACTCGGGTTCAACTTCGAAGACAAGCACCTGAAGCGCGCAGGGCTGGACTACCACGACCTAGCGGACGTCCAGATCCACCCAACTATCGACGCCTGCTTCGCCGCCATCCCGGATGCCCGCATCTTCGCGTTCACCACGCAGGCAACCGACTACTACCAGGACGTCGAGTACCGCGACGGCGACGCCCTCCTCTTCGGCACCGAGCCGACCGGTCTCCCCGAAGCACACCGCAGCCACCCGCGCGTGACCAAGCAGCTACGCATCCCGATGCTGCCGAGCCGCAGGTCGATGAACCTTTCCAACTCCGCGTCCGTCGCCGTCTTCGAGGCTTGGCGGCAGTTGGGATTCGTCGGCGGAGTCTAAGCGGAAGGGTTGCTACAGCTGTTAAGATCTGTGCCTGTTACCCTGCCCCCTTAGTTGAAACGAGTCCGCCATGCTCTCTACGACTGCATCCCGTGCCCGTTTGACCGCTGTACTCGCCGTCTCTACCCTGTTGGTCGGTTGTTCGGGTTCCTCCGATGAAGAGCTCGACGCGTGGCGCGCCGAGCAAGACGCCGCAGTCTCGGACATAGCCTCAATGCTTAACGAGAACTCTCCGACACCAGCTACTACTACCTCCGCCCGTCAGTCACCGTACCGGCCAGAACCGGACTACCGCGAACGCCCAAGCGCCCCCAGCCAGCGCGTCGAGCCACCGATTCAACGCAACGTCATCGATCCGAGAAACGACTCATCTGGGCAACGGGGCCGCGACGACAACCGTGGCGTGTACTACCACAACTCCGTCGACTGGAAGTGGCTGGAGCAGCCTGGCGGGATCGTACCTGGCGGCAGGATCATCAACGAGACACAAAGCTCGGGCTGTTCGACGGGCTTCCTTGCATCCAAAGGCGAGCGGATCTTCATCATCACTGCGGGCCACTGTGGCGATCGCGGCGATCAGTTCTACGTGCAGGATGCCCAAGGCAACTGGTCGTATGTCGGAGAGATGGTGGAGTCCTATCTGGAGAAGGACGCATACGGCGGTATCGTCGGCGCCGATATCGGGCTGATCGAAATCACCGGCGATGCGCGATCTTCCTCAACACTCCCGTTGGATCTTCCGCTCCGCGGCTGGATCACCCCGCAAGAAGCACAGGCACGCGGCATGGCCATCTGCCGTCTCGGCGCCACCACCGGTTACTCATGTGGAGAGTTCGAAAGCATCGGAAACAACGGCCTCTTCTACTTCCGCAGCATCACCGATCGCGGAGACTCAGGCGGTGCGGTCTTCGCCGCCGACAACTCTGGAGTGTGGGCCGTAGGCGTCAACTCCAACGTGTCCGATGCGAATAAGACTCGCGTAGGCGCCATGGAGATCGGCAGCGCCATCCAATACTGGGGCCTGACCATCCACAACTAAGTCTCCTCGACGAGCGCTACCGCATCGTCCATGCCAGGCAGCGTGCGGGTGCGCAGCGTATCGACGATCCAACGCCCCTCCCCCGCGCGCATATCCCGAGCCACCATTTTGACGGCTCCAGGGACCAGATCAAAGCGCACGTGCGCGAGGCCAAGCCTGCGCTGCAACGGCCCTTGTTTGAAGGAAAGTTCCTGGATATGCGCGTTTTCCACCATCTGGTATCGCTGGGACAGGCGACCGAACGTGACCACGGTGGCCTCTGGGTACAGCGCGACTGTCTGCCGCCGCCAATCAACCGGTGAAACCCACCGCGCAGAGCGCGGGGAGCGCAGCTGTGCACGCGACATGTCTCGCATCGCCTCACCGGACAGCGGCGCAATCGCGTCGATGACCTGCATGGCCTGCTCCAAGGTCCCGACCGGCAGCAGCTTGGACGTGCCAGTTGCCTTGTTGCGCTCGGATCCGTACCCGGCCACAGTCACCGAGACGGTCCACCACCCAAACATGCGCCACAGCAGTGGCTGGCGAAGCTGTACCGCGTGGATGCGGTGCAGCGGGACCGCTTGGTGCCTGCGGTTCGCAAGCCCGTACGTCATGTTGATGACGGCCCCGTTGCTGCCGGAGGTGGCATCGTCAAGCACTGAATTGAAGCGCCACGAGTGGTCGATGGTGCGCCAGATCTGTGGCACGAACCCGACGAGGATCGGTACTGCCGCGGTGATCGAGAGATCGGTGAAGAGCGGGACGGCGCTCGAGACAACAGTAATGATGGTTGAGAGTTGGAACGCCGCAGCAAGCAGCGAACGACCAATCGGGATTGGTGGCACCAGCGTATTAGCCGGGTCGGCGTCTTGCTCGGTGGGCGTCAACGCGGACGCAGCTGCGCCGGGGCGGGCAGCGATGGCCTGCAGGATCTCGGCGCGTAGTTCGTCTGCTTCCGCGCGGGGCAGGTAGGCGATCTCGATGGCCGAGTTGTTGCCGCCGGCCGCCTCGACGCGCACCGCCGCAAGCCCGAACAGGCGCGGCGCGAACGGCTCGATGACGTCGACTGCCTGGATCCGGTCGTAGCGAGCGGTGCGCACCTTAGTGGTGAGCACCCCTCGCGTCAGCTCGATGTCTTCTTCGCCAACGCGGAATCCGATCTTGGCCCACCACAGCTGCGAAATAATGAACACTACGAGCAGGCCAACGACGAACACGCCGACGGCCACGCCCACATCCATGATGCCGATGCCTTCGTCCTGCAGCCAGTTGACTAGGGGCATCGTGAAGTTGAAGACAGCGATCGTGAGCAGAGCAAGCAGCGTCGCCCACACGCGCAGCAACGGGGTCAGTCGGTGGACCCGCCGGTACTCAGAGGCCGCCGTCATAGGCCACTCATCTGTTCGCGTGCTTTGACTACAAGCCGGTCACGCAGCGCGTCGGCGTCGTGGGCGGGAAGCCCAGGCAGTGTGGTCACCGAACTGACCGATGCCGTGTTCACCACCAACTTCTTGAGCCCAAGCATCCGCATCACCGGTCCCGTGTTGACGTCCACGAACTGGATGCGCCCGTAAGGGATAACGGTGAGCGTGTGCCACATCTTCCCCTGGCTCAGGATCAGCTCGTTGTTCGTTTCCAGCCACGCCAGGTTGCGTACCTGAAACGGGATAAAGAAGTACTTCCAGATAAAGAACACCCCACAGGCGGCCGCTCCCCACATCCACCAGCCGCCGTACTTCCACTGGGCCCACAGCAAGCCGCCGATGACAATCAGCGCCCACACCGTATTGGTCACCAGCATGGGCACCATGTACTTCCGTGATACGCGGTGCATCTGCTCAACCGAGACCGGTAGCGGTGGTCTCGCGAGTGCGTCAGTCTGCTGTTCCATGGGCCCTACCCTAGCGACTTCACCGAAAATCACGTGAACCACGCGAGAGCCACTGGCCGACATCGATTTGCTCCAGACGGTCCGCCACGACGCTGACCGCACCTGACGCATTTTGGACAATCCCGCGCACCACCAGCGCGTGCGCTGTGCGCGCCACTACGCGCTGCCGCTTCCACAGCCCCGGCGACACCATGATGTTCAGCAGCCCGGTTTCGTCCTCCATCCCCAGAAACGTCAGGCCTGATGCCGTCTGCGGCCGCTGCCTGTGCGTGACCACGCCTGCGACGCGGACGCGGGTACCGTCTTCCACGCTACGAAGGTCGACCGCTCGGAGAATCCCCTCCCGTTGCAAGTGTTCGCGCAGCAGCTGCATCGGTTGAGCATCAGGGGTGACGCCGGTCGCGGCAACATCGGCCGCGAGCAGCTCGAACGCGGTCATCCCGGGCAGCGCTGGGGCGTCGATACCTGAAAGCCCAGGCAGCATGCCGTCGCGCTCTGTTGCTGCGATACCCGCAGCCCACACTGCTTGTCGACGCTCCCCTCCGAAGCAGTCCAGCGCACCCGCCTTGGCGAGCGCCTCGACGTGCTCCACGGTCAGCTCCGCCCGACGCGCCAGGTCCGCGATGTCCGTAAACGGCGCGGCCTCCTCGATCCTGGCCGCAGCCTTCTCCCCGACCCCCTTCACCAAATTCAGCCCGATCCGAATTGTGTCATTATCTATACAGCGCGCCTGTACGCCGGATCCGTTCACGCTCACCGGCAACACCGTGATGCCGTGGCGGCGGGCGTCTTGAATCAGGGACTGGGGCGAGTAGAAGCCCATCGGCTGTGCCCGCAGCAGGCCGACGCAGAACTGCGCCGGGTAGTAGTACTTCATCCACGCGGAGAAGTACACAAGCGACGCAAACGATTGCGAGTGCGACTCCGGAAATCCGTAGGCGGCAAACGCGACGATCTTGTTCCAGAGCTTTTCCGCGACGTCCGCCCCGATCCCGTTCGTGGTGTTGCAGCCCTCGAAGAACCGGGCTTTGAGCGCCGCCATTTTTGCTGGAGAACGCTTCGAACCCATCGCGCGGCGCAGCGCGTCGGCCTCCCGGCCGCTGAATCCTGCGGCGTCGACGGCGATCTGCATGAGCTGCTCCTGGAACAACGGAATACCCAGCGTCTTACCAAGAGATTTTCCCAGCACCGGGTGATCGTAAATGACGGGCTCGAGGCCATCGCGGCGCCGTAGATATGGGTGAACGGATCCGCCTTGAATTGGGCCTGGGCGAATGAGGGCCACCTCGACCACGAGGTCAAAGAATCGCTGTGGTTTCAGCCGTGGCAGCGTAGAAAGCTGCGCGCGCGACTCCACCTGGAATACCCCGACGGCGTCAGCGCGGCACAGCATGTCGTAGACGTTGGTGTCGGTGAGGTCGAGCTCCCACAGGTGCACCTCTGTGCCCGTTGTATCGCGTACGAGGTCCACCATGTGGTGCAGGGCCTCCAGCATGCCGAGCCCGAGCAGGTCAAACTTCACCAACCCCGCCGAAGCGCAGTCGTCTTTGTCCCACTGCACCACAGAGCGCTGTTCCTTGCGCGCCCACTCGATGGGGACAACGTCCGCGATCGGCCGGTCGCAGATCACCATCCCGCCCGAGTGGATCCCGAGGTGGCGTGGCTGGCCAATGAACTCCTCCGCCAACGTACATACCTGCTCCGGCGGGTCGCTGAGTCCTTTTGACCAGGCATCCGCAGCACCTTGTGGGTACCCGAGCGCCCGGGAAGCGTCACGAACAGCACCCTTCCTCCGGTACGTAATCACGTTCGCCACCTGCGCGGCACGCTCGCGGCCGTAGCGCCGGTAAACGTACTGGATTACTTCTTCGCGCCTGCCGGACTCAATATCAATATCGATATCCGGTGGGCCATCGCGGTCCGGCGACAGGAAACGCTCAAAAAGAAGGCCAGCGCTGATCGGCTCGGCGTTCGTGATCCCGAGAGCAAAGCAGACCGCTGAGTTCGCCGCCGACCCACGGCCTTGGCACAGGATATTGCTGCGCTGACAAAAGTCGACCAGGTCGTACACGATTAAGAAGTAGCCGGGGAATTGGAGCTCCTCAATCACGCTGAGTTCATAAGCAATCTGCTTCATCGCCTGCTCACGGATGTTTTCCGGGCGCGTCGCATACCGCACCTGCGCACTCGCGTAGGTCAACTCCTTCAGATAGCTCATCTCATTGTGGCCAGCAGGAGTGTCGTAGTCCGGTAGGTTTGGCGCGACAAGGTCGAGCGTAAACGCGCACTGTTCGGCAAGCTCCACGGTGGTGGCCAGCATCGGCTCACATCCCGGCAGCAGCCGGGCGAGCTGCTGCCCGCTGCGCAGCCAGTGCGCACCCATGGGGTGCAGGTCAGCAACGTCTTGCCGCAGCGCGCGGCGCTGGCCAAGCGCATGTTTCGCTGCAGCGAGGCGCGCGTGTCGGCGCGTCGCAGCGGCAGGCCGGGTACTCACTATGGCGGGAAGATGAACGAAGCGGTCTAATTGTTGGTGATGATCGGCGTCATCCGGCATGAGTGAGACCACGTACTCCCTCACCACATTTTCCACCCCGAAGCTCTCGCTCAATTTATCGAATAGCGGGGTCCACTCCCACCCGCCAAGCGCTAAGCAGGAGCCATCAAGCCACTCCCCGATTTCCCACATCGGCGGGTACGAGAGCTCGCCTTTTTGCCTACCCTCCATGTGCGCGCGCGACATCAGATGCGATAACCTCCGGTACCCTTCCGCGCCACGGGCCAGGACGGGCAGCACCCCCTCTTTCAGCGTCAGCTCTGCACCAAACACCGTGGGCATCCCGGCCGCCGCAGCAGCTTCCGCAAACTTCACCGCACCGTAGAAACCGTCACGATCACACAGGCCAAGCGCCGAAAGTCCGAGCGACCGAGCGCGTGCAACCAGCTGTTCAGGCTCGCTCGCCCCGCCAAGGAAGCTATAGGACGACACCGCGTGCAACTCGGCGAATGGCACCCCACCGCGCCGCCCACCGACCCCCTCACCCTCCGCTTCACCAGCAAAGGCGAGGTGATCTACCGGAACGACAGGACCGACGTCGTTCCCAGACAGTATCCGCTCCAGCTTTGACCATGTCAGCGGAGCACCCCCATTGAATCGCATGTTCGATAGTGTAAACATGTTCGAATGTTCGTGCAAGCGGATTTATATTCAACGTTTGTAGCCAGGGATAGACTAAGCGGTCCAATAGATGCTAAGTTTTCAAACCATCAATGATTCCCCAACGAAAGACATAAAGGAGACATCATGCGCCTCAACCGTGTGATTGCAACCATCGCAGCTTCAGCCCTCGCAGCTACCAGCCTCGTAGCCTGCTCTGACAACTCCGCTGAAAAGTCCACTGACGCTGCCGGTGGCGGCGAGGACACCGTCGTCAAGATTGGTACCACCGACGCTGACCAGAAGGCATGGTCCGTCTTCGAGGACCTTGCAGCGGACAACGGCATCACCCTCGACATCGTGCAGTTCTCTGACTACGCACCAGTCAACGAGGCGCTTGCCCAGGGCGAGATTGACCTGAACAAGTTCCAGCACATCCTCTACCTTGCTACCTACAACGAGGCTTCCGGCAACGACCTGAAGGTGCTGTCCACCACGGAGATCTACCCGCTGGCACTGTTCTGGAAGGATCACGATTCCCTCGACGGCATCGAAGGCACCGAGGTTGCTATCCCGAACGATGACTCGAACCAGGGCCGCGCAATCAACGTCCTCGTCCAGGCTGACTTGATCACGCTGAAGGATGGCGCTGATGAACTGGCACCGTCCCCAGCAGATATCGACGAGGCAGCGTCGAAGGTGAAGGTCGTTCCGGTCGACGCTTCCCAGACGACCTCCGCGTACAAGGAAGGCCGCCCGGCCATCATCAACAACTCCTGGCTGGAGCGCGCTGGCATTGAGCCAAAGCAGGCTATCTTCCAGGATGACCCGGCTTCCGAGCAGGGCGAGCCATACATCAACGTCTTCGCTGCACGCGCTGAGGACCTGGACAACCCGACCTACAACCGCCTCGCAGAGCTGTGGAACTCCCCAGAGGTCGCAGCTGCCGTCCAGGAGGATTCCCGCGGCACCGCGGTCGCTGTTGAGCGCTCCCGTGATGACGCAAACGCTATCCTCGCACGCCTTCAGGAGAAGTAATCCGTGACGAAAACCGGCACCCGGGTTGAGTTCCGGGACGTATCGAAAGTCTTTACAACGGGTGGGCGCGAGGTTGTGGCCGTCGACAATGTGTCGCTGACGGTCGAGCCTGGTGAGATCCTTGGAGTGATCGGCTACTCCGGCGCTGGCAAGTCCACGCTGGTGCGGCTGATCAACGGGCTCGACATGCCTACCAGCGGCGAACTCCTCCTCGACGGCACCAATATCGTCGGCAAGAGCGAGAAGCGCCTGCGGGAAGTGCGCCGAAACGTTGGGATGATTTTCCAGCAGTTCAACCTGTTCTCTTCCCGAACTGCGGCGGGCAACATTGAGTACCCGCTGCAGCTTGCCGGTTTGGGCAAGCAGGAGCGCCGGGCGCGCGTCGAGGAGCTCCTCGAGTTCGTCGGCCTGTCGGATCGCGGCAAGAACTACCCCGAGCAACTTTCGGGTGGTCAGAAGCAGCGCGTGGGCATCGCTCGTGCGCTCGCCACGAATCCCTCGCTCTTGCTTGCCGACGAAGCCACCTCCGCCCTCGACCCCGAGACCACCCACGAGGTGCTTGAGCTACTGCGCCGCGTCAACGCGGAACTTGGCATCACGATCGTGGTGATTACCCACGAGATGGACGTGATCCGCGCGATTGCGGACAAGGTCGCCGTGATGGAGGCCGGCAAGGTCGTCGAGTATGGCTCCGTCTACAAGGTGTTCTCGGACCCGAAGACGAAGGTCGCGCAGCGCTTCGTATCGACGTCGCTTCGCAACACCCCAGACAAGCACGAGGAGCTCGAGTTGCTGAACGCGGCGCCTGGGCGTCTCTTCACCGTCGACCTGACCGAACACTCGGGATTCTTCGGCGCGGCGGAGAAGGCGCGCCAACGCGGCGTGTCGATTCAGCCGGTGCATGCGGGTATTACGACCCTGCAGGAGCACTCCTTCGGCAAGATGACGGTCCGCCTCAACGGCGACGATGCAGCGATTAACGAGTTCCTGCACACGCTGCAGGGCACCACGGATATTCAGGAGATACGTCGATGAACAGTGCTGTCAATGAATTCATTCTGGCGCAGCCGAACTGGGACCGCCTCGGTCCCACGTTCGTAGACGCCATCGGCGACACGCTCTGGATGGTGGGCATCACCCTGCTGGTCGGTGGTATCTGCGGCCTGATCCTTGGCGTGTTCCTGTACACCACCCGCCCGGGTGGCATCCTGCAGAACAGCGTCGTGTACTGGGTGATTAACTTCGCCGTGAACTTCTTCCGGCCGATCCCGTTCATCATCATGATCGCGATGCTCTACCCCATCACGTTGTCGGTGGTGGGCACGACGATTGGTCGTGGTGCAGCCACGTTCGTGATGTGCTTCTCCGCGACCTTTACCGTGGCCCGTATTGTCGAGCAGAACCTGGTGTCCATCGACCCCGGCATGATTGAGGCCGCACGTTCGATGGGCGCAGGACCGTGGACGATCATCCGCACCGTCATCCTCCCCGAGGCGCTCGGTCCGCTGATCCTCGGCTACACGTTCATCTTCATCGCGGTGATCGATATGTCCGCGATGGCCGGCTACATCGGCGGTGGCGGCCTCGGTGACTTCGCCATCGTGTATGGCTACCGCCAGTTCGAGCCGCAGGTGACGTGGGCGGCTGTGATCGTCATCGTCGTCATCGTGCAGCTGGCGCAGTTCTTGGGCAACTGGCTGTCCAAGAAGGTGATGCGCCGCTAAGGTGTGATCAGTTGGTTAGGATGGGTGCCATGAAAATCGCAGCGTTTGATTTTGATGGCACCCTTCATCATTCCACGGACACTGACACGGGCGAGCACGGCTTCGACCCGGCCGACATGGCCGCAATCCAGGCCTGGCGCGACGCCGGCCACATCGCCATTTCTGCCACCGGACGCTCGCGCACCGCGCTCGAGTTCGGAATGCGCCACTGCCCCATCCGCTTCGACTACCAGGTGCTCTCCAACGGCGGCTCCGCAACCACCGGCGATAACGAGCGCCTGCTCTACTCGCACCTTGTAGACCCGGAGATCGTCGAGCAGGTGGTCACGCACTTCGCTGACACGGATGGGGTGGCGGTGTTCGGCACCACGATCGGCCACGTCGATGGTGAGTTCAGCAACAACACCCAGGCCCGCAGCAGCTTTACCGTCAACTTCGACGCAATGACGACGGCCGACATTCCCCACCACGAGTTCGCCGTCGTCCCCTTGTGGATCCCAGGCAACGAAGCGCTTCGCGCGGAAGTCTACGAGTGGACGCGCGCGCTGCCGCATGTATCGGTAGCGCAGAACCAGGACTTCATCGACATCATGGCGCCCGGTCGCACGAAGGGCGCAGGCATCCAGGACCTGTTGCAGCTCCTCGACGTCCCACGCGAAGACATCGAGCTGTACACCTTCGGCGACTCGTGGAATGACCTGTCCATGCACGAGATCGCAGATCACTCGCACAGCTTCCACCACTCGCCCGCCGAGGTGCAGCAGCGCACCGACCACGTGATCAACAGGGTCGCTGACGTGCTGCCCAGCTACATCTAGGAGCGCCCGACTGCGACCCAGCTCTTGCCGGGCTTCGGGTCCTTCCCGCATGATGCCATCACGGCATCAACGTCGCGCTGTTCCAACGTCACCTCGTAGGCAGTGTCGGTCGCGGTGTCGGTGACGGTGACGTGGGCGGAGGGGCCGTCGATACGCTCGGCGGTGACTTCGAGCTGGCCGTAGCGCACCTTGTCCCCTCGGGTGGCGAGCTGCGTTGCGACGTCCACTTCCGCCACCTGACCTACCGGGCTGAAGGTGCCGCGGCCGCGGTTGCCCGGCACGAAGTACTCGCCGCGCATCGCAGCTTCAAGCATGGCCTCAGTAGCCTCAAGGTTCATTCGGCCAAAGCTGTACGCCCACGGCATGAGCAGCATCGTGGCGGCAAAACGGTGCCCCTTGATGTGCGAGGTTTCCCACACCACGTCGTTGCCCTGCCCAAACGGGTACTTCTCTACGAGCTCGTTGACGATGGGGCGACCCTTGATGGCGCAGCACATGTCGCGCTTCGCGTGGGTACAGACCAGGACCAGCGGTTTCGTACGCGACTTGGCGCTGTTTTGCCCTGGGCCTGACAGGTCGAGATCCAGGATCGCCTCAGGCCCATCGACGTGCAGCACCTCGGTTGCTGCCTGGTCGGCGAAGACCAGGTAGACGTGGTGGTCTTCAATCTGGCGGCCTTCCCTCGTTGGGTGGCGGATGAGCAGCAAGGTGGCGTTGTAGCGCTGCATGTGCGCTTTCAACTTTTCGGTCAGTTCATCCCCGAAGGTGTCGCCGTCGAGTACGTCGTGGCTCCACTTGTGTGGCCACTCAAACAAAACGTAGGTCGAGCCGGGTTTCGCGGTACCCGGCAGCGGCTCACTGTCCGTATCGGAGCAGAGTGTGCGTGCATGGGCTGTAGTCATGTCACCTACTGTAGCGAAAATTTCCCGATTGATTAGGTATACCTAAACCGGGCCGAGTCGGGCAGTTAACATTTTGATAACCTTTTTGATTTTTTGCCGTTCTGCTTTGCTCTTCGAGATTCGTTCTGGCTACGGTAATTTGCGTGTTTCCCTTACCGAAGTTCGCCGTTGCGGCGCTGACGCCCTGCATTGCTGGCGCCGTGCTCGCCGGGTGCGTGTCCTCTCCTGCTCAGGACCAGGCCGCGACCCGCGTCGGCTCGATGCATGCTGCGCCATCAACGACGCAGCTTCGCCCGCTCGGTACCGCGAACGCGAGCCCGAAGACTCAGCGGCCTTCCGCGCCTGCTCAACTCGCCGTGGCTGGCGTGCGTGTGGGCACCCACGAAGGGTTCGACCGTGTGGTTGTAGACCTCGTCGGCGAGGGCGAGCCGGGCTGGTTCGTGGATTACACCTCCACCCCGATGCAGGAGATCACCGGCAAACCGCTGAAGGTGACCGGCAACGCGTTCCTCAATATCAACATCGACGGCACCGTCTACCCCTACGAACTTGGCCTGGACGCGGACCAAATCAAGGTGGATACCCCGGCAGAGACCGGCAACATTATCGACGTCGTCAACGCCGGCACCTACGAGGGTCGCAGCCGCGTGGTCGTAGGGCTGCGCTCTGACCTGCCGTATTCGGTGCAGATTCTGGAGCACCCGCTGCGCCTGGTCGTCGACATCGTGCAGTCCTAACACCTAGTGGTAGAGCGCCTCGACGCTCCAGCGCTGCCGGTGCCACACCAACAACCACCCGCGCTGCCCTGTTCCTACCGCCTGGTCGTGACCCAGCACCTGGAGGCGCGCAAGCCGGGTCGGATGAGCACCCCACCACTCTTCGTCAACGGGCCAAGGCCCTGCCCACGCGGTGATGTCGTAGCAGCGCTTGCCCCACACTAGCGTTGTCGGCTGGCCGCTGAGCAGGACTTCGGCATTGAGCAGTATCGGCTGGTCGGAGCTGTCCAGCAGCTGCACCCGCGATGACGGGTGTTCGATCCCACCGCCGAGCCGGGCTGGAAGTGGTGACGGAACGGCGCCGACGAACGCCCCGCGGCCCTGCGGCGGCACCTCCCCATAGGGCACCAGCTGAATACGCTCGGCCACGCCGCGACCTCCAACCGCGACCGGCTGCAGCACCGCCTCCATTCCGAGCTGGGACTGCACCCGCTCGATCACGCGCCGCGCCCCCTCGTCCGACGCCCCGTCGGACCACAGCTCCCCCACCATGTCGGGTTGCGCAAGCTCAAGTGGTTCCAGCATGAGCGAGGCGATCGGCCCTGCGCCCCCGTTGGTGAGCCAGCCGTCGAGCTGCCAGCGCACCCGGTCGGCGGTGCCAGCCTCTGTCAGTGCTTCCCGGGTGCGCCACACGCGCTCGACCCGGGTGGCGTCGACAAGCTCGGCGGAGATTTTCAGCCGGAGGCAGTGCACCCTGGCCCCCTTGAGGCGCTGGTGCAGCGTGGCCGCGAGCGCCCGGGCGGCGAACGCGGCGGCGTCGACGCGCTCGATTGGTTCCTCCGGCGTCATCTCGACGGCGAAGTCCTCCACGGGTAGCTCCGGGGCGACGCGCCGGTCCGGGGCCGCACTGGCGATCCGGTGGAGGTGGATGCCCGCGACCCCGAAGCGAGTCATCACGGCAGAGGACGGCAGTTGCGCGAGCTGCCCCAGCGTCTGGATGCCCAGCTGGCCCAGGGTACGGACCGTTTCCGGGTCCGCGCCGAGTGCTGTCTCGGCGGTGAGCACCCGAAGCGGCTGTACTGCAAGGAACTGCGCCGACTCCCCCGCTGCAACCACGTGCGAGCTCCGGGTGGCGATCACGGCCGTGGCGATCTCATCCGCCGCCCCTGCCATGACGTCGATGCCGTGGCGTGCGGCGGCGTCGAGAAGCATCTCAAGCGCCGTATCTTCATCGCCGTGGAACTTCCCCGCCGCGGCGAGGTCCGCAACCACCAGGCCAGGGCGCAGCACCTCCACGGAGGCCGCCACGTCATCCAGGGATCCCGCGAGCGCGCTGAACGTGCGGCCGTCGCGCTCCGGGTTGTCTTCTACCACCGTCAGCTCAGGCGCGACGGCCTGCGCGTTGCGCACCCGCATCCCACGGCGGACCCCGGCGCGCCGCGCCTCCTGCGAACACACCTTGATACGGTGCTGCACCGCGATCGCGATCGGTTCCTCCAGCGTGTCCTCGGCTTCGAGCTTGGCTGCTTGCACGGGCCAATCCGGGAACCAGAGCGCCGCAACCCTCATGAGGGCACCGCTTTCAGATGCGTGACACCGCCCGTCGCGGCCCCAAGCGTCAGCAGTGCCCGTGGCCGCTTCCAGCCTTTCGCGTGCGCGGACACCTCCAGGTCAATGCCTGCGATGCGCCCGCGGCCGCGCCCGATGCCGTGGAAGCTAGCGATGTCCGCGCTCATGCGCAATGCAGGCGAAGGCACCGTCGCGTTCACGCAGAGCATCGCCGCCTCCCCTGCGCGCACGCGGGCAAGCAGTGGGCGTGCCTGGGCGGGCGTGTACTGGATTTCGCTTCGGGTGTGTAGCACCACCACGTCTAGCCCCTCGGCGAGCACCCCTGCGGCGTGCATGGCATCCATCCCCGGTTCCGGAACCGCTACGGTTCTGCGCAGCGCTTGCTTCGAGAGCTCTGCGTAGGACAACTCCGGCCACCCCACCACGGCCGCGTATCCTCCGGCTTCCGTGACCTGCCGCAGGATCTCTACGATAAGCGACGGCGTATCGCTCACCTGCGTGACTTGCCGTCTTGGCAAACCCCCGTTCGGGAGCACGCGCGCCAACTCTGCAGACAGCGGAACAACACCCTCGCTCCCGATCGGCTCCTGCACAGCACCACCGCCGAGCTCGGCTAATTGCGCTCGGAGTTGCGCAATCTGCTCAGCTTTGCTGAGCTGTCCGCCACCGTCCGAGGCAAACTCACGCAAGCGAATAGGTGTTCCATTCATGCATGTAAGTATGCAACGCGCCCCCGACACGGGCAACAGTAAAGGTCGAACAGGGTTTCGAATCCCTGTGCCACAAAAAGCGAGACACCATGCTGTACGCTCTGCCCTATGTATTACGCAGACTTCCGCAACCGCGTCACCCCAATTCCCACGCCACCCATTGTGCGGGCTGTGGCGGCGGGGTGCGTAGCGGCGTCGATAAGCGTGATGGCGGCACCGCTACCCGCAGCCGTGAAAGTCGGCATTGCTCTCGCCGCGGTGCTCGTCGCCCGTGCAACTACCCGAGCGCACCCGTACCGCAAGGCTATGGCCGAGTTTGCGCGCAGCCGCAACGTCTCGCAGGTGCCGTCGCTCAGCATGGTGGTGCCGCTGATGCTGTGGTGGCTCGCAATCATGCTGAGCCCGCTGATCGCGCCGCTGCCCGGCTGGGGGCTGGCGCTGCTTGCGGGTGGGCTGTTTGTGGTGGCGTGGGTGCTCATGCCGCACGTCGACGGCACGCGGCGCCTCGCATACGCGCCTACAGCGCCCATCCAGAAGCGCTAGCGGTAGCGCTTCGGTACGTCAGCCGCACCGAGACTGAGCATGAGGCGGTTGGCCCAGTTGAAGAACGCCGCCGAGTTGATCAGGTCAAGGATCTCGAGCTCGCCGCAGCCGGCCTCGCGCAGCGCTACGACGTGCTGTTGCGAGAACGCGATCGGGGTGTGCGTGAGCGCCACGGCCGCATCGCGCAGCGCGTTCCACAGCGGGGTGCCCAGGTCCGCGGTCACGCCTTCGTCGAGGAGCCGGGAGATCGCCTCGGCGTCGCCGCCTTCCTGCTTCGCGCGCCCCTGGTGCACGGAAGCACAGTACTCGCACCCGTTGAGACGGGAGACCACGGTCGCGGCGAGTTCGCGCTCGGCGCGCCCCAGGCCGCCGTCGGTGTTGTAGAAAATGTCCAGGTCAGTCAGGGTGCGTGCCTTGAGCACCGCAGGGTCACGCGCGAGCAGCCGGAAGTACTCCATATCGATTCGTTCGGGCTTGAGCAGCGCGTCGCGGTGCTCGTCGATGAATTCGAACTTGTCCAGGCTGGGCACCCACGCGCGCCAGCCCAGGGAGTGCTCCACGAACTTCGTCGGCGCCACAACTTCGGGCAGCAGGGTGCGCGGCCCGGGCTCCCAGCCGGGGTCAGCCACGCCGTGCGCGCGCCCGCTAATCGACGCCCGCTGCGCTCCACCAGCGTCAACCCCGCCGAGCACCCGCACGCCGTGCACGACGCGCAACTGGAACGCCACGAACGCGATGAGCTGCCCCAACGTGACGATGCCGTTGTCGCTCCACCCGGAGGTCTGCAGGTGACCGATCGCTGCGGCGGTGGAATCCTTCGGGTGGAAGACCAGCAGGTGTGCGAAGTCCAGGGCAGCGGCGAACTGCTCGGACGCCTCCCCAATGACGTCACCGAACAGGACGAAGTCGCCGTGCCAGTACGGCCCCTCGGATGCACCGCGCGCGACAGCGTCGTCGACGGCCTCGGCGAGGCCGGGGGCTTGGTCTTCGAGGTCCTCGAGCAACTCCCGGTAGAACGCGCTCGCAGTTGTCAGTCCGGTGAGCCCGGCCACGAACGCGGCGACACCATAGCGCCAGGCCAGTGGCACGTCGCCCTCGTCGTCAGGCTCGAAGAGGGCCGTAAACGTGAGCTCTGCGTTCTCGACTGCTTCCGGGCGGCGCCTGCGAAGGCGCGCGAGTTCCGGAGAGGCGTCGGCAAGCGTATCGATGATGTTAGACACTAAATTCTCCTAACTGCCGGGCGCGAAAGCGCGCGCCCGGGATTGCATGGATCAAGTTCTTTGTCACTTCGTGGCGCGGCCACTGGAAGACGTCGTCCGTCGGGCCATACTCCACCTGGGTACCACGGCTGAGCACGCTGACCGTGTCCGAAACCTGGCGCACCACCGCCAAATCATGGGAAATAAAGATATAGGTCAGGCCCAGCTCTTGCTGCAGGTCTTCCAGCAGCCGGAGGATCTGCGCCTGCACCGTCACGTCGAGCGCGGAAACCGCCTCATCGAACACGACGAGCTCCGGCTCCACCACGAGCGCACGCGCAATGGCGACACGCTGGCGCTGCCCGCCGGAAAGCTGCGACGGGGTGCGCCGCGCGAACTGCTGCGGGTCCAGCGCCACGCGCGCCAGCACCTCGTGCGCCTTCGCGCGCGCCTCGCGTTTCGACGCCCCCGTCAGGTTCCGAACCGGCTCGGCCACGATGGCCTCCACCGTCATTTTAGGGTTCAGGGAAGAAAACGGGTTCTGGTGCACCAGCTGCACCGTGGAGCGCAGCTTCCGGCGGGTGGCGTCGTCGACGCCGGTCACGACGTTGCCGCCGATGGTGACGCTGCCGCTCGTCGGATCCCGGAACAGGGAGATCGCCCGCCCAGTCGTGGTCTTCCCGGAGCCGGATTCGCCCACAATCGCGTGCGTGGACCCTCGCTTCACTTCGAAGGAGACGTCATTGACGGCCACGAAGTCCCCATACTCCTGGCGCAGGTGATCCACGCGCACCAGCACGTCGCCGTCCGGCGCTGGCCGGTGGTAGGCGTTCGCGACGGCGAGCGAAGGGGCGTCGGCAAGCAGGCGCTGTGAATACTCCTCTTGCGGGTCGGCGAGCACCTCCGCGGCGGGGCCTTCCTCCACGACGACGCCGCGCTGCATAATCACCACGTCGTCGGCACGGTCACCCGCCACCGCCAAGTCGTGCGTGATCAGCACGATGCCGAGGTTGAGGCGCTCACGCATCTCGTCGAGCACGTCCAGCGCCTTTTCCTGCACGGTCACATCCAGGGCGGACGTCGGCTCGTCGGCGATCAGTACCTGCGGCTCGGGCGCGATGGCTGCTGCGATGAGCACGCGCTGCTTCATCCCACCCGAGAGCTCGTGCGGGTACTGGCCGTGGCGGCGCTGCGGGTCGTCGATGCCGACGGCCTCCATGAGCTCCAGCGCGCGTGCGCGACGGGAGGCGGCTGTGCCAATACCGTGGACCGCCATCGCCTCCTCGATCGAGGCCCCGACGGGCTTGAGCGGGTTGAGCGAATTGTTCGGGTCCTGCGGCACCAAGCCAATCTTCGCACCGCGCAGCTGACGCCACTGCCGCGGAGACAACTGCGTGATGTCCTTGCCTTGGAAATAGACTGCGCCGTCCAGCACCCGCGCGGACCCGCCGAGGAGTCCCAGAGTCGCCATCACCGAGGTCGTCTTGCCAGAGCCGGACTCCCCCACGATCGCGGTGAGTTTGCCAGGCGCGACGGAAAAGGACACGTCTTGCGCCGATGGCGGCTGATTGCCGTACGCGACGGTCAGGCCACGTACTTCAAGTAAAGGTTGCAGGGGTTGCATGGGTTAGGCCTCCGTACGAATGAGTTGGGACAGGTGGTTCGCGCTCATGACGGTGGCGATGATCGCCACGCCGGGCAGGACGATGATCCACCAGGCGGTGGCCATGAAGTCGCGGCCTTCGGCGATGATGAGGCCCCACTCCGGGATCGGCGGCGGGGCACCGTAGCCGAGGAACCCGAGGATGGACAGCTGCAGGATCGCCGTGCCGAACTGCAGGGCCGCCAGCGCGATGACCGGGGTGAGCGAGTTCGGCAGGATGTGGCGCACCAGCACCTGGGACTTCGTCGCTCCAGAGCCGTAGGCGGCCTCAACGTAGTCGGTGCCTGCAACCTGCATCACCTGTGAACGGGCGAGGCGGGCGAACGTCGCCACCGTGGTCATGCCGACAGCGAAGGCCGCCTGTAGTGAGCCGAAGCCCAGCACGATGATGATGGACAGAGACAGCAGGATGCCTGGGATAGCGAGCAGGACGTCCACGATCCGCATCAGTACGGTGTCGACTTTGCCTCGCAGCGCGCCCGCCACCAGGCCAATCAGCGTGCCGAACACCAGCCCGACCGCCACCGCGATCACCGCGCCGAGCAGCGACTGGCGCGCGCCGTAGACCACGCGCGAGTACACGTCGCGCCCCACGGCGTCGGTGCCGAAGAAGTGCTCCGCGCTCGGCGCTGCAAGGGCTACGTCGACGCCCTTGTATGGGTCGTGCGTGGCAAATATGCCCGGCAGCAGGGCCCACGCGCACGCAAGCAGCAGCACGAGCAGTGCGAGAACCGTGCCTGGTTGTTTCCAATGCTGTTTCCAATTCGTCGTTCGCATGGTTGCTACTCCCGTCCCGTTTCGATTGCCCGCACGTCGATGGCGTCGGCGGACTGGCTGGCGTACTGCTTCGGTGTTGCGGCAAACGGTCCGCCGGCGGTGCGCAGCCGCACGTCAAGCACCGGGTAGAGCAGGTCAATGATGAGGTTGATGGTCACGTACGCCACCGCCGCGATGAGGACTACGCCCAGCAGCACCGGCGTGTCGCGGTTCGACACGGCGGTGACCACCATGGAGCCCAACCCCGTACGCCCGAAGACGGTTTCCGTCACCACAGCACCACCGACGAGCTCGCCGAAGAGCAAACCAGCCATGGTCAGCGCTGGGAGCAGCGCGTTTCGCAGCACGTCGGACCAGAAGATGCGGGTCTCGCTCGCGCCGCGCGCACGCGCCACCTGCACGAATGGGCTGCGCTGCACCTCGTCGATGGAGCGGATCAGCACCTGCGCGAGCGGGACCGCCATCGGGACGGACAGCGTGAGCGTCGGCAGCACGAGCCCCTCGAGCGGGCCCGGCGCAATCACGTTGATCCAGCCGAGCTCGAAGGACACGAGCTGCAGCAGCACGATCGCGATCCAGAACCCTGGCAGCGACACCATCAGGGAGGGCACCGCGCGAAACAGCGCGCCGATGCGCCCGGCGCCGGGCAGCGTCGCGACGAATGCGGTGATGAGTGCCACGATGATCGCGAGCCCGACCGAGGTCGCGGCCAACGCCAGCGTATGCGGCAGGGCGTCGGCGATGAGCTGGCCCACCGGCGTACCAGTGCGCACGGAGTAGCCGAGGCTACCGGTGAATAGACCCGTCAGCGTCGCCACGTACTGCGTAAGCAACGGCTTATCGACGCCCATCTCCGAACGGATCGCCTCAATCTCCGCCTGGCTGAGTCCCAGTGCCGGGTCAGCGTAGCGGGCCATGACACCGTCGGATGGCAGAGCCGAAAGCAGAAAGAATGCGAGAGTGTAGGTCAGCAGCAGCACGATCAGTGCTTGGCCTACCCGCTTTACGATGTACGGCATGGCGTATCCCCTTCCTGGAGGTAGGCGCTGTACAGCGCAGGTCGTGCAACAGATTCCACGCTGAACCCGCACAGGCGCGGGCTCAGGGCGTAGACCTGCGGCTCTTCGAACAGCGGCAGCGCGTAGGCCTGCTCAGTGACGTAGTCCTGGACGGCTTCCACCGCGCGGGCCCGGCCTGTGTCGTCGGGTGTGGAGACCACGGTCTGCAGCAGGTCTTCGAGGTGCTGGTCGATCACGTTGTCATTTTCATCCTGGTTAATGAAGGAGTCTCGGCGCCCAACCGCGTAGTGCGACTCGATGGCGTCGTAGTCCGCCCGACCGACCATCGTGTGGTAGAGCTGCACCTTGTCCGGGTCCTTCGACGCCACGTTTTGCGTCGAGCGGTCGCCGGAAAGGATGGACAGCTCAATGCCGATGTCACGCAGGTAGGACTGCACCATCGTCATCACCTCGCGGGCGCGCGGCTGGGTCTGCGCGTAGTTGACGGTCAGGTGCAGGCGTTCCCCGTCCTTGACGCGGATGCCGTCGCCACCCACGACCCACCCGGCCTCATCGAGGAGCTGCCGGGCAAGCTCCGGGTCGTATGTGTAGGCGTCACCCTGGTTCTTGTAGCCCAAGCCGGTGGCGGCCACGCTCGAGGTCGCCAGCGGGTAGGAGTCAGAGAACAGGATGCGCAGCAGCTCTTCGCGGTCCACGCTGTGCGTGATCGCGCGGCGCACCCGGATGTCCTGCAGGTACGGGTGCTGCGGGCGCATCGCGATCTGGTTGTTCATCGCGTTCGTGCCGCGGGAGACGATCTGCACGCCGCGGTCTTGGAGGTGGCGCTCGGCCGACGCAGTCACGTCGCGCACGATGTCCGCCTGCCCGGATAGGACCGCGCCGGTGCGCATCGCTTCTTCGGCGGCGAGCCGGTACGTCACGCTGTCCAGCCGGGCGCGGCCCTGGTGCTCGAGGATGGGCGGTGCCCAGTCGTAGTCCTCGCGCGCCCGCAGCTCGATGGAGGTGCCCAGCTCCTCACCGGCGATGACAAACGGGCCGGAGCCGATGATGTTGTGGGCGCTGCCCGGCCCGAAGGACTCGTTGTCGAGCGCCAGGGTGGCGTCGGAAAGCAGCCCGGCGTTGTACACGGAGACCGCTTGCTCGAACCCCGGCGAGGGTGCGGTGAAGTGGAATCGCACCGTGTCTTCGTCGATGACTTCGCCGTAGTCATAGTTCGAGATCTGCTCGGATGCGTTGAGCAGCCGCTCCTTGTCGCCTTTGCCGTAGAGGTCGAAGTTGGCCACGACGTTCTCCGCGGTGAGCGGCGAGCCGTCGGAGTAGGTGACGTCGGTGCGGATGTCGAACGTGTATACCGTCGCGTCCTCGTTGATCTCCGGTAGCTTCGTGGCGATCCACGGGTGCAGCTCGAGCGTCTCCGGGTCCTGATAGAGCAGTCTGTCTGTTATTTGATTCACGACGCCACCATTCGGGTAGAACCCGGCCGCAGGCGGATAGAGCGAGGTAAACCAGTTCGGCTCCAGGTACGTGATTGCCTGCATGTCCCCGCTTTGCTCTGTTTGCCCTGCACATGCGGTGCATAATCCGAGTAGCGTGGTAGCCGCAAGCAGCGCTCCGGCCTGCGTTCGACGTGTGTGCTTCACTGTTCTCCCTTCGATGAGCGATAACGCTAACACAGATTAGACGGAGCGGTCTCATGCGTCTAGACTAAGCAGTCTAAACGGTCACTGTCGCAACAGGAAGGAACACACAGTGCAGCCAGCAATCGCCATCGTCGGCGCAGGTCCACGTGGCATTTCCATCATCGAACGCGTCGCCGCCACGCTCAACGAATCTAATTCCACCCAGTCGCTGACAATCCACCTCATCGACGACGCCCAGCACGGCGCCGGGCGCGTCTGGGACACCACACAAACCCACACGCTGTGCATGAACACGCTGGCCGGCGCCGTCACCCTCTTCACCGAACCCGGCGCGACCGTCACCGCCCCCGTACTCGAGGGCCCGACCATGTACGAGTGGATCCAGCTCCTGCGCGGCGAGCGCGACGCCGTGTCCGCCACCAAGCAATCACTTTTCGACGCCCACCCAACCCCCGACCACGTCACCGCCGACTTCGGCGCGGAGCTGGCTGCCACCCGCCCGGAGTCCAACCCATCCCGCGCGCTGTACGGCGAGTACCTCCACTGGGGCCTCACGGTCGCGCTGGCGCAGCTCCCCGAACACGTGACCGTCACCAACCACCGCTCCCGCGCGCAGCGCATCACCGCCGAGAACGGCCACGACGCCATCACGCTTGAGGACGGCACCACCGTCCACGCCGACGCCACCGTGCTCGCCACCGGCTGGGTCGTCCCCGAGCACCCGGTGGCCTTCCGCGGGCACTGGATTCAGCCGGGCAACCCGGTGGAACAGGACGTCGATACGCTGGTTGCTGGCGAAACCGCAATCGTGCGCGGCCTTGGCATGGGCTTTTTCGACCTCATGGCGCTGAGCACCATCAACCGCGGCGGCCGCTTCGTGCCCGCCGACACCCGCTCCGGGCTACGCTACGAACCCAGCGGTGCCGAGCCTCACCTCGTGGTTACCTCTGGCCGCGGCTACCCTTACCTGCCGAAATCCGAGTACCACTCACTGCCGCCCAAGGCCGACCTCTCTCGACTGCGCGCCGCGATCGAGCAGCACAGCGGCACCACCACGGTGAGCTTCGGCGAGCAACTCTGGCCGGCGCTCATCCGCGACTCCTACGCCGCCTACTACACCACGCTTGCGCGCGTACGCCCCGACGCCCTGCGCATCCCGCTTGCGGACATCATCTCGCGCATCGACGCCGCACCACTCGCCGGCGCCGCCACCCGCACCAGCCTCCTGCCCTGCGCCCGCGCGCTCAACGACGCCCTTGCCGACGCCACCACCGAGCCCTTCGACGTCTCCTACTGGATCGACCCCTTGGCCGGGTGCGACGGCCTCGACGCCGAGAGCCTGAACTGCGTCATCGCCGACGCCCTGGCCCGCGACATCGCCGAGGCCGTCGCTGCCCACAACTCCCCCATCAAGTCCGCCCTGTGGGTGATCTCCGCAGGCCGCAAACCAACCGCCATCGCTGTGGAGAACGGCCGCGGCACCCCGGAGGACCAGCGCGGCGCGCTCTCCGATTACATGGCATTCGGCCAGATGGTCGGCTCCGGACCGCCGCTGTTCCGCTCCCGCGAGCTCCTCGCACTCATCGACGCCGGCCTGGTCACCCTGCTCGGCCCAACCCCAACCGTCACGCAGTCGGGCACCACGTTCACCGCCACCAGCACCGAGCGCACCGTCACCGCGGACACCCTCGCGGACGCATTCCTGCCGTCCCCCAACATCACCCGCGCAGCCGACCCACTCACCGCGTCGCTGCTGGAAAGCGAGCGCATCCGCCCGTTCGCGCCTTTCGGCACGCCCACCGGCTCTCCCGAAACCGACGCAGACACCCGCCGCACCGTCCACCCCGACGGCACCCTGGACCCGCGCCTGCACATCGCCGGCATTCCCACCGGCAAGCAGTGGGCCGACACCACCATCTCCCCAATGCCCGGCACCGACCCGCGCATGCTGCAGGAAACGGACCTCACCGCCCAGTCGCTGCTGCCGCAGGCGGGCGTACGCTAACCCAGGTCGCGCGCAACCGCCCACCGGGTCAACTGGTGGCGGTTCGAGGTCTGCGTCTTGCGCAAAATATTTGACGCGTGCGTCTCCACCGTCTTCACCGAAATAAACAGGCGCTGCGCGATCTCCTTATACGTGTAGCCACGTGCCAAAAGCCGCAGCACCTCGAGTTCGCGCCGGGTCAGCGAGTCCACCGCCGGGTCGTCCTCCTCGACGACCGGCCCGCTCGCGAACGCGTCAAGCACGAACCCCGCCAGGCGCGGTGAGAAGTACGCGTCCCCGCCGTGCACCCGCTCAATCGCCTCCGCGAGCTCCGCGCCCGCGATGTTCTTGGTCACGTACCCGCGGGCACCCGCGCGGATCAGGGCGATGACGTCCTCGGCTGCATCGGACACGCTGAGCACCAGGTACGCAGGGCCCGGAGCGCGCTTCAGCACGGCGAGGCCGCCGCCGTCGGGCATGTGGACGTCGAGAAGCACGACGTCGGGCTGCGTCTGCTCGATCCCTCGCACCGCCTCGGCAACCGTGCCGGCCTCACCGACGATGTCCACCGCTTCCTGCAGCTCTGCCTTCACCCCAGCGCGGAACACGGAGTGGTCATCCACTAGAAACACGCGAGTCATAGGTCCAACGCTAGTTCAATCTCGGTGCCACTGCTTTCCGATGCCACCACGTGCACCTCTCCCCCAACGCGCTCCACGCGGCCCACGATGGAGTCCCGCAACCCGTGGCGGTCCGTCGGCACTGCCTCAGGGTCGAAGCCCTTGCCGCGATCCCTCACGAACACGGTGAGCCTGCCAGCAAGGTGCTCCGCGTAAACATCAACGGTGTCCACACCGGCGTGCTTTGCCGCGTTGACCATCGCTTCCCTGGCTGCGAGCACGACTGCCTCGGCGCGCTCGCCGAAAGGGATGTCCTCGCCCACCGTGACCGGTTTGATCACGATCCCGTACGCGTCCTCCACCTCGCCGGCAGCCTTGCACAGCGCGGCGAAGGTGGTGGTGTGGTTGGACACGGTGTCGTCGAAAAGCCAGGCGCGAAGCTCACGCTCCTGGCCACGGGCAAGCCGAACCACCTCGTCCGGATCACCAGCCTGGCGCTGAATCAGCGCCAAGGTCTGCAGCACCGAATCATGCAAGCGGGAAGCGATCTCCGCGCGCTGGTCCGCCACCGCCTTCTGCTCACGCTCCGTGACGAGCGAGTTCGCCAACTTCGTAATCAGCGGCACCACCAGCACCGCCACCCCCAGCACCGTCACCAGCACAGAGACAACCACACCGGCGACCCCGCTGCTTTCCCCCATGAGCGCGAGCGCCAGCACCCCACCCATCATGAGCAGCGCACCCAGCGCCAGCGCCGCAAGATTCTTCCATGAGGCCATACCGCGGTCGTAGGCCTGCAACGCGATAATCGCACCCACTATGAGCACGCCAACCACGAACAGCACAGCCGATCCAACGCCCGAGGAGCTCTGCAAGGACATCAGCGCACCCGCAAACCCCACCAGCACAAGGAAAACATCCAGCGCTCCAGGACGCTGCCGGGGCTCGGTACTCTCTGCAACCGGCGCGAACATCCACAAGCCCGTGTACAACAACACGCCAATCCCGCCAGTGAAACTTGCGACGACAAAGAACAGCCGCACCCATTTCACGTCCACCCCGAAGTGGCCAGCAACTCCAGAGGCCACACCCGCGATCACGCGGCGTGAACGGTCCCGGGTCAGCCGGGGATACAACGCAGACATGCACTCATCATGACACGGGCGGCGCCTCGGCCACATCGGGGTAAACCCTGAAATCAAAAATCAGGGTCATTCCCGATACCGTCCACGGGCCCACCACGCGACAATGGAGGCATGGAAACCAACACACTGAAGCGCATGTGGGAGACCCGCCCGCCCCGCATCCCAGAAGACCAGGGCGGTAAGGCTGTCATCGCTGGCGTCTGTGAAGGCATCGGCGCCCGCTACCAAGTCGACCCGATGCTTGTTCGCGTCATCTTCGTAGCACTTGCACTCGTATTTGGCGGCGGACTTTTCCTCTACCTACTGTGCTGGATCAACATGCCACGCTTCGGCATGACCCGCAGCCCGTGGAACTCAATTATCACGCCGAAAGAACAACTCACCGAGCCAGAGAAGAAGGACCGCAGCACCGGCTGGTGGCTACTCATCGGGTTGGTGATCTTCTTCCCATCTGTCTCAGCGGCAGGCGACCTCAACGGGGTGCTCGTTACGTTCGTGTTGTTCGCGCTCGGCTGGTACCTCGCCCACCAGCGCCAACCAGAGCCCCCGGCAGGACTGCTGGTAATGAACCCCGAGGAGGCGTCGACAAGCGAAGGCCCCACCGTGGACACCTCACACCTCACCGTGCCCGAGGGCTACGAGCATCCCGGCACGCCACCCGCGTGGGACCCGCTCGGCGCGGCGCCCGGGCTCTGGCACCTGCCTGAGCCAACCGAGCCAGCGCCGGAACAGCCGAAGAAAAAGAAACGCCTTTGGCTATGGCTGCCCCTGGCTGTCATCCTCGTCTGCGCCCTGTTTATCACCGGTATTGCGGGCCCCCGATTCGAGAGCAACGTGGGCAGCCGCATCGGCGAAATGCACCACTCATTCGAGGACGCGGCTTCAATCCCCGATCTCAACAACCTCGTTGGAGAAACCACCATCGATCTGAGCAGCCTCAAACCACTCGACGAACCGAAGACCGTCAACATTGCCAACGGCGTCGGCGAAATCGAGATCATTCTGCCCAACAACGTGCCGGTCGACGTCCACTGCGAAGCCACCATCGGCGAAACTACATGCCCCCAGGGCAAGCAAAACGCGGACAAGGACGGCGAGCTCCTCACGATCAACGTGAAGCAGCGCGTCGGGTCCGTGTCCGCGTACTTTGCCGAATAATTCGGCTACCTACTCCCACTCAATGGTGGCCGGCGGCTTGGATGTAACATCCAACACCACGCGGTTGACATCCGCCACCTCGTTGGTGATGCGGGTCGAGATGACCTCCAGCGTCTCGTACGGGATGCGTACCCAGTCCGCGGTCATCGCGTCCTCAGATGCGACAGGGCGCAGCACAATTGGGTGGCCGTAGGTGCGGCCATCGCCCTGCACACCAACCGAACGCACATCGGCCAGCAGCACAACCGGGCACTGCCAAATCTGGTCATCCAGTCCAGCCTTGGTCAGCTCCTCGCGAGCAATCGCGTCAGCAGCGCGCAGGGTTTCCAGGCGCTCCTCGGTGACCTCACCGATGATCCGGATGCCCAGGCCCGGACCCGGGAACGGCTGACGGTTCACGATCACCTCGGGCAGGCCCAGCTCGCGGCCGACCGCGCGGACCTCGTCCTTAAACAGCAGACGAAGCGGCTCGACCAGCTCAAACTCGACGTCGTCCGGTAGGCCGCCGACGTTGTGGTGGCTCTTGATGTTCGCGGTGCCGGTGCCGCCGCCAGACTCCACGACGTCCGGGTACAGGGTGCCCTGCACCAGGTAATCGACCTTGTGGTCCGACAACACATCAGCCACAGCGCGCTCGAAGGAACGGATGAACTCCGCACCGATCGCCTTGCGCTTGGCCTCCGGCTCGGTCACACCAGACAATTTGTCCAGGAAGGCCTTGCGCTCATCCACGGTGACCAGCTTCGCGCCGGTCGCGGCGACGAAGTCCTTCTCCACCTGCTCGCGCTCACCCTGACGCAGCAGGCCGTGGTCCACGAACACACAAGTCAAACGGTCACCGATCGCGCGCTGCACCAGCGCCGCAGCAACAGCCGAGTCCACACCACCGGACAGACCACAGATGGCGTAGCCGTCCCCAACCTGGGTGCGAACCTGCTCAATGAGCTGCTCCGCAATATTGGATGCCGTCCAGTTCTGCTCCAGACCAGCAATCTCGGTGAGGAAGCGCGTCAGCACCTCCTGGCCGTGCGGCGAGTGCATCACCTCCGGGTGGTACTGCACACCGGCGAACTTGCGCTCCACGTTCTCGAACGCGGCGACCGGCGCACCCTTCGAAGACGCGGTGACCTCGAAGCCCTCCGGAGCCTGCGTCACCGAATCGCCGTGGCTCATCCACACCTTGTGCTCCTCCGGCAAGCCGGCGTGCAGCACGCCGCCCTTGACGTCCATCGACGTGCGGCCGTACTCACGGGCGCCGGTCTGCTCAACCTTTCCGCCGAGCGCCCGCGTCATCACCTGGAAGCCGTAGCAGATGCCGAAGATCGGAATCCCCAACTCGAAAATCTCAGGGTCCAACTGCGGAGCGCCATCCTCATACACGGACGACGGGCCACCGGATAGGACAAGCGCCAGCGGCTGCTTCTCCTTCACCTCCGCAGCGGAGATCGTGGACGGAACGACTTCGGAGAACACGTGCGCCTCACGCACACGACGCGCAATGAGCTGCGCGTACTGCGCACCGAAATCAACAACAAGAACAGGGCGAGTTTGAGCTGTAGTCACGCACCAAATCTTAACCTACGCAGCACCTAATGTGTACGTGAGCCCGATGACAGTGTCCTGCGCACCACATTCCCGCGCGCACAATTCGGGACCTGGGGAAACGCCAATGCACCCGGCCGAAATACTGGAATCTGGTGCGGGAATCCCTTCGAAACAACAAAACACCACCCGCTTGGCGGGTGGTGTCTTCAGCGTTGCGACGTTACAACAGACTACTTCAGCAGCGCACGCAGGTTCTCCAGCGCATCGTGCACCCCGTCAATCGCCGGGTCGGAGCCCAGCTTCTGCGAGGAAGCGTGCAGGCGCTCGATAGAGTTATCAGCAGCCTGGATAGCGCGGTGCACCTGAGCAACAAGCGGCTCGATGTTCTCGCCGAACGGCTCCTGCGCCGTGGTCTGGGACCAGCGACGAATCATCTCGAGCGGCATCTTGGTCAGCTCGGAAATCGAGTTCACCTTCAGGTCCACGCGGTTCGCCAGGGAGGAGTGCAGGAAGACTGCGTCGTCCATCTGCTTCACGTCCACCTCGAGGGCGTCGAACAGCATAGAGAGCACCTCGCCGCGGTTCGCCTCAAGGGAGAAAATCGCGGTCTGCGCAGTATGCAGACGAGCCAGCGCAATCGCCATACGCGCGGACGCCGCCTTCTTCGCCAACTCGCCAGCCACCTCGTTGAGCGACTGCGCGTTCTCGTCGATGATGCCACGCATCGTCGCCCACACCTGCAGTGGTGCAAGCAACAGCGTACGGGCAGCACCCTCCGCCATGACGTTCTCCATCTCGCCCTTCACGCTGTTGGTCACAGCGTTTTCTTCCACCAAAGTCTGGCTGGCCTTTGCCAGTTCTTCAGCGGCTTCCTTAATGGACGACTGGATTTCCATGAAGCGGTCCAGCTCGCGGTAGAGACGCTTGGTAGCCTCGTACACCTCACCGGTGCCCTCTGGAAGGTCGAAGCCCGCTTCCTCACGCGCCAGCACCTCGGCCGGCAGCGCTTCGGCAACGAAGGCGTCGTAATCAGGCACAAGCTCCTGCAGCTTGTCCAAGCCAAGCTCTGCACGGCGGCGACGGCCAACGCCCTCGTGGCGCGCCTTCCACTCAACGTCGTTCACCGCTTGGTACACGTCGCCGACGACCTTGAACAGTTCGGTCATCGGGCGGGTGCGCACCGAGAGGTAGTCGCCATTTGGCAGAGGCGTCACGGTAGCAAACACGTCGTACGCAGAGCCGCTCTTTGCGCGGTTACGGACATAGCCTGCGAACGGTCGGCCGTCCTCAATGACGTCCCACATCAGCTTGAACGCGCCACCAGGCATCTCAATATGGCGAATGAGATTGTGTGGCTTCCCGATCATCTCGACTTCGGGATACTGCGCGTAGTGAATAAAGACCTCATTGACATGGGTCATAATGCCCTTGCTGTCCGTCACCGAGAAGAAGATGTGGTTGACATCAACCTCGTGGTGTGGGCCGTCAGGGGCATCTCGTTTAATAACTACTTCGTAGGCCATATTCGATATATTAGGTCAATCTGTTTACGGGCGGACGGTCACGTCGACCTTTTGGAACGACTTGAGATCAGTGTACCCACATTTCGCCATAATACGGCGCAAACCGCCCACTAAGTTCGTGGCAGCGCCCGAATCGCTCGATGGACCGAACAAAATCTCAGACAGCGGAAGACGATCGCCGAACTCCCAGTTGGCAACCTCGCCGCGCGGGAAGCGCGGGTGCGCAGCCGCCGGTTCCCAGTACGCGCCGCCAGCAGCGGCCTCGTTCGCCTTCGCAAACAGACTGCCTACCATGACGGCGTCGGCGCCCATGGCGAGTGCCAACGCGATGTCCCCGGCGTTCGACGGTGCCGAATCAGCGATAACGTGGACATAACGGCCACCGGTCTCGTCCAAGTAGTCGCGGCGAGCCGCAGCCACGTCGGCAATCGCAGTTGCAAGGGGAACGTCCAGCGCCAGGCCGGAAGAGGAACGACCCGAGCCGACAATCACGCCGGCAGCGCCAGCACGCATCAGGTGCGTGGCCGTCGTGTAGTCGAAGACGCCACCTGCGATGACCGGAACGTCAAGGGAGCCGATGAACTCCTTCAAGTTCAGCGGTTCCCCACCGGGCTGCACGTGCTCGGCGGAGATCAACGTACCCTGCACGAACAGGATCTCCGCGCCGGCCTTGATCACTGCAGGGGCAAGCTCGCGCACGTTTTGCGGGCTCACGCGCACAGCGACGGTCGCGCCCGACGCGCGGACCTGCGCAATGCGCTCGCTCAACACGTCCAAATTAATTGGGGCCTGATG
Organism: Corynebacterium sp. UMB10119B; assembly: GCF_030228125.1. Classification (NCBI taxonomy): domain Bacteria; kingdom Bacillati; phylum Actinomycetota; class Actinomycetes; order Mycobacteriales; family Corynebacteriaceae; genus Corynebacterium; species Corynebacterium sp. UMB10119B. The sequence continues at coordinate 110,511 of NZ_JASPBG010000003.1, forward strand.
GAGTTTCTGCAGCGTTGCCGTAGCCTTGGCAATCTTGCTAGGAATCTCGTGGTAATTCTCCTGCTCGAGGTCCTTGGGATTTGGCGCCTGCCCGCAGACCTCGTTGATCGCCTCTTCGAAGTTCGCGTGGCGGCCCAGGATGCCCTCGGCGTTGAGCACCGCAAGTCCACCCTGTTTACCCATCTCGATGGCGAACTCGGGGCTCGCTAGGGCATCGGTCGGGTGGGATACGAGCGGCATGTCAAAGGAGTAGGCGTCGATGTGCCACTCCGTGTTGACGTCCTTCGACGAGCGGGTGCGCCGCGTCGGAACCAGGGTCAGATCGTCAAGGTCGTAGGCCTTGCGGGCTTCGCGTCCGATGCCAATTTCTACATATTCACGCATGTCAGGTTCTCTCCTTCAGGAGCCAGTCAGAAAGGATTAGTTGTGGTAGTTCGGCGCTGCAACCGTTTGCGTGATGTCATGCGGGTGCGATTCGCGCAAGCCAGCCGTGGTGATTTGGACGAACTGCTTCGTCTGCAGTTCTGCGATCGAGGCGGAGCCGGTGTAGCCCATCGCGGCGCGCAGACCACCGACGATCTGGTGGGTGATGGCGTCGATATCTCCGCGGAACGGAACGCGGCCCTCGACGCCCTCCGGCACCAGCTTGTCTTCGCTGGTGACGTCTGCCTGGAAGTAGCGGTCCTTGGAGAAGGAGCGCTTTTCGCCGGTCAGGCCACGGCCCTGCATCGCGCCCATCGAGCCCATGCCGCGGTAGCGCTTGTACTGCTTGCCACCAACGACGACAACGTCACCGGGTGCCTCAGTGGTGCCTGCGAGCATGGAGCCGAGCATGACGGTCGATGCGCCAGCGGCGAGGGCCTTAGCAACGTCGCCGGAGAACTGCATGCCACCGTCTGCGATGATCGGTACCCCGGCCTTGTGAGCAGGTACGGAAGCCTCCAGGATGGACGTGATCTGTGGTGCTCCGACGCCCGCAACAACGCGGGTGGTGCAAATGGAGCCAGGACCGATGCCGACCTTGATCGCGTCCGCACCGGCATCGATCATGGCCTGCGCGGCTTCGCGCGTTGCCAGGTTGCCGCCGACGACGTCAACGCGGTCGCCGAAGTCCTTCTTCACACGGGACACCATCTCCAGCACGCGGTTGTTATGTGCGTGCGCAGAGTCGACGACGAGGGCGTCGACACCCGCCTCAACGAGCAGCGCGGCACGCTCGTAGGACTCTTCACCAGTGCCGATACCAGCGGCAACAAGCAGACGGCCGTTCGAGTCCTTCGACGCGTTCGGGTACTGCTCGCTCTTCACGAAGTCCTTCACCGTGATCAGGCCAACCAGCTTGCCTGCCTTGTCCACGATCGGCAGCTTCTCCACCTTGTTCGCCGACAGCAGCGCAAGTGCCTCCTGCTTATCGACGCCCTCATCCGCCACAACCAGCGGCATCGCTGTCATCACCTCTGCGACCTTGCGGTCGTAGTCCGGCTCGAAGCGCATATCGCGGTTGGTGATGATGCCCACCAGGCGCTCGTCGGCGTCGATCACCGGCAGGCCCGAGATGTGGAAGCGGCCGCACAGCGCGTCGACGTCACGAATCGTCATGTCTGGTGTGGCGGTCACCGGGTTGGTGACCATACCGGACTCAGAACGCTTTACGATGTCAACCTGCTCCGCCTGGTCCTGAGCGCTCAGGTTGCGGTGCAGCACGCCAATGCCACCCTGGCGCGCCATCGCGATCGCCATCCGCGACTCCGTGACCGTATCCATCGCAGCCGATGCGATCGGGATACCCAGCTTGATGTTGCGGCTGAACTGCGAGCTCGTGCTCACTTCGGCCGGCACAATGTGAGACTCGGCTGGCAGCAGCAGCACATCATCAAAGGTCAAGCCCCGCAGTGCAACCTTGTGCGGGTCATCCCCACCTGTAAGAACTCGCTCGTTTGCCATTGACAACTTCTCCTTCCGCGCGCGGTGTACCCGACATTGGTTTTCAGCCATGATATAACGTCGCGCGACACGACACACAGCGGCGTCGAAAAATCCCAACGCACATGGCTAATTGGCCTTGCTACTCCCCACACAATAGGCTGATCGGTGTGAATTACGACGACATGATGCCACTCGACCCGTTCGCAAACGACCCGAACGACCCGGCATCGTTCATCGAGGACGACGAACAGCCGGAGCCCTTAAGCAGCGAGGAGCGGCAGGCGATCATTCACGACCTCGCCCACGTCCGCGACGCACAACGTATCCTGCGCCCCCGCGGCATCCTCGGGATCTTCTTCATGTGTGAAGACTGCGAGCAGACGCACTACTACGACTGGGACATCATGGAGCAAAACATGATCTCCACGCTCAACAACGCGCTGCCGCCCGTCCACGAACCAAGCGCTAACCCGGACGTCAACGCCTATGTCACGTGGGATTACGCGCTGGGGTACATGGACGGCATCGAGTCCGCCGGGCGCTAGTGCTGCGGCGAGGCTGACGCCGGGGGCTCAACCGGCTTGGGGGAGGTCGTCGCCACTGGCGATTCCGGCGCGGCGTCCTTGCCTGTAGTAGCCGGCACGTGCGCACCGCTCGGTTCCGCACTCACTGTCGGCTGCGCGGAGGAATGCTGCTCGACGGCAGGCTGCTCCGTGACCACCTGCGTCACCGTCACCGGTTCGCGCGGCTCAGGTGTCACCGTCACAGTCACGGTGCGCGTCACCGTCACCTCGGGGATTGTCGACGCCACCGTGGGCTCAGACCCTTGCGTCTTCTTCACATCCATGGAGTCAAGCAACGCCTTGGCCTGTAACACCAGGGCACGCACAGCGTCGCCGTTACCCTCATCGCTGGCTACTTCCATCTCGTCGAGCGTGCTCGCAAGCTCCATGACCGACGCCCGCTCCCCAAACACGGTTGAGGCTACTGGCCACAGAGGGGAATCAGGAGTCGCGTTGTACAACACTGCCCCGCTTCCAGCAACGATTGCGGTGGCTGCTGCCGCGCCCACAAACCCACTGAGCCACGGGTTCATCTGTTTGCGCGCAGGCGCCGCCACGGGCGCTATGTATGGTGGCTCCGGCATCGGACGCTCGACGTCCTCGCGCAGCGCACCCATCAGGCCCAAAAGCGGATCGGTGCCGTCGCTAGGGTCCTCTCCACGTGACGCTTTGGTCAACAGGGCGTCATCCGCCAACAGCTCATCAAACTGCGGGATACGGTGAGCATCACGTGTCATTTCGCAGACTCCTCTTCTTCAAGGGCCTCACGCAGGCGAGCCAGGGCACGGTGCTGTGCGACACGAACCGACCCAGCTGTCCCGCCAACAATCTCTGCTGTTTCTTCCGCCGAAAGGCCAACAAATACGCGAAGAATAATGATGTTTCGCGCTTTCTCATTGAGTACATCGAGCAGCTCGCGCATTTTGTTACTCGCGTCGACATCCAGCGCATATCCCTCTGGATCCGCCTCTTGTGATACCCCATCGGGGATATCTTCGGTGGGCAGCATTCGGTCTCGCGCATAGCTGCGGTGCGCATCCGTCACCTTATTAAATGCAATCCCGTACACGAATGCCATGAACGGCTTGCCCTGGTCCTTATAGGTACTGAGCGCCTTGACTACTGCAAAGCACACGTCCTGAGTGACGTCTTCCGGGGTCGGGGTGCGCCCACCGCCAATGCGGGCGCGGGCGTAGCGCAGCACAAATGGATAAATGAGCGCCACGACGCGCTGCGTCGCCCGATCATCACCGGACTGTGCAGCAGGCAGCAGTTGCGCAAGCTGCGCATTCACGTCATCAGTATCTATACCGCTCATACGCGACGCCCGACTCCTTTCCAGTATCGCCTAAGGGTACAGCGCCGAGCATGCCATTCCCAAAGCCTGACCCATCAGGCACGCAAAAGCCCGAACGGCATGTATCCGTCCGGGCTCCCCTCGTCACAAACACTAATTAGTGCGCGTGACCGTGTGCGTGTTCCTCAACTTCTTCCGGCTTGTTCACCACAGAAACCTCCGTGGTCAGCACCATGCGGGCTACCGAGCAAGCGTTGACAACAGCGGAGTGTGTCACCTTCACAGGGTCAATGATGCCCTGCTCAACCAGGTTGCCGTACTCCATCGTTGCGGCGTTGAAGCCTTCGTCGTTCGCCATGTCTGCGATCTTCGACACAACAACTGAGCCGTCCAGCCCAGCGTTGTCCGCAATCCAGAACGCCGGCTTCACCAGCGCGCGGGCAACCGCCAACACGCCAGTCTTCTGCTCGCCCTCGAAGGACTCCGCGTACTCCTCCAGGTCGCGTGCGATCTGGACCAGTGCGGAACCGCCACCGGCGATAATGCCCTCTTCGACTGCCGCGCGGGCAGCGTTGATGGCGTCCTCGACGCGCAGCTTGCGCTCGTTGACCTCGGTCTCAGTCGCGGCACCGACGCGGATGACGGCGACGCCACCCGACAGCTTCGCCAGGCGCTCCTCCATCTTCTCCTTGTCCCAGGTGGAGTCCGTCGCCTCGATGTCGCGGCGGATCTGGTTGCGACGCTCCTCGACGTCCTCAGCGGAACCGGCGCCGTCGACAAGCACGGTGTCGTCCTTGGTCACGGTGACGCGGCGCACCGAGCCGAGGTCATCCAGCGTGGCGTCCTTGAGTGCCATGCCAACCTCAGGGTCGATGACCGTCGCATTGGTCACTACAGCCAAGTCATCCATAAAGGCCTTGCGGCGCTCGCCGAAGTACGGCGACTTCACGGCGACAACCTTCAGGGACTTGCGCAGCGTGTTCACCACGAGCGTCTGCAGCGGCTCACCGTCGACGTCCTCGGCGATGATCAGCAGCGGGACGGATGCCTCCGCAACCTTTTCCAGCAGCGGAAGGAAGTCCGGCAGCGAGGAAATCTTGTTACGGACCAGCAGCACGCGGGCGTTTTCCAGCACCGCCTGGCCGGCGTCGGGGTCCGTCATAAAGTACGGCGACAGGAAGCCCTTGTCGAAGGAGACACCCTCGGTGACGTCGACAAAGGAGTCGATCGTCTGGGACTCCTCGACGGTGACGACGCCGTCCTTGCCGACCTTGTCCATCGCACCGGCAACCATCTCGCCGACCTCAGGGTCGCGGGAGGAAACGGTGGCAACGTTGGCGATCTCGGCGGACGAAGAAACCTCCGTCGCACGCGACTTCAGCTCCTCGATGACCTTCTCGGCCGCAGCCTGGATGCCCTTGTTCAGCTGGATCGGGTTCGCACCAGCGGCGACGTTGCGCAGCCCCTCGGTGACCAGCGCCTGCGCGAGCAGCGTCGCGGTCGTGGTGCCGTCACCGGCGATGTCGTTCGTCTTCACTGCGACGGATTTCACCAGCTGCGCACCGAGGTTCTCAAACGGCTCCTCAAGGTCGATGTCGCGGGCGATCGTCACACCGTCGTTGGTAACGGTCGGGCCACCCCACGACTTCGAAAGCACAACGTTTCGGCCACGCGGGCCAAGGGTGACCTTGACGGTATCCGCCAAAGTGTCAACGCCCTTCTTGATGCCTTCGCGGGCCTCCTGATGAAATGCAATAAGTTTTGCCATTGGTGGCTACGCCCCCTTCAATTACTTTTCGACGACGGCCAGCAGGTCGCGAGCGGAAAGCAGCAAGTACTCTTCACCGTTGTACTTCAGCTCGGTGCCGCCGTACTTGGAGAAGATCACGGTGTCGCCCTCGTTGACGTCGACAGCAATGCGCTTGCCCTGCTCATCCAAGCGGCCAGGGCCGACAGCGATAACAACTGCCTCCTGTGGCTTCTCAGCAGCGGAATCAGGGATAACCAGGCCGGATGCCGTCGTGGTCTCCGCCTCAGCGATCTGTACCAGAACCTTGTCTTCCAGTGGCTTGATGTTGACGTTTGCCATGATCTGAACGCCTTCCTTCAATGTTGTATCTATCAGTTCAGTAGTTTGAGGTTATTCGAAGGCCCAGCCGTCGTCGCGGGTGTACAACTGCGCTCTCCACAACCTTGTTAGCACTCTACCCCTGCGAGTGCTAACACTCAACATTGTGACGACACTCACCAATCTTTACTGGTGAACGAGCGGAATCTCCACTTCCAACGACGTATCCGTCGCCACGGACAGCTCCGAAGGCTTGGCCCCCTCATGGATGAGCTGGCCCGCCAACGCCGCGATCATCACGCCGTTATCGGTGCACAGCCCGAAGCGCGGTACACGCAGCTCCACGCCAGCCTTCTCGCAACGTTCCTGGGCAAGTGCGCGCAGGCGACTGTTCGCCGCCACCCCGCCGCCGAGCAACAGCGTCTTCGCACCGGTCGCCTCCAGTGCCAGCAGCGCCTTGCGCACGAGCACGTCACACACCGCCTCCTGGAACGACGCGCACACGTCCTCCACGTTGACCACCCAGCCTTCGCGCTCCGCCTTTTCCACGTAGCGCGCCACGGCAGTCTTCAAGCCGGAGAACGAGAAGTCGAAGCGGTGCTCGCCCCGCAGATCGTCGGCCTTACTGAGCGCGCGCGGGAACGGAATCGCATCCGGGTTACCCTTCGCCGCCAAGCGGTCGATGACCGGGCCGCCCGGGTAGCCAAGCCCAAGCAGGCGCGAGACCTTGTCGTAGGCCTCGCCGGCGGCGTCATCAAGGGTGGAGCCAAGCTCGCGCATCGGCTTGCCAACGGCCTCAACCTCCAACAACTGCGTATGCCCACCAGAGACCAGCAGTGCCACCGAGTGCGGGAGCCGCTCCTGGCCCTCCAGGTTCGCCACCGCCACGTGCCCACCCAAGTGGTTCACGGCGTAAAACGGCACACCCCACGCCGCCGCGTAGGCCTTCGCAGCGGACGCGCCGACCAGCAGCGCGCCGGCAAGACCAGGCCCGATCGTCGCCGCAACCACGTCCGGGGCATCGATACCGGCCTCTTCCAGTGCCGCGGCCATCACTTGCGGCATCGCCTCAAGGTGGGCACGCGACGCGATCTCGGGCACCACGCCACCAAAGCGTGCGTGTTGCTCCATCGAAGACGCCACCTGGTTCGCAAGGATCTCCATGGTGCCGTCGGAGTGGACGTCGACAATGCCAACGGCCGTCTCGTCGCATGAGGACTCAATCCCGGCAACAATCATGCCTGCTCCCTTTCGCTCTTGCGTGGGCGCATCATCGAAAACGCGTCCGCGCCAGAAGGTTGATAGTAATTCTTTCGGGTGCCAACGACAGAAAAGCCGTAGCGCTCATACATGCCAAGCGCCGCGGAGTTGTCGGTGCGCACCTCGAGGAACATCGGGCCGTCGAGAAGGTCGGCGGTGTGGACGAGCTGGTCCATCAGCTCCCTGCCCACCCCGCGGCGCTGCACCTCGGGCGCGACGCCGATGGTGTGAATTTCGAACTCCGGGTCGTTGCGCGGGCCCAGCATCGCAAGGCCCGCATACCCCAGAATTGCGCCCTCGTCGTCGAAGGCGCCGATATAGAACGTGTACGGCTGCGCGAACTGCGTCAGCAGCACCTCCCGCGACCACGGGGTCTCGCCAGCGAACAGCACCGCCTCCAGCGCCGCGACTGCGTCTGCGTCGCTGGGTGTGAGCTCCCGGATATTCACAGTTTGATGTCCGGCAGCGCAGCAGAGCGCGGGCGCGGCTTCGGCGGCACGGCGTCCGGGCGGCGCAGGTACAGCGGTGTGAGTGGCTCCGGCGTATCTGATGGATCGCACGCGGCGAGCAAGCCGCGAACACCCGGCGCGAGATCGCGTACCTCACCAGCCGCGACAGTCACAGTCTCACGCAGCGCTTCTGGGACGACGAGGAGGTCCACCGCGTCGCCCTCGACGTCGATCGCGCTGGCAGCGCTGACATGCGGCCCGTCGACGCGCGCACCGTCGCGGTAGAGGCTCCAGTACACCTCGCGGCGGCGCGCATCAGTGACCACTAGCACGCTTTTCCCGGTGGTGTCCCCGGCTTCCGCGGCGATGGCGTCGTGGGTGTAGACCCCGTACACCGGCACCCCCAGCGCCTGCCCGAAGGCGGACGCGGTGGCCATGCCTACGCGAAGCCCCGTAAACGGGCCAGGCCCCACGCCAACGACGACGGCTTCGAGCGCACCGTAGGTGCAGCCCGCTTCCGCCAGTAGTTCGTTGACAGTGGGGACCAAAAGTTCGTTATGCGAGCGGGTTCTGATTACCCGCTGTGCATCCACGCGGCGCGACTGTTGATCGCCCACGCCGACAACGAGGTCGTGCGTGGCGGTATCGAGCGCCAGCGTCAGCATTACGCCGCTACTCCCATGACCCAGCCGTTACCGTCCTTGTGGAACGGCAGCGGCGTATTCATTGGGAACATCTCCGACTGCGGGATGGAGCAGATGTTCACCTTGGAAAGCTCCACCTTGTCCAGGTCGATCTCCGCGTTCTGGTCCTCGTCGAACAGCAGCATGTAACCCCAGTCGCCGGAGAAATCGAAGCGGTCCTGGTCAAGGTTTAGCGCCTGCAGCTTGCTCAGCAGCAGCTGGTCCGGCTCGTTCGGGCACAGCGTGGTGAACCCGATGTAGTCCTTGTCGTAGACGCGAGTCAGGTCGATGAGCTGGCCCGCAACGGCTTCGCCACCAGGCTTGACCTCTTCAAGGGAGCGGGAAAGAGAATTCGTTGGCGTCGCAGCCGCCATTGGGGACGGCTTGGTCAGTGGGATGAAAATGAGAGCAACGAGCACAATCACCCACAGTGCACACGCAATAGCGACCCAACCACGGCTAGTATTGTTCAGCTTCAGCATGGCCTACAGCCTACATCTTCCTATTCTGTGTGCACCCACCGCCATGTGATGATGCGGCCCTCACTGTCTTCGTCTTGCTCCACGAGCGTGGTGCGGTCAATGGTGACCAAAAGGTATTCACTGGCGATGTGAGCTGCGAGATCACCACCCCACTCGGCCACCACGACGCTGCGGTCGAGCTCCGACTCAAGGTCGAGAGCATCGAGCTCACCCAGCGGGTCGCCAGAGCTGCCCTCCCCCAACAGGCGGTAGGCATCGACATGAATTAACGACGCCCCCTCCGCCTCCTTCGCGCGGTGTTCCCTGGCGATGGTGAAGGTTGGGCTCGTCACACGCCCCTTGACCTGCATCCCTTCGGCAATGCCCTGCGTCAGCGTGGTTTTCCCGGCGCCGAGCGGGCCGTCGAGAATCACCACGTCCCCGGCGCGCAAGGTCTCCCCCAGCTCACGCCCCAACGCTTGCGTTTCCTCGCGCGTCTCGCAGACACGCCTGCCGCCGTACTCCCGCACTGTCCGTCCTTTCGGTGCACACAGCACCTCGTAGTGAATGGTGTTCGCCCGCAGCGCGAACTCGTCCGCACTCACGCCGCCGGCGCCAAAAAGTACCGCTTCATCGCCCGGCGCGACACCGGCTTCGTTTGCGCCCAGCCACACCACAATCTGATCCATGCACACCCGACCCACCTGGGGGTAGCGGGCTCCGTCAATGGTGACGTCCATCCGGTCCTGCCAGATGCGCATCACGCCGTCCGCGTAGCCGGCGGGCACCACGGCGGTAAACCCGTCCTCGGGCGCAGTCCATGTCCCTGAGTAGCTCACCGGATCCCCCGCGCGGATCGGTTTGACCGCGGTCACCGTTGCGACCCAGCTCATCGCGGGCCGCAGCCCGTTGTCGGTGCCGTCGATTGCTTCCAACCCGTACAGGCCAATCCCGGGACGGATCTGTTCAAAGCGGGCGTCGTCCCTCGTCCACGTCGCCGGCGAGTTCGCCACGTGGTTCACCAGGTCCTCTAGCCCCGCCTCGTGCGCCTGGTTGAGCGCTTCACGGAACGTCGCCAGCTGCCGGTCCGTGTACGGGTCCGCTGGGTTATCCGCGCACGCAAAATGGCTCATCAGCCCGGCCACACGGATCTGACCGGCCTGTTGCGCCTCGGCGGCCATCGCGAACAGCTCCGGCCACTGTTCCTCATCTACGCCCGAGCGGTTCATCCCCGTGTCGATCATCAGATGCACGGTGGGTACGAAGGGGGCGTCAATAAGCGCGCGCAGGTGCGCAAGACTCGGCACACCCATCTCGATGCCCTCCACCAGCTCCTCCCCCGGAGCCCACAGCCACGCCATCACGGGTTTCGACGTCAGCTTCGCCACACTAGCCGCCTCCGCGATCGTCGCGCAGCCGAACGCATCCGCACCGTTCGCCTCCATGATGGGGACGCACTTCGCCGCGCCGTGGTTATAGGCATCCGCCTTCACCACGCACATCAAACGCGCGCCACCAGCCTGACGGCGCATCTGCCTCGTGTTGTGGGCAATCGCCGCCAGGTCAATGCGAAGTTTTAAAGCGTTCATGGGCATCTATTGAACAACGATCACAGCAAATGCGCCACGCCGACTACACCTAGCAGCAGCGATACCGCCCACGTCGCGGTCAAACCAACCGTATCCGGGTGTGAGCGCGCCCACGCGAAACCTCGCCCAGCAACCGAGTCCGGCTTCGCCCGCACCCAGCCGACCAGCAACGCGCACAGCGTTGGCAGAGACAGCGCGACCGTGGCATAGAGCACCAGGAAGCTGTACTTCGTCGTCGTATCGATGCCCGTCGCAGACAGCACCGCAAGGCCACCAAAGAACGGCACCGACGTCGCCGATTGGACGATCCCCAGCACAAACCCCGTCAGCACCGTCAGCGCATTGGGTGCTCGCAGCGGGCGCATCACCCGTTCAATCAACGCGTGGTTATCTCCCCCACGCAGCGCCAGCACCGCGGTCAGGAGACCAGTAGCGATGAGGAGCCACCCGAAAATGGGCCCCTCGACAAACGTTTGCACCACCGGACCGAGGCCATCGAATACGAACAACATCACCGCCGCGAGACTCGCCACCCCAAGCCAGTCGCCAGCAATGAGCAGCGCCGTGATCTTCGCATACTGCCGTTTCGCTTGGGAGGCAACCACCCCGACTGCCACGATAACCCCGATCAACAACACGTTGATGGAATCAATAAACGCAAAGGACAACGCTCCAAGCATGTCTCGCTCCTTTCGCGTGGCTCCATCAGGCGGAATCTCGGCCGTCTCTCGATCTGGCCCCTAACCCTAAACCACAAAAACGCTGAAGCGCTATTTCAGTACTGCAGAATTCAAGTAGGGTAGGTTGCGTGTCTGCGAAATTGAAGAAGTTAGCTGAACTGTCCAAACGAGGCCCACACAAGGTGCTAGAGGGCGATCTCGGGTACACCGGGTTGCCGGGCAAGGTGTACACGCCTGCAGAGGGCAAGAACCTCCCTGCCGTCGCCTTCGGCCACGACTGGCGCCAGAGTGTCGACGACTACCACGGCACACTTCGCCACCTGGCCAGTTGGGGCATTGCGGTCGCCGCGCCAGATACTGAAAAGGGGTGGCGCCCCGACCACGCTGGCTTCGCCGCCGATTTAGAAACCGCCCTGCAAATCCTGACTGGGGTGCGCCTCGGGAACGGCAAGATTAGCATCCACCCACAGCGCCTCGGCGTCGTTGGCCACGGCATGGGCGGCGGCGCTGCCGTACTCACCGCGGTAGAAAACCCGAAGGTGCAGGCAGTCGCCGCAATTTACCCGGCGAACGTGGCGCCCTCCGCAGTAGAGGCGGCTCGCCGCGCGCTTCGCCCAGGGCTCATCATCGGCCCCGGCGAGGACGGTGACTCGCTCTTCGATCCAGGCAACCCCGCCAAGCTCGCATACAACTGGGCAGGCGAGGTGGCCTACCGCAGCGTCAAGAAAGGCGAGCAACAGAGCTTCTCGGAGGACACGCTAACCAAGCGTCTGCTCGGCCTGGGTAAGTCGAGCGCCTCCCTGCAGACCACAGTGCGCGGCCTACTCACCGGGTTCCTCCTGCACCAGCTAGCCGGGGAGAAGAAGTACTCCTCCTACTCCGAGCCGGACGCCGAAGGCAAGAACGTGACGTCCTTTACCGGTGAGGACCTCGCTGAGCTGGCGGGCCTCACCAAGGATGACAGCCTCTTCTCATTCTTCTAACGTGCCGGGCTGACCAGCACGCTTCATCTCCCCCTGTGCCTCCGGGGCGTTGGGGCGTGCCTCGGTACGGATCGACGCGATTCCGCCCTGCGGCGGGCGGCGAAATGGGAACAACCGCTCGCCGCCCTGTGGAATGACAACAGGTTGGCGTTTGTAGCCAAGCGCGGCGGCCCTTCGCTGCTCGGTAAGCATCATCTCCATTTGGCGATGGTGCTCAGCGATCATCTTTTCAAAGTTCTCCATCCGCATCGCCGTGCGCTGACGGTACTCTGCTGCAAACCTTGAAAAATCCATTTACCATTCCCCCAATTTCTTGACGCCCCAAGCATCAGCCGGGTCTGTATCTACTGGCTGCTGCTCAGCGTGTTGTTCTGATGACGTCTCTGCTGCCGCCGGTGCCGTCATCGCTTGCTTTTCGGCCGGCACTGGTGGCTGCTCCACCTCGCCGAGTTGCTCAGGTGGCACGAACACACCGTTTTCGTCGACTGCCGGTGCAGGCTCCGGCGCAGGAGCGGGCTCGGGTGCCGGCGGTGCCGGTGGTGTTGGTTCCGCGACGTCACACGGCACCTCCACAGCCTCCGTCGCGCACTGCCAGGCCGCGTCGATATTTGCTGCAAAGACGTTGATGCTTTCAATGACGACGGCCGCGCCCGTTTGTGCAAACGCGCCCGTGAACGCCTGCGCAGCGTCGCACTGCTCCTGTACCGGTGCGAACAACGCCGCTGCGTCGCGTGTCACGGCCTCGATGGGCGCGCTAACATGCACATCGACGTCGAAGTTAAAGGCCACGTTGATCCCTGCCGCACCTGCCAGCGCCGCTGACGCGGACTGCGTGCCGACGCTCTCCAGAGAAACAAGGCGCTCGCACGGCTGCGGCGGTGTCGGCGGCACAGGAGCAGGGGCAGGCACTGGTGCTGGTGCTGGGGCGGAAGGTGGTGCGGCAACACTCGCGCTGGCGGTCGAGGTGCTTCCGGCTGCGTGCGCCGCCGTCGCTGGCGCCGCAGCAGGCGCACTTCCAGCTGGCTTTCCGCCGGGCGCCTGACTGCAAGGCTGTTGTGCTTCCTCCACGCACACCGCGATCGCATCGAGGCACTCAGCGACAGCCACGTTGCATTCTTTCGCTGTCTGGCTCGCCTGCCGCATCGCATCAATTACGACCTGCACCAATGGGCGAATCAGGGTGGCGATTCCAAGCTTCGCAAGTATCTCAAGGTGCGAGTGCGCAAGGACCACGAACTGTTCCACCGCCAGGTTGGACGTCTTCTTGACGTCATCTATAGCGCTGCAGCACGAGGTAATCGAGCTTCCCAGCTCATTTAGGCGTGTAAAGTGCTGCGTCTCCGAATCTGCCGAGCATCGCTCCCGCGACCCCACGCCGATCTGCTCAAACCACTCTTTACTGCCCGGCGTATCCTGGCAAGGCGCCTTCAACGAAAACCTGTAGCCCACGGCGTCACAATTGAACTGTGACAGCGAGACACCGACCTGGTGGAAGCCGCGTAGGTCCTGGCAGCGGGTGGCCTGCAGCTCCCGAATGACTTCCTTCGCTAGTGCCTGCAATTGGTCGCGCTCAGGCCCCTCCAGGGCTGGGGCCGTCGCAACTGACTGAGAGAAGCGCTGCACCCCTTGTTCGACAACGTCGCTGGTTACCATGCGGAACCCACCCCCGAAATGCCATCGGTGGCGTCCTCGTCAGCGTCGCGGACCTCCTGTGCAAGGCTGCGAATCCCCTCCCACTGCTGCGTTCGCTCCTGCAACAACCGGAGCGAGTCCGCATAGACCGCCTGCACCGCCGCCGTGATGCGCTGGCCCTGCAAGGCAAAACCGGCACCGAAGTCGTCCGCGCCCAGGTCTGGTTGCTGGCGGGCGAAGTCCGTGGCGGTGTCTTCGTAGGCGGAGATGGCGTCGGCAAAATATGACCGCACCGCGTCAACGTTGAGGCTGACGCCCTTGTTGTGCACAGTGTTTACCGTGTTCACCATGTTCAAAATTTCCCCCAAAATCCACGTCGGCTCACCACCGACAGTTCTAACTACTTCTCTTAGTTAGACTCCCCCAACGGCCCCGCGGTTCCCCGCGAGGCCAAATTTCTTACCAACGGACTCTACACTGCCGCGACGACAGCTGCGAGGCGACCCGCCACCTTTCGGGCTTGTTCTTCCTCGGCGGCCTCCACCATGACGCGAAACAGCTCCTCAGTACCGGAAGGACGAAGCAGCACGCGACCCGAGTGCCCGAGCTCTTCCTCGGCCTCATCGATCGCAGCCAGCACCTCCTGCGAGCTCATAATCTTGGACTTCTCCGAAACCGGCACGTTGATGAGTACCTGTGGCAGCACCTGCATCACCTGTGCGAGTTCCTTGAGGCTCTTGCCGGTTTCCGCCATCTGTTCCATCAGCAGCAGCGCGGACAGCGTGCCGTCGCCAGTCGTGGCGTGCTCCGGGACAACGATGTGGCCGGACTGCTCGCCACCAAGCGAGAAGTCCCCACGGTTGAGCTCCTCGAGAACGTAACGGTCGCCCACCGCGGTCTGCTTCAGTGCAATGCCTTCGCGCTCCATGGCGAGGGTAAGTCCCAGATTGCTCATGACCGTGGCTACGAGCGTGTTGTCGCGCAGGTTGTTCTCGGCCTTCATGCCGCAGGCCAAGATCGCCATAATCTGGTCACCGTCGATGATGTTGCCTTCGGCGTCGACGGCGAGGCAGCGGTCCGCATCACCGTCGTGTGCCACGCCAAGATCAGCACCGTATTCGACGACGGCTGCCTGGATCTTGTCCATATGAGTGGAACCGGAGCCATCGTTAATGTTAAAAGCGTTCGGCTCGTTGTAGATCGCCACAACCTCGGCACCGGCGGCCTCGTACGCCTTCGGGGCAACCTCGGACGCCGCACCGTTCGCACAGTCTACAACGACCTTGATGCCCTTCAGGCTGGTGCTCATCGCCTCTTTGAGGTGCGCCAGGTAACGATCCTGCGCGTCCGGCGCCTCCTCGATCACGCGGCCGATACGGGTGCCGGTTGGCCCGCCTTCTTCAAGCGTGTCGAGAGCCCTCTCAATTTCGTCCTCGACCTCATCAGGCAGTTTGTGGCCACCCGCGGAGAAAAACTTGATGCCGTTATCCGGCATGGGGTTGTGGGACGCGGAGATCATCACACCGATATCCGCACCGTAGTCATCAGTGAGGTACGCCAAGCCGGGAGTAGGAATCACGCCGACACGCAGGACATCCACGCCTTTCGACGCCATGCCCGCAGCCATCGCTGCCGCAAGCATTTCGCCGGACACGCGTGGGTCGCGGCCAATCAGCGCCGTCGGGCGGCGCTTCGAGGACTCACGGTCCTTCGTTAGTACGGTCGCGGCGGCGGCACCGAGCTTCAGTGCCAACGACGCCGTCAGTCGCTCATTGGCGAGACCTCGGACACCATCAGTTCCAAACAATCGAGTCATGCTGTTTATTATGCACTACCGACAGCTATACAAAAACAACAACCGCCCACCCGGCCAGTGCCAGGAGGCGGTTGATGATACAACCAGCGTAGTGATTAACGCTTGGAGTACTGCGGTGCACGACGGGCCTTGTGCAGACCAGCCTTCTTACGCTCGACCGCACGAGCGTCACGGGTAAGCAGACCAGCCTTCTTCAGGGTTGGGCGCTCAGCCGGGTTGTAGATGTTCAGTGCACGGGCAATCGCCAGACGCAGCGCACCGGACTGACCGGTTGGGCCGCCGCCCTTGATGTTTGCCTTGATGTCGAACTGGCCCTCGCGCTCGAGCAGGGTCAGCGGCAGCAGGATGTCCTGCTGGTGCAGCTTGTTCGGGAAGTAGTCCTCGAACTCACGGCCGTTGACCGTGATCTTGCCTTCGCCCTCGACGACGGTCACGCGAGCGATTGCGCGCTTACGACGACCAACGGTCTGGATTGGGCCCTCGTGCAGCGGTGCAACCTCAACGGTGTCCTGGGCCTCCTCGACCTCTGGAGCAATAGCGTCACCGATGGTGTAGTTGAACTCTTCCGTCGCCGCGGTTGCCGCGTCGATGTCGGTCTCAGCTGCAATGTTGTTCTGATCAGCCATTACTGTGCCACCTGCTTAAACTCGTAGGTTTCCGGCTTCTGAGCCTCGTATGGGTGCTCGGAGCCGACGAAGACGTGAAGCTTCTTGATGGACTCGCGGGAAAGCTTGTTGTGCGGCATCATGCCCTTGACAGCTTCCTCGATAACGCGGTCCGGACGCTCATCGAGCGCACGACCAAGCGTCATAGCAGTCAGACCACCCGGGTAGCCGGAGTGGCGGTAGCGCATCTCGCGATCGCGCTTGTTCGAGGAGATGTGGACCTTCTCGGCGTTGATCACGATGATGTGATCGCCGGTGTCAACGTTCGGTGCGAACTGTGGCTTATGCTTGCCGCGCAGGATATCCGCTGCAGTCGACGCAAGCTTGCCCAAGACCACGTCCGTGGCGTCGATGACGTACCACTTACGGGTAATGTCACCGCTCTTTGGGTGGTAAGTAGACATGCATGACTCCTTCAAGTCTGTCTAGTTGGCTGCCGGCCATAACGTATAAAAACTGTGCGCTGTATCCCGCTCAGACGGCGGCCGGTGGAGACCCGACAAGCAGCACGGCACACAAGCTGCAAACTTTACAGCACAAAGCACTGAACAGCAAGACGCTCCCCCTGGCGCCTTGCTGTTCAGCAAGCTTCTGTGTAGTTATCCCCAGCTGTTTGCCGCGGCATTGTTTACCGCGAGCATGGTGGAGTTGCCGTCTTCAACGGTGCTGGCGATCTGGTTCAAAATGGTGTTCAGATCCTCTGCGGCCTGGTCCCACTTCGCCTGGTGCGCCTGGTACGCGGACGCTGCGGTGCCCTCCCAGGTCTGCGCCATCGGCTGGATGATCTGCTTCAGCTCGTTGAGCTGGCTGGTGATGCGGGTCGCCGACGAGCGCATGTCTTCAGCTGCGTTGGCGATCTGAGCGAAGTCGTACTTGATTTGCATGATGAGTATGTCCCTTTACATTCGGAAGATGGTCGTTGTGTCTGCTGAGAACCGCTGGGAGCGTTTTAGAGAGCCAAGCCCGCGGAACCGGACAGCGAACGGAAGTTGTCGGTGTTCGTAGCGTCGGTGCTCTCGTAGTTCTTGGCGTTGTCGCGGATGTTGTTCGCGATGTCACGCAGCGCTTCGGAGAGGCGTCGCTGCGCGTCGTCGTAGCGGACCATCAGGTCATCGAAGCTGCGCTGCGCATTGCCCACCCAGTAGCTGCGCGTGGACTCCGCGACCTGCTGCACGCGGTCGATTTCTCGGTTGACGTTTGCGTTGGTGTCATCTGCCCGGTCGGCAGTTGCGCGCATGACGTCGGCTTCTGTTCTGAACTGTTCCATGTTCAATCCCCCTACTAGGTACTGTGTCTTGGTTGTAACGACAGCCTTCCAAGCTGTTCATATAGTTGGACGCACGTTTTGGTGCTCCGGTTCCCTCAATGTTGAAGAAACTTTTCTCCCCACCCTCCCACCACGTTTATGCTGCGAGTTTGCCTCACCCCTCTCCTGTCGGTGGCGTGAATTCTGCGGTGTCGAAGGCCATCTGACACGTCGCCTGCTGCACCCTGCTGGGCGCCTGCCGCGTCTGGCACGCCACGAAAAGCTGGTAAGAATCCTGCGCCCAAGTTCGCCACAGCGTTTCGGCGCCTCCGGGGGCGGTCTCGCGGTACGTCACGGCGTGGAGGTTGTGATCCACGAGCGTGAGCTCGGGGTCGCGCTCGATACCCCCGAGCAGCTGCGCTACGAACTGCTCGGGCGGCAGCGTGTAGCGGTTCTCTGCGGAGATCAGTACGCGCATGTCGGGGTCGGCGCCTGTTGCCATCCAGCCCTGCTCGTGCTGCGCGAGTTGGAACCCGGGAGGCAGCTCAATCGCAAGTCCGTCCTGCGCGATTCGCACGGCGGTAGGCTCGCTCGCAACAGAAGGAGAGGGGCTTGTTGACGCCCGCGAGGCCGTCGGTTGACTGTGCAGCACAGTGGTCGATGTCGCCCCTACTGAAGCCTGGGCGGACGTGGGCGAAGAGGGCGTCGATAAGAAACGAAAGAGCACGAACCCGCAGATTGCTGCGACCACAACCACTGCGGCGCCGAGGGCGACGAACGGCCACCACGCGCGACGTGGTGCAAGGTCTGCGGCCGTAATCGCGGGTTGCTCTTCGGTCGGAGGGTCAGCCTCTACCTCTAGGCGCTCGGCGGTAATAGTGACGTCGTAGCCACTCATGGCCTGCTCAAACTGATCGAGGTCCTCGGGGCTCGCGGCGATCTGAATCACGGCGCCGCCCGGATCTGGCCCGAACAGGCCACGCACGTACTGCGCGACTTCCCGCGGGCCGGGGCCGTCAAAACGGTGGACGTTGGCGGCGCCGGTGAACACGGTGTTCGTGGGCGTCATGGTGATGCGGAGATCGGGTTTCATAGGGTGGCTCCTTCGGAGTAGGGTGCAGCGACTTGGACCAGGCCTCGGGCCTCGCCGGATTGGACGAGCAGGCCTCGGCCGGGCGGCTGCGGGGCTGGGCGCACTCCGAAGAGCGCGCCTTCGTCCCTGGTTCCGTCGAGGATGACGACGTCGGGCAACAGGTCCTTCAGCGAGGACAGGAAGCTGCCGAACATGGCGCGTGATACTCCACCGAACTTGCGGGCGGCAACCACGTGCAGGCCGATGTCGCGGGCGTGCGGGAACAGCGTGGCCAGCTCGCGCAGGGTGTCCTCCGGGACGAGCTCGAGGTCGTCGATGACGAGATAGAGCTCCGGGCCTTCCCACCAGGAACGCTGCGCGAGCTGCTGCGGGGTCACGTCCGCGCCGGGTAGCCTGCCGCGCAGCGTGGTGATCAGCGCGCTGACCGCCTCGTCGACGGCGCTGGTAGAGGCTGCGTAGGCCGCCACCATGTCTGGGTTCGCCCGCCCGAGGTGCGCGCGGCGCACGTCCAGAATCACCATGCGGGCCTGCTCACGGCCCATCGCCTCAATCGCGGTGATGGCCGAGGCAATCGCTGTGGACTTGCCAGCACCGCTCGCACCGATGACCAGCAGGTGACCAGACTCGCTCCACAGCGGTGCAAGTCGGGGTCCACCGACGCCGAGTGGCAGACGTTGGCCTCCCGAGGTGAGCAGGTCCGCAACCTCCACGTGGTTCGGCAGCACTCGCAGGCGTGGCACCGGAGGCTGACCCTGCGTCGCTGCACGGACGTGTGCCACGTCCTGCGCGGAGGTGTGCGCGACCAGCATGAACGCCCCTTCTTCGGTAATGCCGCGGCCCGGCAGCGCGGGAAGTTTCGCCTGCACCTTCCTATCAATCACCGAGTCCATCGGTTCAGTAAGATGCAGCTCAATCCTTGTGCCGATCACGTCACGGACGTTCGCGCGGATCGCGTTCCAACGCTGCGTAGTCGCAACCAGGTGAATGCCCACAGCCGGGCCTTCCGCAGCAAGACGAGTCAGCGGTTCACGCAAGTCTTCCGTCTTCGCATCCGGTGCGAGCAACGTGTGCCAGCCGTCCACAATCAACACGGTGTGGCGCTTCGTGCGCCGCTGCGGGTCGTCGAGCATCTCGACCAGCTCGTCGACGACGCGGCGCACGCGCTCCTCGTCCGTGCGCTGCGCAACACCCGCCACATGCGGCAGTTCGGCGACGTCGCTGAAGTCGCCGGAGCCGGCGTCGATAATGTAGAAGCACAGCTCATCCGTGGTGTGCCGCAACGCGAGCGACGCCACCATCGTGCGCACCGCCATCGACTTGCCTGTCTGCGGCCCGCCCGCGAGCGCCACGTGACCACCCGCGACCGACAAGTCCAGCACGAGCGGCACCTGGCGCTGCTTGATCGGCTCGTCAATGACCCCGATGATCGCCTGCAGCTTCGGCAGCGTCTCGCTGCCACCGTAGACCTGCGAAAGCTCAATCTGTGCAGGCAGCGGCGGCAGCCACACCTGGTGCGCCCGCATGCTCAGTGCATCCGCCACCTCCCTCGACTTCTCGACGACCGCCGCCAGCAACGTCGTGGTTACATCAGTATCGACGCCGGCACTCTCCTTCGCGTCCTCCACCGGCGGGGGCTCCCACCCGTGGAACAGGCGAACCTCCGCGGCCGCCTCGCGCCTGGTCACGCCGCGGGCGCGCTCCAGCGGCCCCGACACGTACGCCGCGCGGAAACGCTCCAAGTCGCCTGAGCCCGTGGACAAGAAGCCTGCGCCGGGCTCGCTGGGTAGCTCGTAGGCGTCCGGCACGCCGAGCACCTGACGCGACTCAGCCGCGGAGAAAGTCTTGAGGCCAATACGGTAGGAAAGGTGCGAGTCCAGCCCGCGCAGCTTGCCCTCCTCCAGCCGCTGCGAGGCGAGCAGCAGGTGCACGCCCAACGAGCGGCCCAGGCGGCCAACCGCGACGAAGAGGTCAGCGAAATGCGGGTGCTGGGCCAGCAGCTCCGAGAACTCGTCGAGGATGATCACTAGCGCCGGCAGCGGGGCGAGGTCCTCGCCCGCGAGCCTGGCCGCGGTGTAGTCGGTGATATTGGCGTAGTTCCCCGCCTTGCGCAGTAGCTCCTGACGTCGGTTCATCTCACCGGAGATGGCGTCGTACATGCGCTCAACCAGGATGGATTCGTCCTCCAGGTTGGTAATGACCGCCGAGGTGTGAGGCAAGGACTCGCAGCCGAGGAAGGTTGCGCCGCCTTTGAAGTCCACGAGCACGAGGTTGAGTTCCTCCGGCGAGTGCGTCGCGGCGAGCGCCACAACGAGTGTTTTTAGGAGTTCCGATTTTCCGGACCCCGTCGCGCCGATGCACAACCCGTGCGGGCCCATCCCGCCCTGGGCGGACTCCTTCAGGTCCAGGTAGAGCGCCTGGCCCTGGGCCGTTGATCCGATCGGGACCATGAGGCGCTGGCGGGTGCCCTCGCGCCCGGTCCACATGGTGTGCTCGTTGAGCTCGGCGATGTCGTTGATGCCGAGCATCGGGAGCAGCTTGCCTCCGTGGGAGGCGCTTTCGGCGCTGAGCAGCTCGGGGCGGCGATAGAACGCCAGTTGGCGCGCGATCAGCTCCGCCTCTGCGACACTAATCCTGTCGGGCCTGCCCAGAAACTCTAGGCCCATCCCGGTCAGCGCGTGGAGTTCGTCGTCGCAGACAAGGTGGAACGCCTCCTCATCCACCAACCAGTCCGGGTCCGGGTGGATAACCAGCACGCACACGTTCTCACTGCTGGCGGCGCTAGTGCTGAAGGAGATCACTGAGGGGTGGGTGGTGGCGTCGAGAAGTATGACTTGGAACTCGGCCGCTTCCGGCGTGGCGGAGTGCGGCAGCCACTTCACCCACTCGAATTCGCTCGGCGCCTGGGTGGCGTCGATGCCGACGAGCTCCGGGCCGTGGAAAAACGCTAGCTGGGCAACGATCGAGCGCGCGACCTCCGCCGCACGCGGCCCCACCATCGTGATCACGGGAAACGCATTGAGCGCCACCACGATCGGCATCTCTTGGATCGTGTTCACCGCGGCGACCGTCCTGCGCAGGCTCACCGCGCACACCGGGTCGAGGTCCTCGGGCGAGCCAGGGTCGTCGACCTCGATTGGGGTATGCAGTGCCACCGCGCCAACACCAATGCGCACCTGCAGCGCGTACGGCGAGGCGGCGTACTGTTCCCAGACACGCTCCGCAGGCACCGCCGTGAGCAGAGCGTTCGGCGCCGGGTGAAGGTATTCGGCGTGCTCGCGCTGGACCTCAGCGTTGCTGCGTGCCCGATGCGCTAGTGCGTCCAAGTGACGTAGGTAGACCCGCCGCGTCTCGTCGATGTCGCCTTGACGTTCCTGGGGCGAAAACATGGTGACCATGCCGAAGAGCATCATGACCGGGAAGATGAGCATCATTGGGCTCACGGTGCGCCCCGACATCACCATCAGCGCCATCACCGCGCCGATGGCAACCACCATGACCACGGGCAGCAGTACTTTCAACAGTGGCATCGGCTGGTCCTTGTGCGCCTGCGGTACCGCTTCGGCGCGGAGTTGGCCGGTCGGCAGTGGTGGTGGCGGCGCGAGTGTGTGCGCCGTCGATGGTGTCACGACTGGTTCGTGGTCAAGACCTAGCATGCATTCCCCCTCATGCATTTCCCCGGTTGCGCATTCCCCCTCGCGCAACGTCTGCATGCATTCTAGGCGATGGTGCGCTACATTGTTCAAGTCAAGCGCCAAGTCGCGCATTTGTTTGTTTTCCGGGGGGATTCATCGTGGCAGTTTCTGCAACGCATCACATCGTGCACGTCACCATTCGTATCGACGTCGCTTCGCTTCATCGCGATATCGATCTCAGTTTGCCGACGTCCTCGTCGCTCTACGAACTGATACCCGAGATCGCGCGCTTCGTGGAACTGCCGCAGCTGCACCGCCCTTGGGAGTTCACCAACGTAGCTGGCATCCCGCTCGATGGGCATGCGCCGTTGTACCAGCTCAAGATGCGAAACGGCGCGACGGTGGTGATGCGCCCACAGGAGCAGGCGGCACCGCCCGTGATCCGCGACGCGGCCCACTCGCTCAGCGCCGCGGCGGCTTCTGCACGCGATGTGCGTGGCCTGCACATAGGCGCAACAATGTTGGGGCTGCTGTGCATTGCAGCGGTGGCGAGCACGGTCGGTGGCTCGGCATTCGGTGCGGGCCTTGCTGCTGCGGCGGCGCTGGTGCTGTCGCTCGCGGCGCGAAGCAGCGCGGTTTACGTAGCGTTTCTGTGCGCGGCCCCTTTCGCAGTCGGCGCCTGGGTGGCTGGGCCTCCGGCTACGTGGGACGGGTCGAGCGATACGACAATCGGGATGCTAGCCGCCGCGATCACCGCCGTGGCCTGCGTGGTCATCGGCGCGATGCTCAGGCTGTGCGGTGCGGCCGTCGCGACCTTCGCGGCGGTGTGCGCGCTGCTCCTTGCTGCGGCCTCGCTCGGTGCGTGGTTGCCGCAGCACCACGCGGGGGCGGCGGTGGTCGTGCTGCTCGGGTTGCTGCTGGTCATGCTCACGCCCCATATCGCCACGGCCGCCGCGGGCTTGAAGGTGCCACGCATCCCCACCGCTGGCGAGGAATTTGATCGCTCGGATGTGTACCAGCATGACGTCGATACACGCAGCCTCACCGCGCTGACCGTATCTGCCGCGATTGCATGTGCCGTGACCACCTGCTGCTTACCAGCGCTCTACGGCATTGCCACGATGGACGCCGCACTGGGCTGGCGCGTCGCACTCGCCGGTTGCATGGCTGGCGCGCTACTCATCCACGCGGTGCGCCACCACTACCCCACCCCGCGAATAGCACTGACGGCGCTGGCCCTCGGCGCGCTCGGTGCTGTGGTGCTCGCCACCGTATACGAGCCAAGCCCGCACCCAGCGTTCCTCGTGGCCGCAGGCTGCATCGCCATTGTGTGCGCTACCGCCGTCATCTGGTCGCGCCGCGTGCCTGACCTCGAGCCAACCACGGTGGTGTGGTTCGAGCGCGCCGAAGCCGCCGCCATCATCGCAGTCATCCCGCTCGCGGTGCACCTCACCGGGCTGTTCGACCTCATCCGGGGGCTGTAAGCCCATGCACACCACTGCTTCTCGACGCCTCTTCGCTACACTCTGCGTCCCGCTCGCCGTTGGAACGACGCTGCCAATCTCGATCCCGGCCCCACCGGCGCAGGCCCAGGACTACGCCTGCGCCCGCCCCGCACACCTGCCGCCAGACCGCGACACGCCACCGGAGCCTGACCCATCCGTCGCCGCGTCCCGCAGCCACGCGAACGGACGCGGGGTGCGCGTCGCCGTCATCGACACCGGCATCGCACGGCACCCGCAACTGCCGCCGGTCACACCCGGACGGGACTTCGTCACACCCGACGACCCCGATCCATTCTTCGACTGCGACAGCCACGGCACCGTCGTCGCCGGCATCATCGCCAGCCGCGACCTCGGCATCGCGCCCGCAGCGCATCTCATCTCCATCCGGCAAACCTCCGCGCACTACCGCGAAGAGCAGGCCGCGGGATCACTCGCCACCCTCACTGACGCCATCAACAACGCCGTCGACGAGCGCGCACGCGTCATCAACATCTCAGTCGTCTCCTGCATGCCGCCTTACCTCGCCGCAAGCCTGGACACCCGCGAGCTGGAGGCCGCGCTCCACCGCGCCGAAACCGCCGGCGCCGTCGTCGTGGCCGCCGCCGGCAACGCCACCAACGAATGCGCCCACGGCTTCGCTGTCTTCCCCGCGCATATGCCCACGGTCCTTGCCGTCGGCGCACGCGAGGACGCCCACACTGTCGCCGACTACTCCATCGCGTCCCCAAAGCCGCCGCTCTCCGCCCGCGGCACCACACCCGTGGTCCTCGCGTCCGACGGCGCAGGGTTCGCCACCGGCATCACCGGCGAGCTCCAACCCGACGGCACACCAACCGTGCAGCCCTACGTGGGCACCAGCTTCGCCGCACCCGTCGTCAGTGGCGCCATCGCCCTCCTCCTCGAGCGCTATCCACACCTCTCACCGCAACAAGTGCGTGAGATCGTCTACGCCGCCGCGGAACCCAACGGCGGGGCGCTGCGCCCAGAAGACATCGTCACGCAGCTCCCACCCACGCCACCGCGCGAGGCAACCGTCACCACCATCGACGCACCGCTGCCCACCACATCCTTTGCGGCCCGGCGCGCCGGGCTGGCGCTCGGTGGGCTCTTGGCATGCATCGCGCTGACGATCGTGGCGCGTTCCCTCCGTGGGGGCCGCGGACGCCGCGGGCTCTAAGACGCCACCGGTTTCAGCGCCACCGACCGCTCGAGCGGAGCTCCACTCGGCAGCAGCGCCACGATCTGCCACGGCGCTTCCTCGGTGTG
Source organism: Corynebacterium sp. UMB10119B (assembly GCF_030228125.1). NCBI lineage: Bacteria > Bacillati > Actinomycetota > Actinomycetes > Mycobacteriales > Corynebacteriaceae > Corynebacterium > Corynebacterium sp. UMB10119B. The sequence continues at coordinate 135,325 of NZ_JASPBG010000003.1, forward strand.
GCGCACGCCGATCAGCTCGAGGGTGGCCTGCCCGGCGACCTCGTGGCGGGTGCCCTCCGGCGACACCACGAGTAGGCCTTGCCCTGTATCCACGCCGACGGCGCCCTCGCGCAGTCCCGCGAAGTGGGTCGCGGTGCCCGTCCCCGCCAGCGCTATCGCCCCTTCGAGCACCTCACCGGCGTCCTTCGGCCAGGTGGCTGCGCCACTTTTGTCGTTCACGCACACCGTGTCCTGTGTGGGTTGCACCCAGCGCGGAGCCTCGTGCGGGATGCGCAGGTCCAGTGGCGGCTGTGCGTCCGGGTAATGCGCGATGTCTGCGCGGTTGACGTTGCGGGAGGCGGCGCCGGCGTCGAGAAGCACTTGGGCGGCTGTGTCAGAGACTTGCTGCACACCGCCGTGCTCCGTGAGCACCCAGGTAGTCTCCGGGGTGCGCAGTACCTCAGGGAGGCGCGGCGGCAGCGTGAACGCCGGACCCTCGCGCAGGGCGCCGAGCACCGCGTTCGGTGGCGACCAGCGCGGCGTCGTGCCGTCGATGCCTAGGGCGCGACGCATGATGCGCCCCTCCGGCGTGGTGGATGGCGGCAGCTGCCTACGGCCGTGCGCGTCGACGACCCACTCACGGTGATCCGCCACCGCCAGCACCGCCGTACCCCTCGGTAGCGGCGCAGGCGCTTGACCCGCGACCACCGTGACCTTGCCCTCGTCGTGGCACGCGGACCAGGCATGCGCCTCCGTGGCCTCAGGGGCAAACATCCCAGGAGCCGCGACGATGCCCACTGGCAGGCCGCGCGGCACCGTGGCTAAGTAGTCCCCACCGGCTCGTGCGGGCTCCGCCGACTCCCCGGCGATAAGCCGAGCAGAGGTCAGATTCGTCACGGGGTGCAGCGTGCCGTCGACACGCACGTACAGGCCGCCGTCAGTAGCTCGCACGATCGGGGCTTCGCCGGGGTGCGGGTTCGGGCTCATCCAGGCGAATAGCCCCATCACCGCGGCGATCAGCACCACCCCGACCGCCCCGAAGATCCCCGCGCGGCGCCGCGCCGCCAGCGGGTCATGGATCATCCGGATGTCGCCGTAGATCAGGCCGTGCTCCACACGGCGCTGCATGAACCTGTGCCCCGAAACCTGCGGTCGCGTTGTTGGCAACAATCGCTGCGACATGTATACCCCCGATGTTGTATCCCCCAATAACCAATAACGCTGCCTTACACTACCAAAGCTCCAGCGGTTCCGAGCCGTGCTTGACGGCATCGTGCTGCATCTCCGCGAGCTCGGCGCGCGTAAACGCCTCGTTCACCGCGAAGATCACCGTGTCTCCCTTCACGTACACGGGGGTCAGGGCGCTGTTGGCGGTGCCATTATTCAGGTTCACGCGAGGTGGCTGCTGCGCCCAGAACGACGGCGGCGATGCGATGTAGAACTTGATATTCAGCCGTTCAACGGCCCGGTCTACTGCATTCTTTGCCGTCGCGTCACCGAGTACGCCACGCCCGAGCATCTCTACGTCGAACAGCGCAGTTGCGGTGTCGTCGCCTCGTGTCTTCGCCGGCCACAGGTAGTGCCGTGAAAGCGTCGGCACGCCGTTGTAGGCGTAGATCCACGAATGCCCGTCCGCGGGCTCGCCATAGGTCATGCCTTCCCACGCCGCAGGCTGCGTCGCGAGCCAGTCGAACGCAGCCAGGTCGTCATCGTTGACCATCCGCCCACCAACGCGCGGAGCGGTGTAAATGCCCTCCGCCGATTGAGCTGCATTCGCGTGCACGGCGGTCGCAGTACTCGCAGCCACCACGAGGGACACGAGCACCGCCCCAATTGCCGACGCCCCCTTCGCCACCACCGTGCCCTCACGCGCGGCAACCGGCGCCAATGTCAGCATCCGAATCATCACCGAGGCCCCTATGGCCGCCGCGACGATGACGCACATCACCACCGGCAACACCAGGCGGTGCGCCGTGTTGTAGTGCAGCCCCGAAACCAGCGAAGGCACCACGTCCAGCACCGGCGGAAGCGGTGCGGTTGCCTGCACCACCGTCGCAAGTGACAGGACGTAGAACGCCACCGGCCACACCTGGCGACGCCACGCCACAACCGCCACCGCCCCCACGAGCGCAAGCCACAGCAGCACAGTCGGGTTGTAGTTCGGGAAGTACTCAGTGACGTGGCGCGTATCCATCGTGATCGCGAGCGCCCACGGATTTGGCGCCGTGCCATCCTCCGGAGTAGACCACCCCGCGACCTCCTGCGCCTGCTCGGAACCAGCAAACATCTGTGGCAGGAACAGCACCGCACCGGCAAGCGCCGGGGCCGCTAACCAGACAGTGTCCACGAGGCGTGAACGGACGGGACGAAGAAGCGTCGAAAAGCACCAAGCGAAGGCCACCGCCAGCGCAATCGTGGTCACCGGCGACGGGTGCACCGCCACCACCCCGAAGAACCCGATGGCCGCCGCAAACGCCGAGTTGTGGTGCCGTGGCACCTCCAGGAACTGCCAAATCACAATGCCCGTGAGCGCAACTGCCATCATGTACGGCCACATGCCAACAAAATCCGACACCCACATCAGCTGCGGCGCACCGTACACCAGCAGCGGCGCGAACCCCGCCGCGATCTGCGCCGTCAGCCCCCGCGACCGCAGAAACGCAAACACCAGGCACGCCACGGACACGCAAGCCGCCACCGATGGCACGATCGCCTGCGCCACATTCAGCGCGGGGATCGGCGCCATCCCAGCGGTCTTGGCAAACAACGCAACCCCCGCGTGGTACCCCGAGGGATACAACAGCGAACTGTGCGTCTCCTGGTACATCAGCTCCCCCATGCGCGTTGGCGACGCAATCCCCTCGTCCATGATGAAGCGCACAGCATTGGCGTGCCACTGGGAATCCCAACCCTGCACGATATTGGCCAAACCCAGCGGAGTTCCCTGCAGCCACCGCAGCTTGTTACTGATCAGCATCGCCGACCCCACAATCACACCAAGCAACGGCAGCACCCAGACGGGGTCAACCACGCTGCCTTCGCGCCGCTCCTGCGGAGTCCCCGGCAGCAGCGCCCGACGCCACGACAGTTGCCCGGTGCCAGTCCAGCGCTCGCGGGCGCGGCGCGCAAACGCGTAACGCCACCCCGTAGCACACAACATCACAAACACCACGCTCACAGAGAACGTCCACGGCGAAAACCTCGCCGACGTCAGGCCCCAAGACCAGGCGCTGAAGCCAATAATGCCGAAGCTCACGGGTATCGACGCCACCACCGACGCCGGCACACGCATGCCGGAGATGACGTTGACCAGGAATCCTGGCAGCACAAACACAAGTACCGCTGCTATGAACATCCCGGCAGTGACCACGCGTACTCCTTCGAGACCTAAGACGTTGAGACTGGTGAAATCTTATCGCTTTGCGCTCTCAGAGCGAACGCCGATCACGAGTTGTGTTGGCTCGTGCCTCCCACTCCTGCTCTGGTGGGTACACAACGTGGTCGAAGGTCAGTCCCTTCGCGGGGGCTAACGGTACGTCGGCGCGCCGCTCAGTGGCGTCGAGCAGTCCAGTGGCCCACGCCAGGTCGCGCTTGCCCTGCCCGACCGTGAGGCACGTCGCGGTCAGTGCGCGCACCATGTTCCAACAGAACGCGTCGGCACTGATGTGTGCCTCGTAGAGCTGCGGCTCCGCTTCCGTGGAAGCGTCCACCCAGCGAAAGCTGTGCACGTCGCGGATCGTCGTCGCGTGCGGTCGCGGCTTGCAGAACGCCGCGAAGTCGTGCAGCCCGAGCAGCACGTCGGCGGCCTGCTGCATTAGCTGCACGTCGACCGGGCGAGCCCACACTGCAGTGTCACGCGTCCGTGTCGGCAGCGCCCCCGCTGGGTTGGTAGTAACGCGGTAGATGTAGTGACGCGCCATCGCCGAGAAGCGAGCGTCGAACTCAGGGGCAACCTCCCGGACTTGATGAACTCGGATGTCGTCCGGTAGCAGTTTGGCAAGGCGACGCACCAGGCGCGCAGGATCACCGTCAAGAGAGCGCTGCTGCAACGCGGCCGGGTCGATGTCTGCGTGCGCAACCTGGCCGCGGGCGTGGACCCCCGCATCCGTACGGCCCGCGACCGTCAGGGCGACGGGGTGGCGCAGCACAAGCGCGAGCGCGTCCTCAACGGTTCCTTGGACGGTCCGCAGGTCTCCCTTCTGCCGGGCCCAGCCGTGGAAGTCGGTGCCGTCATAGGCGATGTCGAAACGCAGCCGCATCGTGTTCATTCGTTACAGGCTAGCAAACTGGTCGCGTGCTCTTGGAATGTGAAAACCCCGCGACACCGTGAAGGTGGACGCGGGGTCTCATGTGGTTGAGCTAGGAAAGCTCACTCAGCGGAGGATTAGTCCTCCTTGGAAGCCTTCGCCTCAGCTGGCTCCAGAACCAGGGAAATCTGGGTCATTGGAGCGTTGTCGCCGGAGCGAGGTGCAACCTTGATCAGGCGGGTGTAGCCGCCGTTGCGGTTTTCGAACTTCGGTGCAAGCTCGTTGAACAGGTATGCAACGATCTGCTTGTTCGGAAGCTTCGCAGCAACAGCGCGGCGTTCCTGCAGGGAACCGCCCTTCGCCTTGGTGATCAGCTTCTCAGCGTATGGGCGAAGTGCTTTCGCCTTTGCATCGGTCGTCGTGATGGCGCCGTGCTCGAACAGGGACTGCGCCAGGTTAGACAGAATGTGCTTCTGGTGGGCGGCGGACCCTCCGAGACGGGCACCCTTCTTCGGGGTAGGCATTTTCGTACTCCTCGTATGGGATTGTGAGCGCGTGCTCTTGGTTTACTCGGTTTCTTCCGCGGTGTCGTCGACGTAGTCACCAGTCTCGGCGTCGTAGCCTTCGATCTGGGTCGGGTCGAAATCTTCCGGAGCGTCCTTCAGCGTCAGGCTCATGGAGGCGAGCTTGATCTTGACCTCGTTGATGGACTTCTCGCCAAAGTTGCGGATATCCATCAGGTCGGTCTCAGAGCACTCAGCCAGCTGGCCGACGGTGTTGATGCCCTCGCGCTTCAAGCAGTTGTAGGACCTGACGGAGAAGTTGAGATCCTCAATCGGCAGGTTGTAAGCCGCGATGTACTCCGTCTCCTGTGGGGACGGGCCGATCTCGATGCCTTCTGCTGCCGTGTTCAGCTCACGTGCCAGGCCGAACAGCTCCACCAAGGTGGAACCGGCCGAAGCCAACGCGTCGCGAGCAGACATGGAGTTCTTCGTCTCCACGTCGATGATCAGCTTGTCGAAGTCGGTGCGCTGCTCAACACGGGTTGCCTCAACCTTGTAGGCAACACGGGTCACTGGCGAGTAGATCTGGTCGACCGGAATGCGGCCGACTTCCCCACCAGAGTTCGGCATCGCCGGGACGTAGCCACGGCCACGCTCCACGACAAGCTCCATCTCAAGGCGTGCCTGCTCATTGAGCGAAGCGATGTGCAGATCCGGGTTGTGGATCTGAACATCAGCTGGCGTCTCAATGTCGCCGGCGGTAACGACTCCCGGGCCTTCAACGGACAGGTACATCACGACTGGCTCGTCGGACTCCGACGACAGCACGATGTCCTTGATGTTGAGGATGATCTCGGAAACGTTTTCCTTCACACCGTTGATGGTGGTGAACTCATGGAGCACACCATCAATCTTGATCGAGGTAACCGCTGCGCCCGGAATGGACGACAGCAGCGTACGGCGCAGGGAATTACCCAGCGTGTAACCAAAACCTGGCTCGAGTGGCTCGATGATGAACTTCGAGCGGTTGGTATCGATGTACTCCTCGGTCAGCTGCGGACGCTGTGAGATGAGCATGAACTTCTCCTTTTCCGGCTACCACTATATGAAGCCGCGAGAATATGGACTTTCGGAAAGATATCGCACCACTTGTATACGTACGTATCGACGCAGTGCGGGGTGAAGTAAGCGGGCTTACTTCGAGTAGAGCTCGACGATGAGCTGCTCCTGCAGCGGCACCTCGATCTGAGCGCGCTCCGGCAACTGGTGCACGAGAATGCGCAGGGTGTCCGGAACGACCTGGAGCCATGCCGGAACAACGGCGTCCAGCAGGTTGTCCTGGGCCTCTTCGAACCAGAGCATCTTGCGGGACTTGTCACGAACATCGATGATGTCGTACTGCGTGACCTTGTAAGAAGGAACATCGATACGCTTGCCGTTCACGGTGAAGTGACCGTGGGAAACAAGCTGACGTGCCTGGCGGCGCGTACGCGCCAGACCTGCACGGTATACAACGTTGTCCAGACGGGACTCAAGCAGGATCAGCAGGTTGTCGCCGGTCTTACCTGGGAGGCGGTTGGCCTCCTCGTAGTAGCGACGGAACTGCTTCTCCATCACTCCGTAGGTGAAGCGAGCCTTCTGCTTCTCCTGGAGCTGGAGCAGGTACTCAGATTCCTTGATGCGAGCGCGGCCAGCCTGCCCCGGAGGGTACGGGCGACGCTCGAAGGACATGTCACCGCCGACGAGATCGACGCGGAGGCGACGGGACTTACGGGTAGCAGGGCCGGTATAACGAGCCATGATGTATTACCTCTTTTCCTTTCTGCCTTAAACGCGACGACGCTTCGCCGGACGGCAGCCGTTGAACGGCTGTGGGGTCACGTCAGAGATCGAGGACACCTCCAGGCCAGCAGCCTGGAGCGAACGGATTGCGGTCTCACGGCCGGAGCCTGGACCCTTGACGAAAACGTCAACCTTCTTCATACCGTGGTCCATCGCCTTGCGAGCAGCGTTCTCAGCTGCCATCTGAGCAGCGAACGGCGTGGACTTGCGGGATCCCTTGAAGCCAACGTGGCCGGAGGAAGCCCAGGAGATAACAGCACCGGTCTGATCCGTGATCGAGACGATGGTGTTGTTAAAGGTCGACTTGATGTATGCGTGGCCAGCAGCCACGTTCTTCTTTACGATGCGACGGCCACCACGGCGCGCACCGGAACGAGTCTTAGGAGGCATGGATTACTTCTTCTTTCCTGCGATGGTCTTCTTCGGGCCCTTACGAGTGCGAGCGTTCGTCTTGGTGCGCTGCCCGCGAACAGGCAGGCCACGACGGTGACGAAGGCCCTGGTAGGAGCCGATTTCAATCTTGCGGCGGATGTCTGCCTGCACCTCACGACGCAGGTCGCCCTCTACGGTGTAGGAGGACTCGATTGCGTCACGCAGTGCGGACAGCTGATCGTCGCTCAGGTTGTCCGTACGCAGGTCTGGAGAAATGCCCGTCTTCTCGAGCAGCTCCTTGGCGCGGGTTGCGCCGATGCCATAAATGTAAGTAAGTGCGATCTCCATGCGCTTATTGCGCGGAAGATCAACACCAGCTAGACGTGCCATGTGGAACGTACCTTTCGGGTTGTTACGGCGGTTTTCTCCCTATCCGCCCACGCCAACCGACTCTTTATCCGGACCGTACCGGAGGATGGGCCGTGATACACGTGGCTTTGGCCACCGTAGCCAAAGGTAAGCGACGCGCAGCAACGCCACGCGTCTGGGTAAGGAGGCTTCAAACGAAATTACTTGTAGCGGTACGTGATACGCCCACGGTCCAGGTCGTATGGAGACAGCTCCACAATGACCCGGTCTTCAGGAAGGATGCGGATGTAGTGCTGGCGCATCTTGCCACTGATGTGAGCAAGGACCTCATGCCCGTTGTCGAGCTCGACACGGAACATAGCATTCTTCAAAGGTTCGACGATGCGACCCTCTACCTCAATGGCGCCTTCTTTTGCCATACACTCCACTTCCTATAGCTCACGGAACACAGCGATCCTCATTGATGCGCAGTGTTTCCGCTGGTAGCTGACGTAAAACATACTTGTACTACGTGGTGCATAAACACCAGTGGTCAACTATATCCCTTCACCAGCACAAACACAAGCCCAGCTGGGAAGCTAAGTCCGCAGGTGGGCGTCGAAAAAATGGAGCAGCTAGAAGACGAAGACTTTGTCCCCGATAGCCAGATCCTGGAAGTAACGCTGGGCATCCGCGCGGTACATGCGAACGCAGCCGTGCGAGAGAATCGACGGATCCCCCTGGTGGAACGCGATACCGTTGTTGGTGAAGTACGTCGCGTACGGCATCGGCGCATTGCCGAACTCCCACGAGATCTCATCCTTCACCTTGCGGTTGACGTAGAACGTACCCTTCGGCGTATCAAGGCCAGGCCTGCCCGGACCGATCAGGTCAGCCTTGTAGTACATCTGGCCGTTATTCTGCAGCCAGGAACGGCGTCCGCCGGTGTCCACACACACCTTCGCATCCTTCGGACATGGGCCGTAATCGAACGCGGTTTGTGCAGGTGGCGCCGGGCGTGCAGCTGGTTTCGGCGCTGGCTTCGGAGTCTTCTCGGCGATCAGGCCTGGGTAGAAGCGTTCGACAGTAGCATCGATGCTTGCCTTCGCCTGGGCTGGCAGGTCCTTGTTGATTGCCGCCAATCCGTCGGCCTGCGCGCGCAGCGAGTTGCGGGTCTGCCATGCTCGCTCACGTGCGTCGGGCGTACTGGAGCCGATGCTGGAGAGCTGAGACTGCGTCTGCTCAAGCAGGGCACCCAGTCCACCATTCGAAGACATCGCTGGCATCTGCTGCGCCTCCGCCATCGCTGGCTGGGCAAGCATGGAGGCGGCGACGCCGATTCCAACACTCAAACCGGCAAGCTTGCGGCTCAGTTGGGATGGCTTCGCATGTCGAGGTTGATAACGCATGTGGGCAGTATAGCCTACTTCGCTTCGCGGACAGTGAGGATGCGCGGCCCGTCAGCCGTGGCGGCGACCGTGTGCTCCCAGTGCGATGCCGGGGCGCCGTCGATGGAAACGACAGTCCAGTCGTCACCGAGCACCTCCGTGTCGATCTCTCCGCCGAGGATCAGCATCGGCTCAATCGCCAACACCGACCCCTCCTGGATCACAGGGCCGCGTCCGGGTTTTCCCTCGTTGGCAAGGTATGGATCCTCGTGCATCGTGCGTCCGATCCCGTGTCCGCCGTACCCGTCCACAATGCCGAGCTCCACTCCGAACTTCTCCTCTGCTGCATACGTCGCGCGCTCGAGTGCATGCGACACGTCGGTCAACCGGTTGCCCGGCACCATCGCCTTCAGCCCCTCGTACAGCACCCATTCAGTTGCCCGGTTCAACTTTTCGACGTCCGCTTCGAGCTCACCCACACCGAACGTCCACGCGGAATCCCCTACCCAACCATGCAAGGTCGCGCCACAGTCGATAGAGACCAGGTCTCCCTCGCGGAGCACAGTCTCATTGTTCGGGATTCCGTGCACGACTACCTCGTTGACTGATGCACAGATCGAGCCCGGAAACCCCTGGTACCCCAAAAACGTGGGCGTGGCCCCGTGATCACGGATAACAGCCTCCGCGACCTTGTCTAAGTCAAGCGTCGACTTGCCGGGGGCGGCCGCCGCCCGCACCTCCTGCAGCGCCAAACCGACGATTCGGCCTGCCTTCTCCATCGCGTCGAGCTGCTCAGGTGTCTTTGCGACAATCTTGCGTTTCCGGAACCCCATCATTCGCTTCCTTCCTAGAGTTACTGCGTAAAAGGGCCGGTAGGCACTCGTCGAGTCCCTACCGGCCCTTGCGCCTACATAGACGCTGTATGTTACTTCTTCAGCTGCGCCATCGCGCGCTCGTTGATTTCATCAACGTCACCAACAGCGTCGATGGAGATGATCTCGTCGCCGTAGTGATCAATCAGCGGCGCGGTTTCGTCGCGGTAGACCTTGAGGCGGGTGCGGATCGTTTCCTCATTGTCGTCCGCGCGGCCACGGGCGAGCATGCGCTCGACCACCACGTCTTCGTCGACAACAAAGTTGAGCACGCCGTCCAGCTTCAGGCCCTGCTTACTCAGCAGCTCCTTCAGGATCTCTGCTTGCTCAACGGTGCGCGGGAAACCGTCGAGCAGGAAGCCGTTCGCAGCATCTTCCTGGCTGAGTCGGTCTTCCACCATGCGTGCGGTGACATCGGTCGGCACAAGCTTGCCAGCATCGATGTAGCTTTTCGCTTCGACACCGAGCGGGGTGCCCTGGCCGATGTTCGCACGGAACAGGTCACCGGTGGAGATGTGCGGAACGCCGAGCTTCTCGGAGAGAATGGCTGCCTGAGTGCCTTTGCCAGCGCCGGGAGGGCCAAGTAGTACAAGTCGCATTATCGCAACAGTCCTTCGTAGTTGGATTGGAGAAGTTGGGATTCAATTTGCTTGACCGTAGTCAATGCTACGGACACCATAATCAGGATAGCCGTACCACCGAACGCACTCATGCCACCGCGGCCAGCGCCGCCAATGCCGGCGTCGAGCGCCAGGTTCGGCAGGATCGCGATGAGTGCAAGGTAGAGCGCGCCAACGAACAGGAGGCGGTTCATCACGAACGCGAGGTACTCGGCGGTTGGGCGACCCGGACGAATGCCTGGGATGAAGCCACCGTACTTCTTCATATTCTCTGCCTGGTCGACCGGGTCGTACTGGATAGAGACGTAGAAGTAGGAGAAGAAGATGATCATGGCGAAGTACGCCAGGATGTACTGCCAGGAGCCTGGGTTCTGCAGCCACGCCATAACGTTGTTCATCCACCAGTTGTCCGGCGGAGTCGTGTTGTTCATGGTCACGATCTGCGTGATTAAGACAGGGACGTACATCAGTGAGGAGGCGAAAATCACAGGAATAACGCCAGCCTGGTTGACCTTGAGCGGCAGGTACGTAGAGGAACCGCCGTACTGACGGCGCCCAACCATGCGCTTCGCGTACTGCACCGGAATGCGGCGCTGGCCCTGCTCGATGAAGATGATGCCAACGACCAACGCAATGATCGCCGCAACGACCATGGCGAAGGTAACCGCGCCGGAGTTCTTCAGGATGTAGGCACCCTCGGACGGAAGCTTCGTCGCAATACCAGCGAAGATCAGCAGGGACATACCATTGCCGACGCCCTTTTCAGTGATGATCTCGCCGAGCCACATAATCAGGACTGCGCCCGACGTCATGACGATGATCATCATGATGAGCGTCCAGATGTTGCGGTCCTCAATAAGCACCGGAATCCCCTGGCCGAGCAGCTGCTCACGGTCGGCCAGCGCCACAATACCTGCGGACTGCAGCAGCGCCAGCGCTACCGTGAGGTAACGCGTGTACTGCGTCATCTTGGTTTGGCCCGACTGCCCTTCCTTCTTCAGTTCTTCGAACTTCGGGATCACCACGGTCAGCAGCTGCACGATAATCGACGCCGTAATGTACGGCATGATGCCAATCGCGAAGATGGACAACTGCAGCAACGCACCACCAGAGAACAGCCCGATGATGGAGAACATCGTGGCGTTGTCACCCTGAGCGACTTCCTCCAGACGGGAGTTAATCAACGCGTAGTCGACACCAGGCGTCGGAATCTGGGCACCAATGCGGTACAGAATCATCAACGCAAGGGTAATCAGAATCTTCTTCCGAAGATCCGGGTCCTTGAACGCTTGCAATATAGCGGACACAAAGCCTCCTGGCTCCTGCAGCACTCACGCAGGAGATAGTGGACAGTACGGTTGCCAAAAGTGCACGTCACAACCACCGTAGCGGGCTGACGGGACACTCCAGACAGGATTGACCCCACTACTCTACCAGTTAGCAGGCCAAACCCCCGATTCGGCCAGCACCCCCGCGAGGGTTTCCAACTTTCGATTGAAAATCACGACACTCAAAAATAGGTAATTGGTATTACATTTATTCACGACTTTTCTGTAGAAAATCCTCGCATTCGAAGGGACAGCGATGAGCACAGCACCTACACCAACGCCGACTCCCGTGAGTCGGCGTAAATTTCTCCAATGGTCAGGCCTCGTAGGAGGCGCAGCCGTAGCGACGACGGCCGTCTCTGGCACGCTCCTGCGCGGCACCCCAGGTGTCGGCGTCGCCGAAGCCGCAGAAGGCACAAGCACCGACCCGAAGTTCGTCTGGTCCGCCTGCACCGTCAACTGCGGCTCCCGCTGCCCACTGCGCCTCCAAGTTGAGGACGGGCGCGTCACCCGCGTCCTTCCCGACGATGGCGGCGACAACTCCATCGGCTCGCAGCAGATCCGCGCATGTGTGCGTGGACGCTCGATCCGCCACCGGATCTACAACCCGGACCGCTTGAAGACCCCGCTGAAGCGCAAGCCGGGCACGAAGCGCGGCGACGGCGAGTGGATCGAAATCTCCTGGGAGCAGGCACTCGACGAAATCGCCGACCAGATGAAGGGCATCCTGGACAAATACGGCAATGAGTCGATCTACCTCGCGTACGGCACGGGGACCATCGGCGGCACCGTCGCGCGCTCCTGGCCGCCTGTCGAGACTCCTTTCGCACGGTTTATGTACCTCATCGGCGGCTACCTGAACCACTACGCCGACTACTCCACCGCGCAGATCACGGCAGCCTACCCGTACCACTACGGTTCCTGGGTCACGTCGAACTCCTTCGACGACGTGAAGAACTCCAAGCTGCAGGTCATGTTCGGCAACAACCCGCTTGAGACCCGCATGTCCGGTGGTGGCGAGACGTTCGTCACCCAGCAGACGAAACGCAAGTACGGCGTGAAGACCATCGTGATCGACCCGCGCTACTCCGAGACCGCAGTCGGCTTTGGCGACGAATGGGTTCCGATCCGCCCGGGCACCGACGCAGCGCTCGTGGCAGGTATCGCGCACGTACTGCTCTCCGAGAACCTGCACGACCAAGCGTTCCTGGACAAGTATTGTGTCGGCTTTGACGAGGACCACATGCCGAAGGGCGCGCCGAAGAACGGCTCGTACCGCTCCTACATTGAGGGCAAGGGGCCGGACGGCGTCGAAAAGACTCCTGAGTGGGCCGCCCGCGTCTGCGGTGTACCCGCGCAGAAGATCCGCCAGCTTGCCCGCGAGATGGGCACCGCAAAGCCAACCGCAATTACCCAGGGCTGGGGTCCGCAGCGCCACGCGAACGGCGAGAACCAGTCGCGCGCGGTGTTTACGCTGGCAGCGCTGCTCGGGCAGATCGGTATCCCTGGTGGAGGCACCGGCGCTCGCGAGGGCTCGGCAAGCTTGCCGATGACGTACCCGTTCAACACGCAGTACGAGAACCCGGTGGAGACCTCGATCTCGGTTGCAATGTGGCCACAGGCCGTCGACCACGGCCCAGCAATGACCAAGACGAAGGACGGCGTACGCGGCAAGGACAAACTCGACGTCCCGATCAAGATGATCTGGCAATACGCCGGCAACACCAACACGAACCAGCACGGCGACCTCAATCGCACGGTCGAGCTGCTTCGCGACGACTCCAAGGCCGAACTCATCGTCGTCAGCGACATCCAGATGACGGTGTCCGCGCGCTACGCGGACTACGTTCTGCCGGACTGCTCCACCGCTGAGCAAACCGACATCATCCAGCAGGGCTCGGCGGGCAACCTGGAGTACACCATCCTGGCCTCCAGCGCGATCAAGCCACTGTACGACTGTCGGCCGATTTACGACGTCGTCGCCGATCTCGCTGAACGCTTCGGTGTGCGCGACAAATTCACCGAAGGCCGCACCCAGGAAGAGTGGCTGCGCTACACCCTCGACGAATCCCGCAAGGAGATCCCGGAGCTTCCGTCCTTTGAGGAGCTCAAGAAGATGGGTGTGTGGCGTCGAGAAGGCGAAACCACGGTCGCACTGAAAGACTTCCGTGAGGACCCAGTGGCCAACCCCCTGGAGACCCCGAGCGGCAAGATCGAGATTTTCTCCTCCGAGCTCTACGAAATGTCGAAGGAGTGGGAGTTTGACCCGAACATCGCAGGCGACAAGCTGACACCGCTGCCGGAGCAGGTCGCAACTTGGGAAGGCGCCGAGGAAGCCGCAGAGAACAAGGAGTACCCGCTGCAGGTCATCGGCCACCACACCAAGGGCCGCACCCACTCCTCCTACGGCAACGTCGATTGGCTGCGTGACGACGCCCACCCGCAGGTCCTCTGGATCAACCCCATAGACGCCAAGGAACGCGGCATCAAGAACGACGACCCCGTCTACGCCTACAACAAGCGTGGCCGGATCCGCTCCATCGCCCGCGTCACCCCGCGAATCGCACCGGGTGTCATCTCGGTGCCGCAGGGTTCCTGGTTCAACCCGAAGGACGGCGGCGTGGACGTAGGGGCATCCGTCAATACGCTGACCAGCTGGCATCCCTCCCCTCTTGCCAAGGGCAACGCGCAGCACACGGCGCTGTGCCAGGTTGAAAAAGCGAAATAACAACACCAAGGAGTGAAACAACAACATGGCTAACAACAACGACAAGCCGAGCAAGCGCCTTGGTTTCTTCTTCGACCAGACCTTGTGCAACGGCTGCAAAGCCTGCCAGATCGCCTGCAAGGACAAGCACAACACACCGATCGGCGTGAACTGGCGCCGCGTGGTCGAGTACTCGGGCGGCGACTGGAACCGCAACGCCGACGGCGAGCTGACCACCAACACGTTCACCTACTACACATCGGTGTCCTGCAACCACTGTGACAACCCGATCTGCACCAAGGTTTGCCCGACCACCGCGATGCACATCGGCGAGGACGGCGTCGTCTCCGTCGACCCGCACAAGTGCGTGGGCTGCCGCTACTGCGAGTGGGCGTGCCCCTACTCCGCGCCACAGTTCAACCCTGAAAAGGGCGTCATGACGAAGTGCGACCTGTGCGCCGACTACCGCGCCGAGGGCAAAGACCCCGCGTGCGTGGCCGCGTGCCCGTCGCGCGCGCTCGACTGGGGGCCTATCGACGAGCTGCGCAAGGAACACGGCGACGTCGCCGGCATCGCGCCGCTGCCGGACCCAACGTTTACCGAACCACGCCTGACCATCAAGCCGCACAAGGACGCGAAACGCTGGGACGCGTTGGACGCCGGCGAGATCATGAACCCGGAAGAGGTCTAACTCATGAATATGCACGAATGGCCCCTCACGTTTTTCACCACGTTCGGGCAGATGGCAGTCGGCGCGTTCTTCGTCCTCGGCGTCATCACAATGGTGGGACGCACCCGCTACTCCGCGAACGCGATTAACCGCATTTGTGTGCCGGCGCTCTACGCAATCGGCCCAATCATGATCGCAGGCTTCTGCCTCGCGTTCTTCCACCTCGGAAACCCGATCAACGCGCTGAACGTGATGCGCCACATCAGTTCCTCCGGACTCACCCAGGAGCTCGTGGGCGGCTGCATCTTCGCGGCGCTCGGGTTCTTGTTCGCGGCCTGTCAGTTCTTCGACTGGGGCTCCGTGGGCACCCGCACAACCATCGCGGTCATCACCGCGATTGCCGGCATCGGGTTCATCGCCACCATGGCGCGCCTCTACATGCTGCCCACGATCCCATCGTGGAACCACTGGACTACCCCGGCAGCGTTCTACCTCTCCGCCGCGGTCACAGGTCTGCTCGCGATTGCGGTCGCGCTCACGGCGTACAACTGGCTCGAAGAGTCCGAGCTGATCAAGAAGCTCATCCCGTCCGCGCGCAACGAAGACCAGACCGACGCCCAGAAGGAAGAGGTCTGGGACCTCATCCACGCCTCGCTGCGCTGGATCGGCATCGCGCTGACCGTCGTCGTGCCGCTCATTTTCATCGTGATGGTGTTCAACTACGGCCGCCCCGCGGGCCCGAACCCGGCGCAGTTTGAATTCAACATGACCGCATTCGTCATCCGCATTGGGCTCCTGCTGGTCGGTGCGTTCATCGTGGGCCTCATCCTGGCGTTTGGCGGCCGCACCCGCCGCCCCACCTCGAGCGCAATGCTATGGATCACCGTCGCGTACATCCTGGTGGTCATCGCGGAGCTGCTCGGCCGCTTCATGTTCTACGGCGCAGTCGACCGGATCGGAATCTGATGCACACAGAGTTAGTTGAACGCTGCCACATCGCAGCAGACATCGTGGGGCAGCTCTTCCTCGACGAGCCGCAAGGCCCGCTTCTCGACGCCCTCTCCGACCCCTCCTTCCTGCAATCATGGCCGCTCGAGGACGACGCTTCGCAGCACGCCATCAACGCCCTGCTGGAAGCGGAGCGCGACACCGCCGAAGCGCTGCAGCGCGACCACCTCTACCTGTTCGTCGGCGTAAGCTCCCCGCTCGCCCAGCCGTACGAGTCCCCGTACTTTTCCAAGGACGGACTCGTCATGGATGAGGACGCCGCGGCCGTCGCCGCCGTTTACCACCAGGTTGGCTTTGACCCCGGCGCCGATAACCTCCCGCCGGACCACATCGGGTTGGAGTTCCGCTGTATCAGCCACCTGTGCGCCCTGGCGCTCAACGCGTCCTCCGAGGCCGATCAAGCCGCCGCGCTGGCCGTGCTGTGCTCCTTCACCGCCGAGCACCCAGCCCGCTTCGCTGAGCAGGTGCTTGGGGGCGTCGAAAAGCATGCGAACACCGCGATCTACCGGGCGCTGCCTGGGCTTACGCGGGGCGTGCTGGCCGCCGTCCAAACTCTCTAATACGAAAGCTCCCCACCTCGTCGTTGACGAGTGGGGAGCTTTTCTCTGCGCTGTGGCGCGAAGATGAAGGCTTATGCCTGGGTGGTGGACCCGCCGGCTGCCTCGATCTTCTCAACCGCAGACTTGGAGAACTTGGTAGCGGTGACGTCCAACTTGACGTTGATGTCGCCGTTGCCCAGCACCTTGACTGGGTGGTTCTTGCGAACCAGGCCAGCTGCGACGATGTCGTCGATGGTGATGGTGCCGCCGTTCGGGAACGCTTCTGCGAGCGCCTGAACGTTGACTACCTGGTACTCCACGCGGTTCGGGTTCTTGAAGCCCTTGAGCTTCGGCAGGCGCATGTGAAGTGGCATCTGACCACCCTCGAATGCTGCGGAGACCTGCTTGCGAGCCTTGGTGCCCTTGGTACCACGGCCAGCGGTCTTGCCGCCCTTGCCTGCTTCACCGCGACCTACGCGGAACTTTGGTTTGTTAGCGCCCTTTGCTGGGCGCAGATCATGGAGCTTGATAATTTCAGCCATGTTGTTCTACTCCCCTGCAACTTCTTCGACGGTAACGAGGTGGCGAACCTTCAGGATCTGTCCACGGGTTGCGGCGTTGTCCTTCTTAATGACGGACTGGCCGATCTTGCGCAGACCGAGAGCCTCGAGGTTCTTACGGGTCAGTGGCTTCTCGCCAACCTTGCCGTGGTGCAATGTGATCTTCAAAGCCATTGTTCTTACGCCTCCTGTCCTGCGCGTGCGCGCAGCATGCGAGCAGGTGCGACGTCCTCGAGGTCCTTGCCACGCTTCGCAGCAACTTCCTCAGGGCGTACGAGCTGCTTGAGACCTGCAACCGTTGCCTGAACAACGTTCAGAGCGTTGTCAGAACCGATCGACTTAGCAAGGATGTCCTGGACGCCAGCGCACTCGAGCACTGGGCGAACTGCGCCACCGGCGATAACACCGGTACCTGGTGCAGCCGGGCGCAGCATAACGATGCCTGCTGCCTCTTCTGCCTGGACTGGGTGAGGAATGGTGCCACCGATCATCGGGACACGGAAGAAGTTCTTACGTGCTTCTTCTGCACCCTTCTGGATAGCGGCAGGAACTTCCTTTGCCTTGCCGTAGCCAACGCCGACCATGCCCTTGCCGTCGCCAACGACGACGAGAGCGGTGAAGGACATGTTGCGTCCGCCCTTCACGGTCTTTGCGACACGGTTGATGGTGATGACGCGCTCGATGTACTTGTCGCGGTCATCATTCTGGTTGCGACGATCATCGCGACGGCCACGGCCACCGCGGTTGTTGCGCTCATTCTTCTTGTTCTGGTTGTCGGCGGAGCGTCCGCCGTCACGCCGTTCACGTTCGGCCATTACGCGATCCTTCCGTTGATGGTGATGATTGCGGTGGTCATTAGAACTTCAGACCACCTTCACGAGCGGCGTCGGCAAGAGCTGCGACGCGACCGTGGTACTTGTAACCTGCGCGGTCGAAGACGATAGCTTCGATGCCCGCAGCCTTGGCGCGCTCAGCGATCAGCTGGCCAACCTTGGCTGCCTTTGCCTTCTTGTCACCTTCCATTGCGCGCACGTCAGCCTCGATGGAGGATGCCGCTGCGAGCGTGTGGCCAGCGAGATCGTCGATCAGCTGGACGTGGATGTGACGCGAAGAGCGGTGCACAACGAGACGTGGGGTCTCCGGGGTGCCGCGCAGCGTCTTGCGGATACGGAAGTGGCGACGTGCACGAGCCTCGCGGCGGCGGGAGGAAATATCCTTGCCGACCGGGGTGCGCTTGGTGTTCTCTGCAGAATTGCTCATGATTACTTACCCGTCTTTCCGACCTTGCGGCGAATCTGCTCACCTTCGTAGCGGATGCCCTTACCCTTGTATGGGTCATCCTTACGGAGGCGGCGGATGTTAGCCGCGATCTGGCCAACCTGCTGCTTGTCAATGCCCTCGATGGAGAACTTGGTGTTGCCATCGACTGCGAAGCTGATCCCTTCCGGAGCCTCAATGAGGATCGGGTGGGAGTAGCCGAGCGAGAACTCGAGGTTCTTGCCCTTGGCCTGGACACGGTAGCCGACACCGAAGATCTCCATGTTGATCTTGTAGCCCTCGGTCACGCCAACAACGAGGTTGTTGACCATGGAACGGGACAGACCGTGCAGCGCACGGTGCTTACGGTGATCGTCCGGACGGGAGACGACAATCTCGTTGTCCTCAACCGCAGCGGTGATTGGCTCAGGCAGCTCGAAGTTGAGGGAACCCTTAGGGCCCTTGACCTCTACGACCTGACCGTTAACTTTAACTTCGACACCATTCGGGATGGCGATGGGTGCATTACCTACACGCGACATAGTCTTTTCAACCTCCCTTTACCAGACGTAGGCGAGAACTTCTCCGCCTACACCCTTCTCCTGGGCCTGACGGTCAGTGAGGAGACCCTGGGACGTGGAGATGATCGCCACACCCAGACCACCCAGCACCTGCGGCAGGTCGTTGGACTTTGCGTACACGCGCAGACCAGGCTTGGACACGCGACGCAGGCCAGCGATGGCAGCCTCACGGGTCGGGCCGTACTTGAGGTCCAGGGTCAGCTGCTTGCCAACCTTGGCGTCCTCAACCTTGTAATCAGCAATGTAGCCTTCCTGCTTCAGGATCTCGGCGATGTTTGCCTTGATCTTGGAGGAAGGCATTGTCACGCTCTCGTGCTGTGCGTGCGACGCGTTGCGCACGCGAGACAGCATGTCTGCGATTGGATCAGTCATCGTCATAAGATGTGACCGTTTACCTTTCTCGTTGCGGTTCCCTACCCACCTGACCAGCAAAACTATGTCGTGCCAGGTCGCGTTTTCCGCATGATCTGTCGGGGGCTACTTCACGCTCCCCACGCTCAATAACGCGGGGCGCTCGCCGCCTCCCTTGCACGCGGTCCGCTTCTCGGCGGGGGGCCTGCAACAAAGTTGGATGTACAATGTTCTCTCGGATTTTGCGCGCAGACAACCATCTGTGCACAAGTCCGTTTGGCCACATTACACTCCCTCTATCCAAGAAACAAGTCACGTTGGCCCGATCGCTGCGTCGTATAGTCGGTGCTATGAAGCACCTCGACGAACTTTTCGACGCCCTCTCCGCCACCCGCACGCACCGCGAGGAGCTCTACCGCTGGTTCCACCAACACGCTGAACTCTCGATGCAGGAAACCCAGACCTCACAGCGCATCGTTCAGGAACTCGAGGCAGCCGGTATCCCATATTCGGTATTGGGCGAAACGGGCGTCGTCGCCACCATCGAAAACGGCCCCGGGCCCGTCGTCGCCCTGCGCGGCGATACTGACGGCCTCCCAGTCAAGGAGGATTCCGGCAAGGGCTACGCCTGCACGCAGACCCAAGTCGATGCTGCGACTGGGCAGGCGGTGCCGGTGTCCCACGCGTGTGGGCACGACTTCCATATTTGCTCGGTGCTCGCGGCTGTCGTCGCGTTCAACACTTGCCGCGACGCTTGGTCCGGCACGCTGGTGGGCGTATTCCAGCCCGGCGAGGAAACAGCCTCCGGCGCACGTTCGATGGTTGAGCACGGTATCGCCGACGCGATCCCCCACCCCGACGTGTACTTGGGCCAACACGTGCTCGGCACGCTGCCGTTGGGCCATGTGGGGACCCGGCCGGGCCCGGTGCTCTCCCAGGCGTTCTCGGTGAAGGTCACAGTACACGGAGTGGGTTCGCACGGATCCATGCCTGAGATGGGCGTCGATGCGGTCTTGTTGGCGTCGACAATTGTGACGAGGCTGCACACCGTAGTCTCCCGAGAGATTGCTGCTTCCGAAACCGCGGTGCTGACGGTCGGCGCGATCCATTCGGGAGCGAAATCCAACGTCATCCCGGATAGCGCGGGGCTGCTGATCAATACCCGCGCCTATTCGGAGGCGACGAGCGCGCACCTCAAGGAGGCCATCGAACGCATCGTGCGCGCTGAGTGCGAGGCAGCGCGTAGCCCGCAGCCGCCCGAGTTCGAGTACTACGACGCTTACCCGCTCACCAGCAACGATGACGCAGTAACGCAGCGGGTACGCGACGCCTTCGAGGCGCGATTCGGTGATGAAGCGCAGACGTTGGCGCAGGTCCCTGCCAGCGAGGACTTCTCGATCATCCCGGACGCGCTCGGCGTGCCGTACACGTTCTGGGGCCTCGGCGGCTTCGCCAGCTACCCGCATGCGCCGGGCAATCACAGCGCAGCGTTCGCGCCCGACCTCCAGCCGACGCTCGACCGCGGCGCCGAAGCGATGGTCACCGCAGCGAGCGCGTGGCTCATCAACAAGAACGACGACTAAGGTGGCACACATGGCTAACAACGAAGGTTTGCAATCAACACACGAGTGGCTCGAAGAGGTCTCCCGAACGCTCGGCGTTTCCCCGGATCTCACGCGCTCGCTGGTCGGCGACATTCTGAAGATGACAGCGGACGTCGCGCACAACGGCCCGTCGCGCCCGGCGGCTCCAACGACGGCGTTCGTCGTAGGCGTCGCAACCGGTGCGGCGCTCCAGGGCGATACTGATGCAGACGCAGCAACGACGCGCGCGGCGCTTGCCAAGGTAGCGAAGCTCCTGGAAACGTATGAGCAGGATTAATCGACGCTTCGCCGTCACGAAAGTCACCCGCACCGACAGCGGCTTCGCGCGCGATACCCGCGCCGATACCGTCACCGTGGAAGAGCCGCTGGCGATCCGCGCCACCGGCGACACGCTAACCACCACGATGCGGACCCCCGGCCACGACGTCGAGCTGGCACACGGCTGGATGTTCGCGGAGGGACTGATCAGCAGCGCAGAGGACGTTCGTTCCGCGCGCTACTGCGCGGGTGCGGTCGGGCCGAACGGCGAAAACACGTACAACACGCTCGACATCGACCTCGGGCCCGCGGCCTCCCCCGCTGCACCGCAGTTCATTCGCCTGACCACTACCACGAGCGCATGCGGCGTGTGCGGCACGCAGTCGATCGACGACATCATGGGCAAGGTGCCCGCGCCAATCACTCCCGTCCGCTTGGACCCGGACCTGGTGATGCGATTACCCGGCGCCCTTGCAACCGGCCAAAAGCAGTTCCGTAAGACAGGCGGCATCCACGCGGCCGGTGCGTTTACCTTTGACGGCGAACCTGTAGTAATCCGCGAGGACATCGGTCGACACAACGCGACCGACAAAGTCATTGGCCACCTACTACTCGAAGGGCTCCTGCCAGCCAGCGACCTGATCCTAGTTGTCAGCTCACGTGCGTCATTCGAGCTTGTGCAAAAGGCCGCGATGGCGGGCTTCCCGGCAATGGTTGCGGTCTCTGCGGCATCCTCCCTTGCCGTCGAACTGGCCCGCGAAACAAAAATGGCGCTCGCCGGCTTTGTGCGCGGCGAGCGCTTCAATCTGTACTCCGGGGAGCTTGCAGACTAGTCCTTGTACACCGTCTTCGTCTTGTTCAACCAAGCGTAGACACCGCCGATGCACAGGCCACCGCCGATGAAGTTGCCGATCCACACAGCAACCCAGTTGCTCAGGATTGCAGCGGCGGTGAATCCCTCAGGTGGCGTGCTGGACAGGAACGCCAGGGAGAACAGCGAGAAGTTCGCAATAACGTGCTCGAGGCCCAGGCCAACGAAGATAGCGATCAGTGGCAGGATCACGACGAACTTGGAGATGAACTCCTTCGCCAGCAGCGCACCAACAATCGCCATGTTGACAATGAAGTTCGCGAAGATCGCCTCAAGCAGCGCGCCGAAGAACGGCTTCGCCAACTTGCCCTCAACCAGAGTGACAATCAGGTGGCTGTTATCCATCGAGCCGAACTTGGCCGACTGGCTCATCACAGCCGCGAAAATGATCGCACCGATCAGGTTCGCCACCGTCACCACAACGACGAGCCAAATACCCTTGCCCCAGCTGAACACCTTGTCTGTCGCCGCCCAGGACGCAAACATCATGTCACCCGTTGCAAGCTCCGCGTTCAGGATGACGATCGCGAACAGGCCAAGCCCGAACAGCAAGGCGAACACAACCGAGCCGAGCCCCGGCGCATATTCATTGACCGCATTTCCCGCCACCGCGGCGAACGCCGTACCGGCGGTCAGGTAAATGCCGGCGAGAATCGCGCGGACGAAAAACCGCGGCATCTCATTATCGAGAAGCTGTTCTTTCTTTTTGGCCCCAGCGTGGACCATTTCTTGCAAAGCCATTGTGGCCTCCTCAAATTCACCTGAGAGATTGTTGCAGAATGTCAGTCTATCCGACGTTTCCCAAAAGCAGTACATGCGTACTTTTCGGGTGTGCTCTGCAGGTTCCCCCAAAAGACGTACACCCCCGCAACCCGGTTGGGTCGCAGGGGTGTTCGTCGAAAAGCAGTGACGCGTTATGCGCGCTGCATCTTGCCATCCTTGTCAGCGAACGGGAAGCCGAGGTGGCGCAGGAGTGCGCGGCCCTCGTCGTCGTTCGTTGCGGTGGTGACGACAGTGATGTCCATACCGCGGACGCGATCGATCTTGTCGATGTCGATTTCGTAGAACATCGTCTGTTCGGTCAGGCCGAAGGTGTAGTTGCCTGCACCGTCGAACTGCTTGTCGCTGAGGCCACGGAAGTCACGAATACGTGGCAGAGCAACCGTCAGCAGGCGGTCCAGGAACTCCCACATGCGGTCGCCGCGGAGGGTGACCTTCGCGCCGATCGGCATGCCTTCACGGAGCTTGAAGTTAGCGATGGACTTCTTCGCGCGGCGAAGCTGTGGCTTCTGGCCGGTGATCGCGGCGAGGTCCTCGAGTGCGCCGTTGATAACCTTGGAGTCACGTGCAGCGTCGCCGACACCCATGTTGACAACAATCTTGGTCAGACCTGGGATCTGCATGACGTTGTCGTACTTGAACTCATCGTTGAGCTTGGTACGGATGTCCTCTTTGTACTGGGTCTTCAGACGAGGGGTGTAGTTCTCAGCCATGCTTAGATGTCCTTCCCGTTCGACTTTGCAACGCGGACCTTCTTGCCGTTTTCGTCGAAACGGTAGCCCACGCGCGTCGGCTTGCCGTCGGAATCCAGGACCATCACGTTGGAGACGTGGATCGGAGCTTCCTGGGTGACAATGCCGCCGGACTCTGCGCCGCGCTCGTTGTAGGAGTTCGCGACGTGCTTCTTCATGCGGTTCACGCCTTCAACGAGAACGCGCTGACGCTTCGGGTATGCCTCAATAACCTTGCCCTGCGCGCCCTTATCCTTGCCAGAGATGACCTGGACCATATCGCCCTTTTTGATTTTCATCCCTAGATCACCTCCGGTGCGAGAGAAACGATCTTCATGAACTTCTTGTCGCGCAGCTCGCGAGCAACTGGGCCGAAGATACGGGTGCCGCGTGGCTCGGTGTCGTTCTTGATCAGCACTGCAGCGTTCTCGTCGAACGCGATGTAGGAACCGTCCGGACGACGGGTCTCCTTCTTCGCGCGAACGATGACAGCCTTAACGACTTCGCCTTCCTTAACGTTGCCGCCTGGGGCAGCTTCCTTCACAGTGGCGACGATCGTATCGCCGATGCCGGCGAAGCGCCGAACGGATCCGCCGAGGACACGGATGCACAGGATTTCACGTGCACCGGTGTTGTCGGCGACCTTCAGGCGCGATTCCTTCTGAATCACTATTGGTCTCCTGACCTGGGTCGATGTGCGTTAGATTTCCGTCCTATACGCACGTGGTCAATGTCTTCGATGTCTTTTCGCTTGTCGACGGCACCTTCGGCACCGCAGGCGTACATGCTCAGCTCGGAAACGCGCAGAACAAACACGCAGCAAAGGACAACTGGAACATTAAAGCACGGAACATGCGCGCCTGCAAACCGCGACTTTTGGTTGTATGGATTCGTGCCCGGTTCTGACCTTTGGTATGGTCATACCTATGAACTTCGATGGCACACTTGCGGATTCAATCGGCTTCAAGTCGTACCTCTACACCTACGAACTCCCCAAGTTCGCGGTACGCTCCATGCTCGCCGGCATGTTTTTGACGATCATGACGGCATTCGCCACCGTCGCCTCCACCCAAGTAGAAAGCAGCGCCCCCGGCTACGGCCGCTTCGTGTTCGCAGCTATCTTCTGCCTCTCGCTGTACGTCATCGTTGTCCTGGGTGCGGAGCTCGCCACCGGCAACATGATGTTCATGACCTACGGCAGCGCCTCGGGACGCCTCCCCTGGCTCAAGGGCTTCCTGATGGTCTCCACCTGCACCATCTTCAACCTGCTCGGCGTCCTCATCACCGCGGTATTCCTGGTCCACGCCACGGCGTTCCAGCCGATCGGGATGGACAGCTTCCTCGCCGCGACCGTTGAGACCAAGCTCGCGAAGCCGGACAGCTTGCTGTTCATGGAAGGCATTTTCGCCAACATCGTGGTCAACATCGGCGTGCTGCTCGCCATCCAGGCTGGCAAGGACTTCACCGCGAAGTTTCTCGCCATCATGCTGATCGTTCCCGCATTCGCCGCAATGGGGTACGAGCACTCCATCGCCAGCTTCGTCGTCTTCTCCCTGGCGGGCTACGGCATCGGCGCCGAGCACTTCGCCGGGTTCACGCTGACGAACGGCCTGATGAACTGGTTAATCGTGTGGGTCGGCAACTACATCGGCGGCGGCCTCATCATGGGCGGCGTCTACGCCTGGCTGAACAAGGGCGGCACCCCGGCAATGCCGCTGGCGGCACGCCGCTAACCCCCAAGCAGAAAGAAAACGCCCCGTTCCCCGCGAAGGGAAGGGGCGCAACAGAAGCGGCAAACTAATTTATGGTTGTTGCCAGTTTTCCAACAACTTTTATTTTGCTTCTTCGGCTATCTTTTTCGGCTCGACGAAGAAGAGGGCGTCGCCAAACTTCGTGTCTGCAGGAAGGATTCTCGACGCCCCAATCTCCCCAACACGCTTGGTGTTCGAGACAACAACCGGGGTCGTGACTTCGTATCCTGCGTCGCGAATGGCGTCGATATCGAACGTCGCAAGCAGTTGGCCCGCCTCCACGACGTCGCCCTTCTTCACGTGCGCGGTGAAGTGCTCGCCCTTGAGGTTCACGGTGTCGAAGCCGATGTGCATGAGAATGTCGACGTTCTTGCCATCGGTCCCCTTGGCGCGGATTGCGTAGGCGTGGCCGGACGGGAACGTGACCGCAACCGTACCGGCGACGGGTGCGCGCAGCTCCCCAATCGCTGGCACGATTGCCACGCCGTTCCCCAGCTTGCCCTGGGCAAACATCGGGTCACTGACCGTCGCAAGCGGCACGGCGTTGCCCTCGAGAGGCGCCACGACGTGGAGCGCCTCGTCGGACGCCTCGAGTAGCGCTTGCTCGGCAGCGGCATCGGCGGCTGGATCCTCGGTTGCGTCCGGATCGATGCTGCCATGCTTGCCCACCAGGTAGCGCCCGTACCCGTAGGCCGCCACGAAGGCGATCACGAACGTAATGACGCCGAGGATCAGGAAGGTCACCATGTCGTTCGCGCGGATGGAGACCACGCCGATAAATCCCGCCGCACCAAGCGCAACTGCCTTGACATCAAAGATCGCAATCAGCATTGCACCAATACCGGCCGCGCCGAGGCCGATAAAGAAGGGCCAGCGGAGGCGCAGGTTGACGCCGAAGATGGCGGGTTCCGTGATACCAAATACGGCCGAGATGCCCGAGGAACCAGCTAGTCCTTTGAGCTTTGCGTTGCGCGCCAGGAAGTACACGGCAAGGGCCACTGCGCCTTGCGCGATGTTCGCCATGGAGGCCGTCGGGAAGATGAAGGAGCCGCCCTGATTAAACAGCTCGAGCTCGATTGGCGGGAAGGACTGGTGCAGGCCAGTGATCACGATCGGCGAGTACACCAGACCGAAGAGCAGGCCACCGATTGGGCCACCGAAGTCGTACAGGCTGGAGAGGCCGACAATCAGCAGGTCACCGAGCCAGCGGACAAACGGGCCGACGGCGATGAAGGTAATGAAGCCCGTAATCAGCAGGGTTGCCAGCGGAGTAATCAGGAAGTCCGCCGTACCCTTCAGACGCTTGTGGAACCACTTCTCGATCGTTGCCAAGATCCACGCGACCGCCAGCACCGGCAGCACCGCACCCTGGTAACCCGCCTGCGCGACAGGCAGGCCGAACAGGTCCCAGAACGGCATCGTTCCGTCGGCAACGGAGTTCGCCACGTCGTAGCCGTTGACCAACGCCGGGTGAACCATCGCCATGCCCATGCCGGCGCCGAGGTATTCGTTGCCACCGAAGCGCTTCGTCGCGGAGTACCCCACCAGCACCGGCAGGAACGCGAACGGTGCGGAGGCCAGCACATTGATGATCTCCGTCAGACCCTGGATCTGCGGGAACATCCCCACCAGGGAGTTCTCCCCGAACAACCCCTCGGCGGTCAGGACGTTGTTGAGTGCCATGAGCAGACCGCCGCCAACCAGGATTGGGATCAGCGGCACGAAGATGTCAGAAAAGACCTTAATGAAGCGCGTAAACCAGTTGCCCTGGTTCGCCGCTACTTCCTTCAGGTCTTCCGTGGAGACAGCAATGCTCTTGCTGGTCATGCCGTTGAGCTGATCAAAGACAATATCTACGTCACCGGGGCCGACGATGATCTGGAACATGCCGCCGGTTGCGAACGTGCCCTTCAAATCAGGGTCGTTCTCCAGCGCGTCCTGCGCAACCTTGTCGACGTCCTTAAGCACGAAACGCAGTCGCGTCGCGCAGTGGGCGACGCCAACGATGTTTTCCTCGCCCCCTACCCCGGCGAGGACCCGCCGGGCTACTTCTTTGTGGTCCATGTGGGAATCCTTTCTCTTCCCACACAGTCAAACATCTATACGGGCATAAATCAGCTTACTTGCGTCCGATTACCCCCGGTTGTGGCCGATTTCACGTACTTCCACAGCGACCCATGGGGCTCCCTCAGTACCGAAGACCGCCGAGGAGAACGCCACTTCCCCGTCTCCGGCAACAACTTCGAGCGCCGCCCCGTCAGCGCACACCACGAGTTCGCCCTGCGCGCATTGGGCGCGGCGCTCGTCACCGCCGACCGTCACGCTCACTGTTCCACGCCCGGCTTCGCCAGGCCGCCACGCCACGTGAGCACCAACGCCACCGGCATCGTCGACCAGGTCGGCCTCCCACGGCTGTCCCCTGAGAACTTCGCGGTGCACGACCATCCCCGCGGGATCGGTTGGGAGAAGGAGTTCGGTGCGAAGCTGGCCGTCGACAAGTTGGAGCCTGCGAGGCAACGTCAGCTGGTGCACCCAGCCCTCCGCTTCGAGCGTGGGCGTGTCGTCGCGGGCGGGCAGGCCCATCCAGCCGAGCAACAGCGCATCGCCATCGCCCTCGGCGACCATCTGCGGCGCGTAAAACTGATGCCCAAAGTCCAACGGGCGGAACTGCGACTCCACGCGGAACCACAGCCCATCCAGCGTGCCCACGACGTAGCCGCACTCGTCCGAGCCCGGGTACTGCGGGCACAGCACCAGCACCTCGCGCCACTGCCCCGTCGCGTGGTCACGCATCCGCAGCAGGTTCGGGCACTCCCACATGTAGGCGGCCTCAACGCGCGGGTCCAGCCCCTCGAACTGCAGCGCGCCAGCAAACGACCAGTTCACCAGGTCCGGTGACTCGTAGAGCACCACCGCGCCGCGCTCCTCCTCACGCTGCGCACCGAGCACCATGCGCCAGGAGCCGTCCTCATTCTGAGTGACGTGCGGGTCCCGGTAGTGGGCGGTAAAGCCGAGGGCTGGGCCGTCAATGAGCGGATTCTCCGGCGCACGGTGGTACACACCGCCCATCGGGCCCTCCAAGTCCTCAACGCGGACCAGGTTCTGCGTGGTCAGGCGGCGCCCATCCTCCTTCACGTTGCCGGTGTAAAACAGCATGACCTCACCGTCGTGGACCACGGAGGACCCGGAGTAGCACCCGTGCGTGTCGTACGGGAAGTCCGGATACAGCGCGTCCGGAAGGTGGCGCCACTGGCCCAGGCCCTCCTCACCCCCAATTGTGGTGACGGCGTGGCCCCAACCGGTGCGCTTCGCAGCGTGCGGAAAGCACGGATCATGCTGGTAAAACACGTGGAGTTGGTCGCCGATGAACGTGACGCCGTTCGGGTCGTTGAGGCGCCCTTGCGGCGGGGACAGGTGAAATGTTGGCCGGTACGTCATGCGACTTAGTCTACGGTGGAACCATGATCACTGTGTACGGCGAAGCCCTCGTTGACCTTGTCCCCCAGGACCGTTCCCCGCTCGCGCCGCTGGTGCCCGCGCTCGGTGGCGGCCCGTTCAATGTGGCCCGAGCTCTGGGCCGACTCGGCGCAGACGTCTCCTTCCAGTCACGGTTGTCTCGTGACAACTTCGGGGAGGCACTCGCCCAATCGCTTCTCGACGCCCACGTGGACCTCACCAACTGCGGCCGCGGCGACGAGCCCACCACCCTTGCTGTCACCGCCCTGGCTGAGAACGGCTCGGCAACGTACACGTTCTACGTCGACGGCACCGCCGACCGCTTCGCACAGCCGGTCCCGGTGCAGGAGGGCTACGCGGTGTTTGGGACCCTGTCCCTGGCGCTGGAACCGGCGTCGCTGCGCTACGCGGAGGCCGCCTCTGAGTCGGCAAAGCACGGCGCAATCGTCTGCCTGGACCCGAATATCCGCCCGGCGTTCGCCTCCGCGAAACACCGCCTGTTCCTGCGGGGGCTGCTCGATTCCGTAACGGTGCTCAAACTCTCCGACGAGGAAGTCGAGTTCCTCGGTGACACCTCCCACGTGCCAGTCGTGGTGACCACGCTCGGCGCCGACGGCCTGCGGGTACGCGCGCCGTTCGGCACGGTCACGGTCCCGTCACCGAAGGTCACGGTCGCGGACACGATTGGGGCCGGCGACACAGTGATGGCGGCGCTGGTCCACCAGTTCGACGCCCGCGGCCTGGACCGCGACGGCCTGCTCGCCCTCGGCGAGGAGGAATGGTGCGACATCCTCACGTTCGCCACCCGCGCGGCCGCGATCACGGTGTCGCGCACCGGCGCAGACACCCCCTTCGCCCACGAGCTGGATTAGGAAGCCGCGTTCGCTGGCTCCCACCCAAGCGCCGGCGCGACGTGCTCGGCGAACCCGCGCAGGATCTGCATGCACACGTCCACCCCGGCCTGGTTCGGAACGGTGAGCATCAGCGTGTCCGAGGCCTGGATTGCTGGGTCATTACCGAGCTCCTCGATAAGCTGGTCGGCCTCTGCGGCGTACGTCTTGCCAAACGTGGTGTACACACCACGCTCAATCTGTCCGATCTGTTCCTCGGTATCCAGCAGTCCGAAGAGCCGCTCGGTGTCCTCGTCCACGATCGGAAAGATAGAACGAGAAACAGAAACGCGCGGTTCCCAGTCGTGGCCCGCGTCCGCCCACGCCTTCCGGTAGTGCTGGATCTGTTCCGCCTGCAGCTCGCCGAGGCTGCGGCCGTCGGCTTCCGAAATCAGCGTGGAGCTCATCAGGTTCACGCCGTCGCGGGCAGCCTGCTCGGCGCTGGCGAAGGTACCTGCGCCCCACCACACCCGGCGCGCCGCCCCCTCGGAGTGTGGCAACACCGAAAGTGGGCTGGCAGGCGGGTACATCTGCGGGTACTGCTCCTCAAGGGATGCGGCGAGCGCCATCGGGTCCCCGCGCAGCGCGGAAATGAAACGCTGGAAATGTGCACGCGCCAGGTCAGAACCGTTCGCGGCCTCTGACTCGTAGCCGAAAGCGCGCCACCCTCTATCGGCAGGCTCCGGTGACCCGCGGGAGACGCCGAAGGCGAGGCGGCCGTCGCTTAGCAAATCGAGCGCGGCGACGTCCTCCGCAAGCTGCAGCGGGTTGGCGTAGCGCATATCGACGACGCCGGTGCCCACCTCAATGTGCTTCGTCGCCGACGCCATCGCGCCAAGCAGGGCAATCGGAGACGCGAACTGCGGCGCAAAGTGATGCACGCGCACGTATGCGCCGTTGACACCGATAGCATCCGCCTGGCGTGCCAGCTCCACAGTGTCCTGCAGCGCCTCGCGCGCGGTCATCCCCTGGCGCCCGGGTGGTGCGTGGTGACCGAATGAAAGGAACCCAAACTTCTTCATGCGGCCACTCTAGCGCGCTACTCCACCGTGACGGACTTCGCCAGGTTGCGTGGCTGGTCCACGTTCAAGCCACGTGCTTGCGCGACGGTACAGGCGAAGATCTGCAGTGGGATCGTCGACAAGAGGGGCTGCATGAGGCCCGCAGACTGCGGGATGCGGATCACGTGGTTGGCGAAGCGGTTCACGTCTTCGTCGCCCTCTTCCGCGATCACGATGGTGACGGCGCCGCGCGCGCGAACCTCCTGAATGTTGGAAACAACCTTGGCGTGCAGGTTGTGGCGCGAACGCTTCGACGGCACGATGACGAACACCGGCTGCCCTTCCTCAACCAGCGCGATCGGGCCGTGCTTGAGCTCGCCTGCGGCGAAGCCCTCGGAGTGCAGGTAGGCGACCTCCTTGAGCTTCAGTGCGCCCTCGAGCGCGACTGGGAAGCCGACGTGACGGCCGAGGAAGAGTACCGACTTCGCGTCGGCGAGCTCGCGGCCAAGTTCCTGGATTTCCGCCTCGTTATCCAGGATGTGCTGGATCTTCTCCGGCATCTCCTCCAGCTCGCTGATGATCGTCTGGATCTCGTCCGCGAACTTGTTGCCACGCACCTGCGCCAGGTACAGCGCCAGCAGGTACGACGCCACGATCTGGGAGATGAACGCCTTCGTTGACGCCACTGCGATCTCTGGGCCGGCGTAGGTGTACAGGGAGGCGTCGGCCTCACGCGGAATGGAGGAGCCGACCGTGTTGCAGATCGCGATGACCTTCGCGCCTTGCTCGCGCGCGTGGCGCACCGCCATGAGGGTGTCCATGGTCTCGCCGGACTGCGAAATGGCCACAACCAGGGTGTTCGGGGTGACGATGGGGTCGCGGTAGCGGAACTCGTGCGCCAACTCGACTTCCGTCGGGATGCGGCACCAGTGCTCAATCGCGTACTTCGCGACGTGCCCCGCGTACGCCGCAGTACCACACGCCACGATGATGATCTTGTCGGCGCTGCGCAGCACGGACTCGTCGATACGTAGTTCGTCGAGCGTGAGTTTGCCCTCGGCGTCGAAGCGGCCGTAGAGGGTGTCGCGAACGGCGGCCGGCTGGTCGTGGATCTCCTTCGCCATGAAGGAATCAAACCCACCCTTTTCTGCGGCGGTGACGTCCCACTCGACGCGGAACGGGCTGCCCTCGGCGTGGTTGCCTTCGAAGTCAATGATGTCGTAGCTGTCGGCGGTCAGGGTGACGATCTGCCCGTTGTCCATCTCCACCGCGTCGCGGGTGAACTCGATGAAGCCGGAGACGTCAGAGCTGAGGAAGTTCTCACCCTCGCCCAGGCCGATCACCAGCGGTGAGTTCCAGCGCGCCGCAATGATACGGTCCGGGAATTCCTGCTCGATGGCCAGCAGCGTGAACGCGCCCTCGAGTCGCAGGGCGGTCAGGCGCATTGCCTCGGTGAGGTCCTTGTTCGCCTCAGTATTGAAGATGTCCAGCAGCAGCGTGGCTGCTACCTCGGTGTCAGTTTCGGAGCGGAACGTGTAGCCCTTCTCGCTCAGCTCGGCGCGGAGTGCCGCGAAGTTCTCGATGATGCCGTTGTGCACCACGGCCAGCGCGCCGTCGCCGACGACGTGGGGGTGGGCGTTGGCGTCGGTAGGCCCGCCGTGGGTTGCCCACCGGGTGTGCCCGATGCCCAGGTTGGAGGGCGCAAGCGGTGCCTCGGCGATGGCCTGCTCTAGGTCCGCGACCTTGCCTGCCTTCTTCCTGCACGCGATGGTGTCGCCCTGCATGACTGCTACCCCGGCCGAGTCATAACCGCGGTATTCGAGCCTGCGAAGCCCCTCAATAATGACGGTGAGGGCGTCGTGCTCGCGTGCACGCTCGCCACCTATGTATCCAACGATTCCACACATGGGGCGAATTTTACACGCGGCGTAGTTCCTGAAAAAGTGACGCCGCCGAACCCTATCCCAGCGAGCCCGTGAGCTTGCCGTGAAACTCCGTGGTACTCGGATTCATGCCGACAAAGCTCACATGCTTGCCGCGCTCCTCGTATTTTTGTTCAATGCTGTCGAGCGCCGCGACCGTCGACGCGTCCCACACGTGCGCGCGGTGCAGGTCCACGACAACCTCCTCCGGGTCCTCCGAGTACATGAACAAGGTGGTCAGGTCGTTGGAGGACGCGAACAGCAGCTGGCCGGACACCACGTAGTGGGCCACGCCGTCGACAACTTCGCGGGTCACTTCCACCAGGTGGGCGACGTTTCGCACGAAGATGACCGACGCCACAAGCACACCCACCACGACGCCGATAGCCAAGTTGTTCGTCGCCAGCACCACTGCAACCGTGATCAGCATCGTGACGGTTTCCGAAGCCGGCAGCTTGCGCAGCGTGCTCGGCATCACCGAGTGCCAGTCGAACGTGCCCACCGACACCATGACCATCACGGCAACGAGCGCAGCCATCGGGATCATGGCGACGTACTCGCCGAACGCGAGCATCAGAATCAGCAGGAACGCGCCCGCCAGGAAGGTGGAAATACGGGTGCGAGCCCCCGAGACCTTCACGTTGATCATGGACTGGCCGATCATGGCGCAGCCACCCATCCCGCCGAACAGGCCGGTGACAATGTTCGCGACGCCCTGCCCCCAGCTCTCGCGAGTCTTGTTGGAGTGCGTGTCCGTGACTTCGTCAATCAGCTTCGCGGTCATCAGCGACTCCATCAGGCCAACAAGCGCCACGCCAAGCGAGTACGGTGCGATGATCCGCAGCGTCTCCCAGGTCAGCGGCACGTGTGGGATAAAGAATTCGGGCAGGCTGCTCGGCAACTCGCCGCGGTCCCCGACCGTCGGCACCGGCGCATTCGTTGCGACCGCGATGAGCGTCACCACCAGGATTGCGACAAGCGGGGCCGGAACCGCCTGCGTAAACTTCGGCATCACCACCATGATCACGATGGCCAGCGCCAGCAGCGGGAACACCGCCCAGTGATGCCCAATAATTTCAGGCAGCTGCGCCACAAAGATGAGAATCGCCAGCGCGTTGACGAAGCCAACCATCACGCTTCGCGGCAAGAACCGCATCAGCGTTGCGACGCCAGCTACCGCCAACAGAATCTGGAACACCCCGGCGAGCATGATGGCCGCCACCATGTAGTCGTAGCCGTAGTCGCGCACCAGTGGCGCGATTACCAGCGCCACCGCACCGGTGGCGGCCGCGATCATGGCGGGGCGCCCACCCGTAATCGCGATCACCATCGCCATGATGAAGGAGGAGTACAGCCCGATCTTCGGGTCCACCCCGGCGATGATGGAGAAGCTGATCGCCTCTGGGATCAGCGCCAGCGCCACAACTAGCCCGGCGAGGACCTCCTTCGTCAGGATGCGCGGTGTCTTCAGCGCTGTCGCCACTGATGGCTCGGGCTTGTACCGGCGCGTGTTTTCCGTGGTCAGCACGGTGGCTGCCATATGTGTCACTCCAAACGTTGTTGCTATTCGTAGCGCAGGGCTTCGATCGGGTTCATTCTCGAGGCGCGGTTGGCCGGGTAGTAGCCGAAGAACAGGCCAATCAGCAGCGCGAATACCAGTGAGAGTAGCACTGCCGAGATCGGAGGAAACACGAAGGCGTTGAGCAGCAGGGCGCCCAGCATGCCGAAGCCCGCGCCCACGACCACGCCGAAGAGCCCGCCGATGAGGCAGACGATCATCGCCTCGGTAACAAACTGCGTGCGGATCATCCGACGCGTCGCGCCCAGAGCCATGCGCACACCGATCTCGCGGGTGCGCTCCGTCACGGTAATCAACATGATGTTCATCACGCCGATACCGCCGACGAGTAGCGAGATCCCGCCGATTGCGGAGACCACCACGCTCATCATGGTCAACGTCTGGTTGAGCTGATCGATGTCACGCTTCATGTCGGCCACTTTCCCCTTGTAATCGGGGTCGTCCTCATAGGCACGGTCCGCCCACGCCTGGACGTCCTTGGCCACTTGATCGGTGTCGGCGCCATCGGCGACGCGCACACTCACGTTGTCTACGCCAGGCACCGGCGTGCGCATCATGTCCGGCTGCACCGTGTACGGCACCGCCATCATCGACTGCGAAAAGTCCCCGACCAGCACGCCTTGCTTCTCAAAGTGCCCGTACGCGCCGACCACCTGCACCGAAGCGTACTGCCCGCCGATGTCCAGCTCGACTTCCTGCCCGATCGCCGAATCAGGGTCGTTATTGAACAGCTGCTCCACAACCTCCGGCGAGACCACCGCCACGGCGCGGTTCGCCTCAATGTCGTCTTGGGTCAGAAATCGCCCGGCGGTCAGCGGCAGGTTCTGCATCTCCAGCTGGTCAGCGTTGACAAAACTCACCATCGTGGTGCCGTGCGCCAGCCCGCGTGTCGCCTGAGCTGTCGAGCTATCCAACTCAAACGCGATACCCTTCGCCCGCGTCCCGAGTTCGGCGCGCAGGTCCTCGATCATGTCGGGGGTGAGCTTCGAGGCGTCGTCAATTTCTTGGAACATGTAGCGGGCGGCCTCGCTGTCATCCTCCTGGCGGGGCTTGACTTCGAGGTGGACGTCGTGAATGCCGAACTGCTCCAGGCTGTCCAGCGTCTGCTTCTGCATCGCCTTACCCAGCGTCATAATCGCAATCACCGAGGCGATGCCAATGATCACCCCGAGCAGCGTCAGCGCCGAGCGCATCTTGTTCGCCCGCAGGCTCACCGTGGCGAGCCTGACAGATTCGCGCGGGTTCACTCCTGCTCCTCAACCAAGGTCACGGTGGCACCGACGCGTTCGCGATACTCGGCAGGCTTGTTCAGCACCCGCGTCCCCTTCTCGACGCCCTCTACGACCACATCCGAATCCGACACCAGCCCAACCTTGACAGGCGTCTTCACTACCTCGAACTTGTCCCCGTCATCCTTCGGGCGCAGCGCGTACACCGAGTAGCTACCGTTCTCATCGACGACGGCCTCCCGCGGCACAGCGAGCGCGTCCTTCGCGGACTCCGTGGTGATCTGCGCCTTTGCCGTCCCGCCGATCTTGAGGCCCTCGGTATCACCCAGAACCTCGATCTCCACGGGGAACTCCGGGCGCGCCGCCTGTGCCGACGCCCCATCCGCCGCGGGCTGCGTTTCCGCAACTGATGAAACATCCAGCACACGGCCCTTAAACTTCTTCGCGCCGGTGCCAGGCGTGGTGAACGAGACGGCGTCGCCCGGCTTCATCTTCGCCGAGTCCAGCTCCTTGACGCTCGCGCGCAGCACCAGCCGGTTCGGGTCCGCCACCGAGAGCAGATAGCCCGTCGGCGTTTGCCCCTGCTTCACCGCGACCTCCGCGACCACACCCGCGATCGGGGCTCGCACCTGGCCCGACGCCACGTCGACCTCAAGCTGCGCGATTGACTGGCCCGCCGCGGCCTGCGCCGCCTGCACCCCACGCTGTGCCTGCTGCACCGCTGCCGCCTGGGAGTCGAGCTGCTGCTGGGCCGCAAGCTTTGCTACCTCGAGCCCGACCGCTGCCTCCGCCTTCGCATCAAACGCCTGAGCCACGGCGCGCTGCTTCGCCGCAAGATCCGCGTCGGTGTCGTTGAGGGCAGCGTCGTACGCCTTTTGCGCCGCAGAAAGGTTGTGCTTCGCGCCGCGGAAACGCTCGTCGGCCTCCAGTTTGCTCAGCAACGGCTGCACAGCATCGTCTTGCGCCATCCCAGATTGGAAGATGCCGTGGTTGCCGCGCACAGACTCCAGGGCCGCCGTCAGCGCGTCACGACGCGCCGAGTCCACGCCCTGCGCCTGCGTAAGCAGCGTGCTGTCCAGGCCCGCAGCGACTGCTTTCTTTCGCTGCTCGAAAACTGCGGTAGCCTCCTGCAACTGGCCATCAGCCTGGCGAAGCGCCGCCTCCGCCTGCGTCACCTGCGGGTTCAGGCCACGCTGCATCGCGTCGCTCGACTGCTGGTAAGCCTGCTGGGCCTGCTCAAGCTGATTCTGCGCCGCGACATCCGCCGAAATCTGCTGCGCGCGCTGCGCATCAATCTCACGCTGGACCCCCGACGTATCCAGGACCGCGACGACCTGGCCCGCCTCGACACGCTGTCCCACCTTCACGTTCAGGGCTGTGACCGGGCCGGTCAGGTGCGTCGTCAACGCGGTCACCGTGGCAGCCTCCACCGTCGCGGTGACCGGCACTTTGGCAGCAACATCACGAGGAGCGAGCTCTGTCGTATCAGCTGCCATGACCGGCTGACCGCCCCCAAACCCGCAGGCGGCGGTAGAGGCAAGAATACAAAGCCCGAGCCCAACGGTTGCGAGGGCTCGGGAAACGACACGGTTCGTTCGGCGCAGTCCTTTATTCACAGCGCTAAGGATAGCCGAAGTTTCACATCAATCAGAAGTTTTACGGATATAAAACTCCGGGTGATCCGCGCGCAGCAACGTGTTGCCAGTCAGGCCGCACCAGGCACGAATATCGATATCGATCGCCTCGTTCGTGGACCGCAAGTGCAGCACTTCCCCATCCTTGATCTGGTCGCGGAACAAGAGGAAGAGGCGCACCAGGACATCACCGCACGCGATGTCCTGGGCGTCCCAGTAGTGATCCTCATGCATTGCGGCGCGCCATCACATTGTCGCGGGCCTGCACAATGAGCGCGAGCTGCTGCTCAGCCAAGTTCGCGGCCACGATTGGGTTATCCGCAAACGTTGCAAAACCGCAGTCCGTCGAGAAGACCACTCGGTCAGCTCCGAACGTGTCCAGGGCGCGCTCGATGCGCTCCTCCACTGCTTCGACCGGCTCCAGCTCCTGGAGCTTTTGGTTCAGCACGCCAACGCAGATGCGCTGGTCGTCGCGGATTCCCTCGAGGGCTCGGATATCGCCGGCACGTGGCGTCGCCAACTCCATGGACAACATACCCACGTTCAGCGAGGCGAACAGCTCAACGAACGGAGCGTAATCGCCCGTCAACGCCGCGGACTCATCCGTGGTCCAGTTGCCGCGGCACACGTGCAACGCCAACCGCTCCTTCGGCAGCCCCTCAGTGAGCTCATCGAGCAACGACTTCGCGAACTCCAGCTCCTCATCCACCGTGCCCTCCAGGCCGTCGAGCGCGCCACACATAAACGTGCGGCCGCCCCCGCCTGCCTGCCCGTACACGACTTCAGTAAGCACCGGCTCATCGATCTGCACCAGCGACGTTCCCTTCGCCAGCAATTCGTGGAGCTCCTCGCGTAGCACGCGAACGATGTCTTTCGACATCTCCTCGCGGTTCTCGTACGCGCGGTCGGAGACACACTCCATCCACATCGTGCGCGTGAGCAGGTACGGCCCTGGCAGGCACACCTTCACCGGGCGGTCGGTAAGCTGCTGCACAAACTCAACCTCGTGCGCAACCAGTGGCTTATCGCGACCAAGCGGGCCAAAGACCGCCGGGTGGCGCACCTCGCCCGCCGGGACGTCCAACGCGCGAAGCTCGCGCTCGAACTCCTCAGGGTCATCCACGTACGGCAGCAGGTCTGTAATCGGGATCAGCTGGCAGTTCTGCAGACGCCCCGCGACGAAGCTCGAGTAGTTGTCGCGTCGCATTTCACCATCCGTGACGACGTCCACTCCGGCCCGCTCCTGCGCCGCAAGCACAAGGCGCACTGCGTCGTCGGCTGTGGCCTGGAACGTGCCTTCATCCATCCGCTCTTCGAGGTGGCGGTGCAGCGCATCCAACAACCACGGAGACCGTGGCCAAGAGCCCATCGTCAGCACAGATCCCTCCGGAATCTCCGGCGCGGGAGCTGGCTCAGGCAGTTCCTTGGCGATCGTCGGCTCCACGACCTCCTGCG
This sequence comes from Corynebacterium sp. UMB10119B, assembly GCF_030228125.1. Classification (NCBI taxonomy): domain Bacteria; kingdom Bacillati; phylum Actinomycetota; class Actinomycetes; order Mycobacteriales; family Corynebacteriaceae; genus Corynebacterium; species Corynebacterium sp. UMB10119B. Next base: position 173,658 of record NZ_JASPBG010000003.1, read on the forward strand.
TCACCGGCATCTGCGGGCGCTTGCGCGGCCCCTTCTTCTTTTTCGGGCGCACAGCCTCGGGAGCGGCCGGGATATCAGCAACCTCCACGGGCTTCGTGAACGCCCCCTTCGACACAAGGAAGCGCCACCGCTTGTGCTCTGGCTCCTCAACCACGTTGACCAGGTCGTTGCCAGTCAAGTTACACCAGGAAGGCAGGTCCACCTTGACTGTGGGGTCGTAGGAGATGATCTCCAGCAGCTGGCCAGACTCGAGCGGATCGATGTTCTTTCGGATCAATAACAGCAACCCGTTACCGCAGTCCAGATCGCCACCGTCGAAGCTGGCGTCTGGGGCGTACGGGTGCAGATTCTCGGACTGAGACATCGTTGCCTTAGTAGGAAACGCTTGGGGTGCCGTCTGCCAGGAACTCAACCAGCTTTGCGCCGCCGACGATGGTGGCGCCGTCGATAAGATCCTCTTCCCCGAAGCCGCGCTTCTTCGCACAAGGCGCACACACGTACAGCTTGCCCTCTGCCGCGACAAAGTTCTCGATGAGTTCCTTGATCGGCGCGAATCCCTCCTCATGAATGTCGTCTGCGTAGCCCTTCACAGCCAGACGAGCGCCCTCGGAGGACAGGAACACCATCGTGTCCTGCGCGGAACCAACAGCAGCATTGGCGACGACGAAGCCGAGCGTCGCCAGGTCCTCATTATCCTTCGCGTGTGCAACGGTGACGCAAAACTTACCAGTACCCATAGTGAACTCCTTTTCATTGAACGTTACGAGCACCAGAAAGTCTACCGAAATAGAAAAAGCACCACCCCGTCGTAACGAAACTTGGGGGTGGTGCTCTCTTGTCCTTGAGTCGGACGCCTCTACCGGATGGGTTTAGCGTGCCTTCTCAATGATCTCCACGAGACGGAAGTGCTTGTCCTTGGACAGCGGACGCGTCTCCTGGATGCGGACGAGGTCGCCAACACCGGCGGTGTTCTCCTCGTCGTGTGCCTTCACGCGCTTGGTGGTACGGACGATCTTGCCGTACAGGGCGTGGGACTTGCGGTCCTCGACCTCGACAACGATGGTCTTGTCCATCTTGTCGGAGACGACGTAGCCGCGGCGGTTCTTCTGAACACGCTTCTCGTTGGTCTGTTCGTTCACGTTTGCCTCACTCATGATTAAGCCTCAGCTCCCGGAACAACGGACAGGCCGAGCTCGCGCTCGCGCAGCACGGTGTAGATACGTGCGATGTCGCGCTTCACGGTGGAGATGCGGCGGTTGTTGGTCAGCTGGCCGGTAGCAAGCTGGAAGCGCAGGTTAAACAGCTCTTCCTTTGCCTCGGACAGACGAGCGCGCAGCTCTTCGTCGTTGAGCTCGCGGAACTCGGATGCGGGGGTACCGTTTGCCATTAGAACTGGTCCTCCTTCTTGATGATGCGAACCTTGCAAGGCAGCTTCGCGCCTGCGCGGCGCAGTGCCTCGATAGCGGTTGCGTCGTTCGGGTAGGACATCTCAAAGAGAATACGTCCCGGCTTTACGTTAGCGACCCACTTCTCGACAGGGCCCTTACCGGAGCCCATACGAACACCGAGCGGCTTCTGCGTCAACGGACGGTCCGGGAAGATGTTGATCCAGACCTTGCCACCACGCTTGACGTGGCGGTTGATCGCAATACGAGCCGCCTCAATCTGACGGTTGGTGATGTACGCCGGCTCGAGAGCCTGCAGAGCGTAGTCACCGAAGTTGATCGTGTTGCCACCCTTGGACACGCCAGAACGAGTCGGGCGGTGCTGGCGGCGGTACTTCACACGCTTAGGAATAAGCATTGATTAGCCCTCCTGCTTCTGCTCTGCACGCTGGCGGCGCTGGCCACCACGGCGTGGGCGGCGATCGCCACGGCCACGACGCTCGTTCGACGGAGCGTTGAGCTCGGACTCGCGCACGCCACCGACGACGTCGCCCTTGTAGATCCAAACCTTGACGCCGATGACGCCGAAAGTCGTGTGTGCTTCTGCGATGCCGTAGTCGATCTCAGCACGAAGGGTGTGCAGTGGCACACGGCCTTCGTGGTAGCGCTCGACGCGGGACATTTCAGCGCCGCCGAGACGACCCGAGGTCATGACCTTGATGCCCTTGACCTGTGGGTTACGCATAGCGGACTGGATTGCCTTGCGCATCGCACGACGGAACGCAACGCGGTTGACCAGCTGTTCAGCGATGGACTGAGCAACGAGCGTCGCGTCGGCGTCGACGTTCTTGACCTCGAGGATGTTCAGCGCAACCATCTTGCCGGTGAGCTTCTCGAGCTCACGGCGGATGCGGTCAGCCTCAGCGCCACGACGGCCAATCACGATGCCCGGGCGGGCAGTGTGAATGTCGACGCGGACGCGGTCACGGGTGCGCTCGATGACGACGTCGGAGATACCGGCGCGCTCGAGGCCCTTGGACAGGAACTCGCGGATCTTGATGTCTTCTGCGACGTAATCAGCGTAGTTCTTGTCGGCGTACCAGTGGGACTTCCAGTCGGACGTGATACCCAGGCGCAGGCCGTGTGGGTGAATCTTCTGGCCCATTACTTCGCCCCTTCCTTGGACTCGACAACTACGGTGATGTGCGAGGTACGCTTCCGGATCTGGAATGCGCGACCCTGAGCGCGTGGCTGGAAGCGACGCATGGTCGGACCTTCGTTTGCCCAGCACTCGGAGACGACCAGCGTACGCGGGTCCAAACCGAAGTTGTTTTCAGCGTTGGCGGCTGCAGATGCAACAACCTTGGCGACGTCCTTCGCAGCACCCTGTGGTGCGTACTTCAGGACTGCGAGAGCCTCGGAGACGGACTTCCCACGGACGAGGGCGAGCACGCGGCGCGCCTTCATCGGGGAAACACGAACGAACTTGGCCGTCGCGGATGCAGTGGTGATGGTGTCAGCCATTGCTTATCGACGTCCCTTCTGTTCCTTGACGTGACCCTTAAAGGTCTTGGTTGGTGCAAACTCGCCGAGCTTGTGGCCGACCATGGACTCGTCGACAAACACCGGGACGTGCTTGCGGCCGTCGTGGACGGCGAAAGTGTGTCCGATGAAATCTGGGAGAATGGTCGAACGGCGAGACCAGGTCTTGATTACCTGCTTGGTGCCTGCATCGTTCTGAGCGTCCACCTTGTTGAGGAGGTGCTCATCGACGAACGGGCCTTTCTTTAGGCTACGTGGCATGTCTTACTACCTCCTCTTAACGCTTCTTGTTCTTCGAGCGACGGCGTCGCACGATCATGTTGTTTGAGTAACGGTTTGGGTTGCGGGTGCGAACTTCCTTCTTGCCCCATGGGGACACTGGGTGACGACCACCGGAAGTCTTACCTTCACCACCACCGTGTGGGTGATCCACAGGGTTCATGACAACACCGCGGACCGTTGGGCGCCAGCCCTTCCAGCGCATACGGCCAGCCTTGCCCCAGCGGATGTTGATCTGGTCAGCGTTGCCGACCTCACCAACGGTTGCGCGGCAGCGGATGTCCACGCGGCGAATTTCGGAGGACGGCATACGCAGCACTGCGTAGGAACCTTCCTTACCGAGCAGCTGGATAGAAGCGCCTGCGGAACGAGCAAGCTTGGCACCTGCACCAGGCTTGAGCTCAACAGCGTGGATCGTCGTACCGGTCGGGATGTTACGCAGTGGGAGGTTGTTACCAACCTTGATGTCGGCGTTAGGACCAGCCTCAACGACGGCACCCTGCTTCAGGCCCTTCGGAGCGATGATGTAGCGCTTCTCACCGTCGTAGTAGTGGAGCAAAGCAATGTTAGCGGTGCGGTTCGGGTCGTACTCGATGTGAGCAACCTTTGCCAGCACGCCGTCTTTGTCCGAACGGCGGAAGTCAATCACGCGGTAACGACGCTTGTGGCCGCCACCACGGTGACGAGTGGTGATGTGGCCGTGCGTGTTGCGGCCACCCTTCTTCGGGAGCGGGCGCAGCAGCGACTTTTCCGGAGTGGAGCGGGTAAGCTCCTCGAACTCCGAAACAGAGCTGGCACGGCGACCCGGGGTTGTCGGCTTGTACTTACGAATAGCCATATTTTGTCCTTTTCTATCGAGTCACTTAGACGGCTGCGCCGCCGAAGATGTCGATGGGATCGCTGCCCTCGCGGAGAGTAACGTAGGCGCGCTTGGTGTCCTTGCGCTTACCGAAACCAGTGCGGGAACGCTTGCGCTTGCCCTCACGGTTCACGGTGTTCACCGAAGCGACGTCGACGCCGAAAATCTCTTCCACGGCAATCTTGATCTGGGTCTTGTTAGCAGACTTCGCTACAAAAAACGTGTAGGTGTTCTGCTCCATCAGCGCGTAGGTCTTCTCAGAGAGGACCGGCGCGATGATGATGTCGCGGGAATTCACGATCTTAGCCATTTACTTCTCCTCCTCCGCAGCTTCAGCCTTGCCACGGTTGATGAAGGTGTGCAGCGCCTCAACCGAGAACACAACGTCATCGGCGTTCAGCACGTCGTAGGTGTTCAGCTGCGCCGGCTCAAGAATGGTGACGCCCGGCAGGTTCCTTGCGGACAGACGGGAGTTAACATCCTCACGGCCGATCACGAGCAGCACCGACTTACGGTCAGTCAGACGCTCAATGAACGCACGAGCAGACTTGGTCGAAGGCTTCTGGCCCGGAACAAGCTCCTCAATGAGGTGGATGCGCTCGTTGCGAACACGATCAGTGAGTGCACCAGCAAGTGCAGCCTTGATCATCTTCTTTGGGGTGCGCTGCGCGTAAGAACGCGGCTGCGGACCGTGGACAATGCCACCGCCGGTGAAGTGTGGCGCGCGGATCGAGCCCTGACGAGCGCGACCGGTGCCCTTCTGGCGGAATGGCTTCTTACCACCACCGCGGACCATGCCGCGGGTCTTGGTGGCGTGAGTGCCCTGACGAGCGGCTGCCAGCTGAGCTGTCACAACCTGGTGCATCAGGGGAATGGAAGCTTCACGGTCAAAAAGTTCTGCCGGAAGCTCAACGGAACCGTTGGTCTTTCCGTCTGCGGTGTGGACGTTCAACGTCAGGTTCGTCATGCGTGAGCACCGCCCTTCACTGCGGTTTTGACGGTAACAACAGAACCCTTCGCACCAGGGATAGCACCCTTGATGAGGAGGAGGTTGTTGTCGCCGTCGATGCGTTGAATCTTCAGGTTCTGGGTAGTAACGCGGTTACCGCCCATACGGCCAGCCATGCGCTTGCCCTTGAACACGCGACCCGGCGTAGACGCGCCACCAATGCCACCAACGCGACGGTGAGCAGCCTGGTTACCGTGTGCTGCACCCTGGCCCGCGAAGCCGTGACGCTTCATTGCGCCAGCGAAGCCGTGGCCCTTGGTGGTGCCAGCAACGTCGACGAAGACGTCGCCGTCAAACAGATTGACGGTGATCTCTTGGCCGAGTTCGTACGCAGAGGTGTCATCCATGCGGATTTCAGCTACGTAGCGACGTGGGGTGACGCCAGCCTTCTTGAAGTGGCCAGCCTCTGGCTTGTTCGTCTTACGGGGATCGATGTCGCCGTAAGCAATCTGGATGGCGGAGTAGCCATCAGTCTCTGGTGTACGGATCTGGGTGACCACGCACGGCCCAGCCTCAACGACGGTAACCGGGATAACACGGTTCTCGTCGTCGAAGATCTGGGTCATGCCGAGCTTGGTGCCCAGAATGCCCTTGATCTGGTTATCAGACATGTATTAGTTCTCCACTACTTACAGGTTGTCGGATCTCTAGTGATTACTGGATGTTCACGTCAACGCTTGCAGGAAGGTCGATACGCATGAGCGCGTCAACCGTCTTCGGCGTCGGATCGAGAATGTCGATGAGACGCTTGTGCGTGCGCATCTCAAAGTGCTCGCGAGAGTCCTTGTACTTGTGGGGAGAACGAATAACGGCGTACACGTTCTTCTCTGTGGGCAACGGCACCGGTCCAACGACGCGGGCACCCGTGCGGGTGACCGTCTCAACGATCTTCTTCGCAGATGCGTCGATCGCTTCGTGGTCGTAGGCCTTCAGCCTGATGCGGATCTTCTGTCCCGCCACGCTTACCTCTTCCTCGCATCCCCACATTCTGAACGAAGCGGTGGGGTTGTAGCTTCTAGTTTCTCTATAACGTTGTCCGGGCTGGGCCCATGGCTCAACGCCAGTGTCGTTTTCATTGACTGTTTGACACTTCCGGAAGGTGAGTAACGCGACAATAAACTGCGCGCTTACTTCAGTGCTTCCGCCTCGGTGCACACGTGCATCGGGGTGTCAGACTCGGAAGGGTGCGTGACCCTTGCGTACTGCCGCTGTTTATTTGCCATGTCCCTTCTCCGGTTTCTCACCTAGTTAACCTAGATAAAAACCTTCTTTGGAAGGTGTCATGTTTACCCCACCATCACAACCTTGCGGCCGCCATGTCGAGGCAACCCGAGTATTAAAACACGTTCTTGCAAGAAGCGCAACCCCTCCTCTGAACATTTCAGTTTGATTGCAGAGTGATATCCATTCGGAAATTTTTGCATCGATTCAGGCAAGCTAGCTGGTTGCTGTGTACCCTGGGTGTTTACACGGGCGTCTGTCCGTCGTACTTTTCTTTACCCAATATATAGACGAAGGGATTTTCCATGGCCGACCACAATGCAACCGAGAACACTCCTGCCACCACCGAGGCAAAGGAGACAGAGCAGGTTCGCACCCGCAACTCCAACCTTGAGACTGAGCACGGCACCACGATGATCGACGACAACGTCGTCGGCAAGATCGCCGGCATCGCCGCCCGCGAAGTTTCCGGAGTTTACAACCTGGGCGGTGGCGCTGCACGCATGTGGGGCGCTGTTCGCGAGTCGCTGACCTCCTCCACCAATGTTCAGCAGGGCGTCGATGTCGTTGTCGAGGACGGCCACGCTTCCGTCGCTGTTGCAATTATTGCGGAGTACGGCGTCGCCATCCACGAGCTCGCAAACGCCATCCGCGAGAACATCACTGTTGCTGTGACCCGCATGACCGGCCTTATCGTTGACCGCGTCGACGTCACTGTTCACGACGTCCACCTGCCGGAGCAGGACAACGAGGAGTCCAACGAGGCCGCCTACAACGCTAACCAGGCGCTGGCTCAGTAGTTATGGCGTACACCTCCGTTAGCCGCGAGGTGGCCGAAGCCGCCCGGGACGCCATTTTGGCTGTCCCCGGCGTTGCGGGTATGCACGGCGGGTTCTTCGGTGAAGTTGCCCTCCTGCTACCCGGCGAGCGGATCGAAGGGCTCAAACCCGCGACGCGATCCTCAGACCCCAACCTCCGCGGCCTTGAAGTCAACTTTATTTACGACGTTTCGAGCGAACGGGACATTCACTCCGTCGCCGACGATGTACGCACCGCTACCCTGCGCGCCACCGATGTCGATTTCGTCGACGTTGTTGTCGCCGACGCCGAATAGGAACGCCCGTTAGGGCGTCCGCGTTGCGTACCCACAACTACAAGTAAGTGGTGAACAATGAATCTTTTATCTAACAAAGCGTTAACCGGTGTCATTATCGGCATTATCGTTGCTTTCTTCGTCACCTTTGGCGGCGGACTCGGGCTACTGTGGCTCGTTCTCTTCTCCGTCATTGGTGGTGTCGTCGGCGCCCAGCTTGATGGCAAGCTGGACCTCGCAGAAATCCTGAGCACCAGCTCGGGCAAGGGTCGTAGCTAATGGCGTCGAACCAATTCCATCTCAGTGAGCGCGTCATCGCGCAGATTGCTGAGGTGGCGGCTTCGTCAGTGCCCGGCACGATCGAAATGGACGCAAAGCTTGCAGGTTTGGCAGGCCGCAGCTTTCCCCAAATCGATGTCCGCCTGGACCGAGTTTCAGGCACCGCGGCCGTCGAAGCCGAGATCGCTACTACTTACCCTGCCCCCATTGCTGCCATCACGGACGCCGTGCGTTCAACGATCATCTCGCACATCCGGACATTGACTGGGCTGGACGTCTCCAGCGTCAATATCGAGGTGGCAAACGTCACCGCGAACGCCGGTGAACCCGTCTCGTGGGACGACGTTGCAAACCACCAGTCGTTCATCATCCCGACTCCGCTGAAGGTCAAGCCTTTGGACGTAGAGTCCCCGACGACGAAGGAGCCGGAACCGTTGCACGATATCGTCGCTCGCTCGCTTGTCAACGACCTGACGGACACCCACGTTCCAGAGCCAGTCTCTGTGAAATCCATTGCCGCTCCGACTCCGTACCCCGTGCGTACCAAGGGCTTCGAAGCACAGCCCACGCGGGTTTTCCGTCCACAAACGCCGGAGCCTGCCCGACTGCTTGGCGTGCAAACACGCAAACAGCGCGTATATAGCCCGAGCGTTCCGCAACCTGCGCCGCTCAAGCCCATTCGCGTGAAGCGCACAGCGGCACCGACGACAGTATCGGCACCGCAACCTCAGCCGCTTCGTGAAATTACGATCAAACCGGCGGTGAAGTACTATGACCGAACCTAATACACCCGTCGCCCCAGTAGGCCCGCACCCGGCTGCCGCACCGAAAGCTAGCCCAGTTGCACGCTGGATCACCGTGCTCGCCGGCCTGGCGTTCCTCGGGGGCGCCGTTGTTACCGGGCACGACGCTTGGGTGCGACTCCAGGAAACTAGCAACCAACCGGAGTGGCTCCCCGAGCTCTACGACCAGTTGACGTTGAATCTCATTGACATTACGTGGGTAGCCGTCGCCGTCGGCATCGTTGTGATGTTGGTGGGGCTTGCGCTCGTGATTGCGTCGTTGAAGCCACGCCAGAAAACTCATCTACGCGTGCAGTCACCGGTTTCGATCTGGACGCGACCCGTGGATATTGCGCGGAAGTCGACGTTCCTTGCAACGTCTCAGTTTGGCGCAAACCATGCGCGTACCAAAGCGGACCGGAACAAACTGACGCTCACAATGCAGACCGACGTCCAGCGGCCAGATGTCGAGCAGCAAGCATACGAAACTCTCGTTGGTGAGTTCCAGCGTCTGGAGCAGGTACCCGCCATCACCATCAAGACCGAAGCGCCAGCACCAGTTGCTGAACAGGAGGCGAAGTAAATGACCAAGACACTTGCGTTCTTTGACCGCATACTCGTCTTCATCCTCGGCATTTTGTTGCTCTGCATCGGGTTCGTTCCACTCGCATACTTCTGGGACATCCCCTACGCCAGCCAATGGATCCAGCAGGTGGATCCAGTGGTGATCGGCAACCTGCCCTACCGTTCCTGGTACAACACCGCGTTGATCGTCGGTGCGGTTGTGCTGGTAATTATCGGGCTGTGGGCCATTATCGCGAACACACGCAGCCGCGGATTCTCGACCCGAGCAATCACCGCGGCCGACGCCGAGCATGGCACAACCGAAATCAACGTCAAACGCGTCGCCGAAGCGGCGTGCCACCACTTGGCTATGGACCCCATGATCAACTCCGCCGACGCCAAAGTTGCGATGGTCGAGACCAGGCCGACCGTTGAATTCGTTGCGATTGCCAACCCAGCATTCTCGCTGGACGAAGTCGTTGACGTTCTCGAGCGCGCCGATCAGGACTTCCGAATGGCAAACCACACAATGAACGTGGATACCCTGTGGAAGCTGCACTTTGACCAGGTTAGCGCCTAAAAGGACTCACGCGAAAGCTCCCCGCCAACGGGTGGGGAGCGTTTCGTGTCCAGACGGTGCGGCTTAAAAGACATTTTGTGTGTATATATCTATTCGGTTTCCCGGACTCCCGATATGGTTTTCAAAACAGTTCCATTCGCCGGTCTTGAGAATTGAACGCCGGATGACGTCTGACATGTGGGATGTATCGAGTCTGCGGGTAGCGCAGCGAGATTGGTGGCTCTAGAGAACAAGAACCGGTCTCTCTACGCGTTGGGCGATCGCATACTGCCAGGGGGACGAGCAAAGCCCTGGGCGTGCACGATACTGGCCAGGGCACGAACAGGACCGGGAAGCAAGGCATTGGGGTATGCCGTTAAGCGAGCTGCCATACAGCCTGCGGGGCGAGAGACGATCTTGCACACAGCGGTGCACTGAATGGGCGGCTGAAAGAATTCAATACTGGCAATGAACGTCAGTGGAACCCCGGTCTAGCCGTGAGAAAGGGGTGGGCTGGACGCGGCTAGTTACACACAAAATGTCCCTTAAGTCGGCGGTGCCCAATGCACTGAAGTAACAGCACGGTGACCAGTTGCAGTTCATAGTGGTCCTAGAACCGTTGCCTTCCCAACGCACTGTAGGCATGAAAAAAGGTCACTCCCCGATGGGGAGTGACCTTTACGTCACGTTATCGGACTGAATTAGCCGAGGATCTTAGTGACGCGGCCAGCGCCGACGGTACGGGAGCCCTCGCGGATAGCGAAGCGCAGGCCCTCGTCCATAGCGACTGGGTGGATCAGCTCGACGGACATGTCGACGTTGTCGCCAGGCATGACCATCTCGGTGCCCTCAGGCAGGTGCACAACACCGGTAACGTCGGTGGTGCGGAAGTAGAACTGAGGACGGTAGTTGTCGAAGAATGGCGTGTGACGGCCACCCTCGTCCTTGGACAGGACGTAGACGGAGCCCTCGAACTTGGAGTGAGGGGTGTAAGCGCCCGGCTTGATGACAACCTGACCACGCTCAACGTCCTCACGCTTCAGGCCACGGAGCAGCAGAGCTGCGTTGTCGCCAGCCTCAGCGGTGTCGAGAAGCTTGTTGAACATCTCGATGGAGGTGACGGTGGTCTTCGTGGACTTCTCGCGGATACCGATGATCTCAACTTCGTCGTTGAGGTTCAGGACGCCACGCTCAACACGGCCGGTAACAACGGTACCGCGGCCGGAAATGGTGAAGATGTCCTCGATCGGCATCAGGAAGTCACGGTCGGTCTCGCGAACTGGGTCCGGAATGGAGTTGTCGCAAGCTTCCATGAGCTCAACGATGGAGTCAACCCACTTCTCCTCGCCCTCAAGAGCCTTCAGAGCGGAGATGTGAACGATTGGAGCCTCTTCGTCGTAATCCTGCTCTGCGAGAAGCTCACGAACTTCCATCTCGACGAGCTCGATGATTTCCTCATCGTCGACCATGTCGCACTTGTTCAGGGCAACGAGGATGTAAGGAACGCCAACCTGGCGAGCAAGCAGAACGTGCTCGCGGGTCTGAGGCATCGGGCCGTCGGTAGCAGCAACCACGAGGATTGCGCCGTCCATCTGAGCAGCACCGGTGATCATGTTCTTGATGTAGTCAGCGTGGCCTGGAGCATCCACGTGTGCGTAGTGACGCTTAGGAGTGTTGTACTCGACGTGGGAAATGTTAATGGTAATGCCGCGCTCGCGCTCTTCCGGCGCCTTGTCAATCGCGTCGTACGCGAAGGACTTGTTCTCCTCCGGGTACTTGTCAGCGAGCACCTTGGTGATAGCAGCCGTGGTGGTCGTCTTACCGTGGTCGACGTGACCAATGGTACCGATGTTGACGTGCGGCTTTGTACGTTCGAACTTTGCCTTTGCCACTGTATGTCCTCCTAGGACTTCATGGTGGCTACGACCTTCGCAGCCACGTGGTTTACATTTGCCTTTGCCTTCGAAAAGGCGTCGGCTCATTCACAATGTGCCAGTTACCTGATCCTAGAGATTCCCAGTCTGATTTTCAAACCGTCAGACCGAAAGTTCCGGGATCATTCGTCGCGAGTAACGGCCGGCTCAAACCACCACTTCAATCTTGTGGCGATTCCAGCGCGACCGCTACTAGCGGCCATCCCCGCTTCCTTCTACCGGTCACGCTCACTGGCACGTGAGCAGGCCGTCGAGAAGCAGGGAGCAGCGATTAGTTGCCGTTGCGGGCGTCGATGATTTCCTGAGCGACGTTGGACGGAACTTCACCGTAGGAGTCAAACACCATGGTGTAGTTCGCGCGACCCTGCGTCTTGGAGCGCAGGTCACCAACGTAACCGAACATCTGCGACAGCGGAACAACAGCCTTGACAACCTTGGCGCCAGAGCGGTCGTCCATCGAGTTGACTTGGCCACGACGGGAGTTCAGGTCACCGATGACGTCACCCATGTACTCCTCAGGCGTGACAACCTCAACAGCCATCAGCGGCTCGAGCAGCACTGGCTTCGCCTTAGCGACGGCCTCCTTGAGCACCTGCGAACCGGCCATCTTGAAGGCCATTTCGGAGGAGTCAACCTCGTGGTAAGCGCCGTCTTCGAGGGTTGCCTTGATGTTGACCAGCGGGTAGCCAGCGAGGTAGCCGTACTGCATCGCGTCCTGGATACCGGCATCCACGGAAGGGATGTACTCCTTCGGCACGCGACCACCGGTGACCTCGTTGACGAACAGGTAGGTTGCGCTCTCGCCCTCTTCCAGGGTCTCTGGATCCGGGTTGTAAGGCTCGATGGAAACGATAACCTTTGCGAACTGACCGGAACCACCCGTCTGCTTCTTGTGGGTGTAGTCCAGGGACTGCACCTTCTTGCGGATGGTCTCGCGGTACGCAACCTGTGGAGAACCAATGTTCGCCTCGACCTTGAACTCGCGCTTCATGCGGTCAACGAGGACGTCGAGGTGGAGCTCGCCCATGCCGCCGATAACGGTCTGGCCAGTCTCCTCATCCAGGTGAACGGTGAAGGTTGGGTCCTCTTCAGCAAGCTTCTGAATAGCGGTGCCCAGCTTCTCCTGGTCAGCTTTGGTCTTCGGCTCAATAGCAACCTGAATAACCGGATCCGGGAAGTCCATGGACTCGAGGATGATCGGATGATCAGGGTTGCACAGGGTGTCACCAGTAGTGGTGTGCTTCAGACCAATGAACGCGTAGATGTTGCCGGCGTCAGCGTGCTCAACCGGGTTCTCCTTGTTCGCGTGCATCTGGAAGAGCTTGCCCACGCGCTCACGCTGCTGCTTGGTGGAGTTCATCATGTTCTCGCCCGGGATAGCCTGGCCCGAGTACACGCGCACGTAAGTCAGCTTGCCGAAGAACGGGTGCACAGCAATCTTGAACGCCAGTGCAGAGAACGGCTCATCAACGGAAGGCTTACGCGTGAGGTCTTCCTCACCGTCGACGGAGGTGCCGTGAACCTCGCCGATATCCAGCGGAGAAGGCAGGTAATCGACGATGGCGTCCAGCACAGGCTCGACACCCTTGTTGCGGTACGCAGTACCACAGAACACTGGGTAAACTTCCGAATTAACGGTTAGCTTACGGATGCCAGCCTTGAGCTCCTCGATCGTGAGCTCTTCGCCGCCGAAGTACTTCTCCATGAGCTCTTCGTCGGACTCAGCAACGGTCTCGACGAGCTTCTCACGGTACTCCTCAGCCTTTTCCTTCAGATCGTCCGGGATCTCGGTGATCTGCGCAGGGGTGCCGGTCTCGACCTTGCCCGGCCACAGCATTGCCTTCATCTCAAGAAGGTCAACGACGCCGTCAAAGTCATCCTCAGCACCGATCGGAAGCTGCATTACCAACGGCTTCGCGCCGAGACGATCGACGATCGTGCCAACGGTGTAGTAGAAGTCAGCGCCCAGCTTGTCCATCTTGTTGACGAAGCAGATACGCGGAACGTCGTACTTTGCAGCCTGACGCCAGACCTGCTCGGACTGCGGCTCAACGCCTTCCTTGCCGTCGAACACAGCAACTGCGCCATCGAGCACGCGCAGGGAACGCTCAACCTCAACGGTGAAGTCCACGTGACCCGGCGTATCGATGATGTTGATCTGGTTGTTATTCCAGAAGCAGGTCACTGCTGCGGACGTAATGGTGATGCCGCGCTCTTTCTCCTGCTCCATCCAGTCGGTGGTTGCGCCACCGTCGTGGGTCTCGCCGACCTTGCGGTTAATACCGGTGTAGAACAGAATGCGCTCTGTCGTGGTGGTCTTACCAGCATCGATGTGCGCCATGATGCCGATGTTGCGGACCTTGTGCAGATCCTTAAGCACTTCTTGTGCCACGTTATTTACCCCAACTTAAAAGTCGTCGACGTGCTGCACACGTCTTGGCGAATATTTACCTAGTTCATTGTGCCACTGTTTGCCCAAGATGGGCAGAGTCGGCCTGCAAGTCACCTCAAAACAAAAACCCGGACGCCGCACGTGCACCCACATTGGTGGGTAACCACGTATGCAATTGTGCACACGTTGTCCGTGTCAGCATGGTCCGGGCGTTTTGTCTCATATATGACCTACCGGCGACTACCAGCGGTAGTGAGCAAACGCGCGGTTTGCCTCGGCCATCTTGTGGACGTCCTCGCGACGCTTCACGGATGCACCCAAGCCGTTGGATGCGTCCAGGATCTCGTTAGCGAGACGCTCGATCATCGAGTTCTCACGACGCTGGCGCGTGAAGGTGACCATCCAGCGCAGAGCCAGAGTGGTTGCACGAACTGGCTTCACCTCGACTGGAACCTGGTAGGTAGCGCCACCGACACGACGGGAGCGAACCTCAAGGTCAGGACGGATGTTGCCGAGTGCCTTTTCCAAGGTGCCAACCGGATCGGTGCCGGTCTTTTCACGGCAGATCTCGAGCGCACCGTAGACGATGCGCTCAGCGGTGGACTTCTTGCCGTCGAGAAGCACCTTGTTGACCAGCTGGGTCACGAGTTCAGAGTTGTATACCGGGTCCTTAACGATGGGACGCTTCGGAGCTTGCTGCTTACGCATTTCTGATTACTGTCCCTTCTTTGCGCCGTAGCGGGAACGAGCCTGCTTACGATCCTTGACACCCTGGGTATCCAAGGAACCACGAATAATCTTGTAGCGAACACCCGGGAGGTCCTTCACACGACCACCACGGACAAGCACCATGGAGTGCTCCTGGAGGTTGTGGCCCTCACCTGGGATGTATGCGGAGACCTCAATACCGGAGGTCAGACGAACACGAGCAACCTTACGAAGCGCCGAGTTCGGCTTCTTCGGCGTGGTGGTGTACACGCGGGTGCACACGCCACGACGCTGCGGGGAACCCTTCAGCGCTGCAGTTGCTACCTTGCCACGCTTGTCGTGGCGGCCCTTGCGGACCAGCTGCTGGATAGTTGGCATAGATTTTCCTTCTAATTTTTACGCTGAGGCGGAAAATCGCCTGAACATGCAAAAATGAGGGCTCTTTCCCGGGGCCCTGCCGCACGTCCAGAACGCTCCGCCACGTTTATGCGAAAACGATCAGACACTTCACCTTGAGGTGGTGAACCGTCCGACAGAGTATCACGAGCCACCCCAGCTTTGCAAGACCGAAACTTCCTCCACAGTACATACCCCCGCTCGAGGGTGTACTGAAGGTGTATGGAGGCGCTACTACACCTACACCTATCGCCCGTCGTCCACCAAGGGTGCACACCCCTACGGCTACCACATGTTGTATCTCAGTTACTCTTTGTGTCCATATCTACTAATTACGATCAATGGAATTACAGCTACGTTAGTTACGAACCGAGAGAAAGGAAGCAGCATGGCCGCCAACAACGTCAACCCCCAAGCCACCATCAACGAATACCTCCACCGCGCTGACTGGCGCATCAACGCAAACGCCAATCAGGATTACTCCCTCGGCGGAATGATTCTCAACTCCGCCGGCAAAATCACCGCCAACTACTGGCTGGACGAAGTGTTTTCCGACGTCGCCGGCAATGCCCACCGCAACGGCGACCTCCACATCCACGATCTCGACATGCTCTCCGGGTACTGCGCAGGGTGGTCATTGAGGCAGCTCCTTGAAGAAGGGTTCGGAGGGGTACCTGGCACGATATCTTCTCTGCCACCAAAACATTTCTCCTCCGCGTGCGGACAAGTAGTGAACTTCCTCGGCACACTGCAGAACGAATGGGCTGGCGCGCAGGCGTTCTCCAGCTTCGATACCTACATGGCACCATTCGTGCGGCTGGACTCGCTCACATACGAGGACGTCTTGCAACACATGCAGGAGTTCGTCTTCAACCTCAACGTTCCCTCGCGTTGGGGGACGCAGACTCCGTTCACAAACCTTACATTTGACTGGACGTGCCCTCAGGACCTCGCTGAGCAGACTCCGTTCATCGGTGGAGACCCTGTCGACTTCACTTACGGCGAGCTCCAAGAAGAGATGGACATGATCAACCGCGCGTTCATTGAGGTTATGTCCCAAGGCGACGCCGACGGCCGCCCATTTACCTTCCCCATCCCGACGTACAACATCACCAAGGACTTCGACTGGGGCTCGCCAAACACGAAAGCCCTGTTCGACATGACTGGCAAGTACGGCCTCCCCTACTTCCAAAATTTCCTCAACTCGGATTTGGACCCAGGCATGATCCGCTCGATGTGCTGCCGCCTCCAACTCGACCTGCGTGAGCTACTCAAGCGCGGAAACGGTCTGTTCGGTTCCGCGGAGCTCACTGGCTCCATTGGCGTAGTCACCCTGAACTGCGCACGCCTCGGGTACCTCTTCCCCAACGATGAGGCTGCGCTACTGCGCAGGGTTGACGAGTTGATCGAGGTGGCTGTCGATACGCTGGAGCGGCGTCGCGCGTTTGTGCAAGATTGCTTCGATAAGGGGCTATACCCGTACACGAAACGGTGGTTACCGGGGTTTGACAACCACTTCACCACCATCGGGGTCAATGGTTGCAACGAAATGGTACGTAACTTCACGCACGACGCCTACGACATCACCGACCCCCAAGGCCATGCACTTGTGGCGCGCCTGCTCGACCACATCAATGCCCGCATCACGGAAGCTCAGGAACGTACAGGGCACCTCTACAACCTAGAAGCGTCCCCCGCGGAAGGCGCAACGTACCGCTTCGCACGCGAGGACCGTGCCCGCTATCCCGGCATCATCCAGGCAGGTACCGAGGAGCAGCCGTACTACACCAACTCCTCCCAGCTGCCTGTTGCGCACACTCCAGATCCGTTCGCGGCGCTCGCCGCCCAGGAGGACCTGCAAACGAAGTACACCGGCGGCACGGTGCTTCACCTGTACATGGGCGCAGCAATGTCCAGTGGCGAAGCAACCGCCAAGCTCGTACGACGCAGCCTAGAAACCTTCCGCCTGCCGTACATCACTATCACGCCGACGTTCTCCATCTGCGCAAACCACGGCTACATCTCCGGCGAGCACCCCGAATGCCCGCACTGCGGAAGCGCCACCGAAATGTGGACGCGCGTAATGGGCTACTTCCGGCCCGTGCAAAGCTTCAACACTGGGAAGAAGGGTGAGTTCGCTGAGCGTCACTACTTCGCAGAAGCCTTCGCCTAACCTGCCGGTGGCGGGGATCATTCCGTTCTCCGCCACCGACTGGCCCGGCCGTCTCACGGTCACGGCATTCACACAAGGCTGCCCACTGCGCTGCAGCTACTGCCACAACCCTAGCTTGCAGGAATTTACTCCTGCTCCCCACGATTTCTCGGAAGTGCTCGACTTACTGCGGGCTCGACACGGACTTATTGACGCCCTCGTCATTTCCGGCGGCGAACCACTCGCATGCGCAGGACTCGGCGAAGCGATTGCCGCGGCCCATGAGATCGGGTTTCCCGTCGGGCTACACACGAGTGGCTATGTCCCCGCGAGGCTGGGTTCCATTCTCGCTGACTCGGCTACCCGCCCCGACTGGATCGGGTTCGACGTCAAGGCGCTTCCCGAGCACTTACCCTCGGTCGCTGGTGTCACCAGCGTGGTGGCCGCACGGATGTGGGAAAGCCTCGACATCGTGTGCGCCGCGGCCCGCGAACATGGCATGGAACTGCAGCTGCGTACTACGTTGTGGCCGGGGTCCGTCATCGAGCAAAACATCGACCAGCTGCAGGACGCCGCCGCACAGCGGGGCCACGCGCTGGTATTGCAGTGGGCTCGCGGAGTTGACGCCCACGGCGTGTACAGCGCCTAAGGCAAAGCGCCCCGCCTCCCTGGGTTCAGGGGGCGGGGCGCTGGTGCTGGGGTAGCAGACCTAGCTATAAGCCAGAGTCACTAGATCTGGTCGTACCCGTATTCCTCCAGTGGGACGGAGGCGCCGGTGTAGTCGCCGTATGCCTCGTCGCCGTAGATGCCGTCGCCGAAGGACGGGATCGAGTAGGCGGCGGAGCGGGCGGCTTCCGTCGGCTTGACCGTGATGTTGCGGTAGCGCGAGATACCGGTACCAGCCGGGATCAGCTTACCGATGATCACGTTCTCCTTCAGACCGATCAGCTGGTCAGAACGCTTGTTGATAGCAGCGTCCGTGAGCACACGCGTGGTCTCCTGGAACGAGGCGGCGGACAGCCAGGACTCGGTTGCCAGGGAGGCCTTGGTGATACCCATGATCTCGGAGCGCATCTCTGCTGGCTCGCCACCATCTGCAACAGCCGCAGCGTTGACCTGGCGTGCCTCCGACAGGTCCACGAGCGTACCCGGCAGGAACTCGGTGGTACCCGAGTCGATGACGGTGCCGCGTCGCAGCATCTGGCGGATGATGATCTCGATGTGCTTGTCGTGGATGGACACACCCTGGGTGCGGTACACGGCCTGCACTTCGTCGATGAGGTGCTTTTCCACGCCACGGCGGCCGAGGACCTCGAGCACGTCGTGCGGGTCAGCAGCGCCACGCAGGAGGCGGTCGCCCACGTTAACGTGGTCGCCTTCACGCAGGGAGCGCTCGATCATCGCGTTCGGGTTGGACTCCATCGGGCGGCGGACCTGTGCGAGGCCCTGGCGCTTCGACAGCTTCTCGTAGACCACAACGTCGGAGCCGTCATCCGGGTGGATGGTGAGCGTCCAGAAGTTGCCTTCGTCTTCGAGGGTGACGGTGCCGGCCACGGATGCGATCGGGGCGCAGTTCTTCGGCACGCGGGCCTCGAACAGCTCCTGAACACGTGGCAGACCACCGGTAATGTCGCCACCGACACCACCCTGGTGGAAGGTACGCATGGTCAGCTGGGTACCAGGCTCACCAATCGACTGTGCAGCCACGATACCGACGGCTTCACCGATGTCGACAAGCTTGCCGGATGCCATGGACTTGCCGTAGCACTTCGCGCAGACGCCGGTTGGGGTCTGGCAGGTCAGGACGGAGCGGACCTTGACTTCCTCGACACCGGCGGCGACGAGGGCGTCGATACGCTCTTCCGAAAGCTCAGCGTCGGCTTCGAGCACAACGTTGCCCTCGGCGTCCTTCGCGTCGGATGCCAGTACTCGGCCAGCGACGGAGGTCTCGACGAACTCGTCGCGGACGAACTTCTCACCGGCAAGCTGCGCAACTGGAACCTTGACTCCCTGGCGGGTGCCGCAGTCGTGCTCGCGGACGATGACGTCCTGGGCGACGTCGACAAGACGGCGGGTCAGGTAGCCGGAGTCTGCGGTACGCAGTGCCGTATCCGCCAGGCCCTTTCGGGAACCGTGGGAGTTGTTGAAGTACTCCATCACTGTCAGGCCTTCGCGGAAGGAGGTCTTGATCGGGCGGGTGATGTACTCACCGCGCGAGTTCACGACCATGCCCTTCATGCCGGCCAGGGTCCAGATCTGACGCATGTTACCGGCAGCACCAGACTTCACGATCATCGGAATCGGGTTGTCATCCGGGTACAGCGCCTCAACTGCTTCACCGACCTGGTTGGTGGCGTCCTGCCACAGCTCCACGAGACGGTCGTAGCGGTTCTCCTCGGTCAGGGCACCCTTCTCCCAGTACTTGCGCTCGATCTCCTCGGCGCGCTGCTCGTACTGCTCAAGGATTTCCGTCTTGTTCGGAAGCACCAACACGTCGGACATGGAGATGGTCACGCCGGAACGGGTCGCCCAGTAGAAACCGGCGTCCTTCAGCTTGTCCAGCGTCTGGGCAACGGTAATCATTGGGTACTTCTCCACCATCGACTGGATGATGTCGCCCAACAGCACCTTGCCAGCGCCGCCGCCCTTACGGACCATCGCGCCTTCCTGGTACGGGAAGTTGAACGGAAGCAGCTCGTTGAACATGATGCGACCAAGGGTGGTCTCCATCATCCAAGCCTGGCCCTTCGACCAGCCGTCTGGGAACTGCTCAGCCTCAATCTCAATCGTCGGACGCAGGTGGTCGATGCGCACCTTGATCGGTGCCTGCAGGCCAAGTACACCCAGGTCGTAAGCCATGATGGCCTCACGGTAGGAGGAGTACACGCCCTTGGCTGGGCCGTTCTCGTCGGCTGGGGTGAAACGACCCTCGCCGCCGATCTCGTCCTCGCCCTTTTCCATGGTCAGGAAGTACAGGCCGGTCACCATGTCCAGGCGAGGCATCGCCAGTGGCTTGCCGGATGCCGGGGACAGGATGTTGTTCGAGGACAGCATCAGGATGCGGGCCTCGGCCTGCGCCTCCGCGGACAGCGGCAGGTGGACTGCCATCTGGTCACCGTCGAAGTCAGCGTTGAACGCCTCACAGGCCAGCGGGTGCAGCTGGATTGCTTTACCCTCGACCAGCTTCGGCTCGAACGCCTGAATGCCAAGGCGGTGCAGGGTTGGTGCACGGTTCAGCAGCACTGGGTGCTCGGAAATCGCCTCTTCGAGGACGTCCCACACCTCAGGGCGCTGGCGCTCCACCATGCGCTTCGCCGACTTAATGTTCTGCGCGTACTCATTGTCCACGAGGCGCTTCATCACGAACGGCTTGAACAGCTCGAGCGCCATCAGCTTCGGCAGACCACACTCGTGCATCTTCAGCTGCGGACCAACAATAATGACCGAACGGCCAGAGTAGTCCACACGCTTACCCAGCAGGTTCTGGCGGAAGCGACCCTGCTTACCCTTCAGCAGGTCAGACAGGGACTTCAGCGGACGGTTGCCTGGGCCCGTGACAGGGCGGCCACGACGGCCGTTGTCGAAGAGGGCGTCGACAGACTCTTGCAGCATGCGCTTCTCGTTGTTCACGATGATCTCTGGGGCTCCCAGGTCAATCATGCGCTTCAAACGGTTGTTGCGGTTAATTACGCGACGGTACAGGTCATTCAGGTCCGAGGTGGCGAAACGGCCACCGTCGAGCTGCACCATTGGACGCAGCTCTGGTGGGATCACCGGGATCGCGTCCAGGATCATGCCGGCAGGATCATTGCCGGAACGCTGGAACGCAGCCACAACCTTCAGGCGCTTCAGTGCGCGGACCTTCTTCTGGCCCTTGCCCTCAGCGATGATGGTGCGCAGTTCCTCCGCCTCAGCTTCGAGGTCGAAGTTGCGGATCAGCGTCTGGATCGCCTCAGCGCCCATGCCGCCGGTGAAGTAGTCCTCGTAGCGGTCCACGAGCTCTTCGTAGAGGAACTCGTCGATAATCATCTGCTTCGGAGCAAGCTTCTGGAAGGTGGACCAAATTTCGTCGAGGCGCTCGACCTCGCGCTCGCCGGCCTCGCGGATGTGCTGCATCTCCTTGTCAGCAGCGTTCTGCACCTTCTTGCGGGCGGCAGCAGTCGCACCGGCAGCCTCGAGCTCAGCGAGGTCCTCCTCCAGCTTCTGCGCACGCTCCGCAATCTCGGCATTCGCGTCCTGCTCGACTTCCTTCTTCTCGAGCAGCATCTCCGCCTCGAGCGTCGACATGTCGTTGTGACGCGCCTCCTCATCAACACTGGTGATGATGTTCGCGGCGAAGTAAATGATGCGCTCCAGGTCCTTCGGAGCAAGATCCAGCAGGTAACCCAGGCGCGATGGGACGCCCTTGAAGTACCAAATGTGGGTCACCGGCGCGGCCAGCTCAATGTGGCCCATGCGCTCACGGCGAACCTTCGACTTAGTGACCTCGACGCCACAACGTTCACAAATGATGCCCTTGTAGCGGACACGCTTGTACTTGCCACACGCACACTCCCAGTCACGGGTAGGACCGAAGATGCGCTCGCAGAACAGGCCGTCCTTTTCCGGCTTCAACGTGCGGTAGTTAATCGTTTCGGGCTTCTTGACCTCACCATGCGACCAACGACGGATGTCGTCAGCAGTAGCCAGGCCGATGCGAAGCTCGTCGAAGAGGTTTACGTCAAACACGTAAATTCCCTTTCACCTCCCCAACGACGGGGAGGATTGCAGTTGGATAGATTCTTTCGTTCGTTCCTGGCTTAGGCGGTGTCCGCCGCGGAGCCCTCGTCACGTGACAGGTTGATGCCAAGGGAGGAACCGGCCTGATCAAAGTCGTCATCATCGCCGTCGAGCTCCATCGGGGTGCCGTCCGTCGAAAGGACTTCAACGTTCAGGCACAGCGACTGCAGCTCCTTGAGCAACACCTTGAACGACTCCGGAATACCCGGGTCAGGGATGTTCTCGCCCTTCACAATGGCCTCGTACACCTTCACGCGGCCAACCACGTCATCCGACTTAATCGTCAACAGTTCCTGCAGCGTGTAGGCGGCACCGTATGCCTGCATCGCCCACACCTCCATCTCACCGAAGCGCTGGCCACCGAACTGGGCCTTACCGCCGAGCGGCTGCTGGGTAATCATGGAGTACGGACCAGTGGAGCGAGCGTGAATCTTCTCGTCAACCAGGTGGTGCAGCTTGAGCATGTACATGTAGCCGACGGAAATCGGGTACTTGAACGGCTCGCCGGAGCGGCCGTCGAACAGCGTGGTCTTGCCGTTCTCATCGACCATGACGTCACCGTCGCGGTTCGGCTTGGAATTCGCCAGCAGACCAGCGATCTCCTCGTTCGTCGCGCCGTCAAACACTGGGGTCGCGGTGAGCGACTCCGGCGGGACGTCGTACAGATGCTCAGGCAGCGTCTCGAGCAACTTGGCGTTCGCAGGATCGTCCGGGTTGACCGTCCAACCAGCCTTCGCCAACCAACCGAGGTGTACCTCAAGGACCTGGCCAATGTTCATACGACGCGGCACACCGTGGGTGTTCAGAATGATGTCCACCGGGGTGCCATCCTCCATGAACGGCATGTCTTCCTGCGGCAGAATCTTGCCCACGACACCCTTGTTGCCGTGGCGGCCAGCCATCTTGTCGCCGTCCTGGATCTTGCGCTTCTGCGCAACATAGACGCGAATCATCTCGTTGACGCCTGGGGACAGATCGTCGTCGTCCTCGCGGGAGAAGCGACGAACCGCGATGACCTTACCGGTCTCACCGTGCGGCACCTTCAGGGAGGTGTCGCGGACCTCGCGGGCCTTCTCGCCGAAGATGGCGCGCAGCAGACGCTCTTCCGGAGTCAGCTCGGTCTCACCCTTCGGGGTGACCTTACCGACCAGGATGTCGCCGTCACGCACGTCCGCACCGATGCGGATAATGCCGCGCTCGTCGAGGTCCTTCAGCACGTCCTCGGACACGTTCGGGATCTCGCGGGTAATTTCCTCTGCACCCAGCTTGGTGTCGCGGGCGTCGATCTCGTGCTCTTCGATGTGCACGGAGGTCAGAATGTCGTCCTCAACCACGCGCTGGTTCAGGATGATCGCGTCCTCGTAGTTGTGGCCTTCCCACGGCATGAACGCAACCAGCAGGTTACGGCCGAGCGCCATCTCACCGTTCTTGGTGCCTGGGCCGTCAGCCAGCACCTGGCCAGCCTCAACACGCTGACCGTGGTCAACGATCGGAACCTGGTTGTAGCAGGTGCCCTGGTTCGTGCGCTCGAACGTGCGCAGCATGTACGTGTCCTGGATGCCTTCGTCGTCCATGACGGTGATGAAGTCACCTGTCACATTCGTGACGACGCCAGCCTTCGCCGAAATAATCGTGTCACCAGCATCGTACGCAGCGCGCTGCTCCATGCCGGTGGCCACGTACGCGGCCTCAGAACGCAGCAGCGGCACAGCCTGCTTCTGCATGTTCGCACCCATGAGGGCACGGTTCGCGTCATCGTGCTCGAGGAACGGAATCATTGCCGTTGCCACGGACACCATCTGGCGTGGGGAAATGTCGAGGTAATCGACGCCCTTAGGGCCAACGACGCCGATGTCGCCGTCCTTCAGGCGGACCTCAATACGCTCACCAGTTAGGTTGCCGTCCTTATCCATCGGGGTGGCCGCCTGCGCAATTGCGTAGCGGTCCTCTTCGTCCGCGGTCAGGTAGTGGACCGTATCAGTCAGCTTGCCGTCTTCGACCTTCTGGTACGGCGTCTCAATGAAGCCGAACGCGTTGACGCGTGCGTAGGAAGCCAACGCACCGATCAGACCAATGTTCGGGCCTTCCGGCGTCTCAATCGGGCACATGCGGCCGTAGTGCGACGGGTGCACGTCTCGGACTTCAATGCCGGCGCGCTCACGCGACAGACCACCAGGGCCCAGCGCCGACAGACGACGCTTGTGCGTCAGACCAGACAGAGAGTTGTTCTGGTCCATGAACTGCGACAGCTGCGAGGTGCCGAAGAACTCGCGGATCGCCGCGGAAACCGGGCGGACGTTAATCAGCGAGGTCGGGGTGATGGACTCCGCGTCCTGCGTCGTCATACGCTCGCGCACAACGCGCTCCATGCGGGACAGACCAACGCGAACCTGGTTCTGGATGAGCTCGCCCACCGTGCGTAGACGACGGTTACCAAAGTGGTCAATGTCGTCCGTGTTGATCGAGATAACCTCGCCCTCCGGGGAAGTCATCTCGTGCTCACCCGCGTGCAGGCGCACCAGGTACTCGAGGGTCGTCGCGATGTCTTCCTCGGTCAGCGTCATCAGACCGTCGTGGTCGCCGCCAAGACCAAGCTTGCGGTTGATCTTGTAACGGCCAACTCGTGCCAGGTCGTAGCGCTTCGCCTTGAAGAACGAGTTCTCCAGCAGGGACTGCGCGAGGTCGCGCGTCGGCTGCTCGCCCGGGCGCTGCTTGCGGTAAATCTCCAGCAGAGCCTCGTCGGTGTTCGCCACGCCGTCGTTCTCGAGGGTGGACATCATGATCTCGGAGAAGCCGAAGCGCTCCGTGATCTGCTCCGTCGTCCAACCAAGCGCCTTCAGCAGCACCGTCACTGGCTGACGACGCTTACGGTCAATACGCACACCAACCGTGTCACGCTTATCGACGTCAAACTCCAACCACGCACCGCGCGAAGGGATCACCTTCACCGCGTGCAGCGGCCGTTCCGTCGACTTATCAATCGTCTCGTCGAAGTACACGCCCGGCGAACGCACCAACTGCGAAACAACAACACGCTCAGTGCCGTTGACGATGAAGGTGCCCTTGTCCGTCATCAGCGGGAAATCACCAATGAACACCGTCTGAGACTTAATCTCCTGGGTTTCATTGTTGATGAACTCCGCCGTCACATACAACGGCGCGGAGTAGTTAATATCTTTTTCTTTACACTCGTCGATCGTGTCCTTGACATCTTCGAAGCGCGGCTCGGACAGCGTCAGGCTCATGTTGCCCGAGTAGTCCTGGATTGGAGAAATCTCTTCGAGAATGTCCTCCAAGCCACTCGTGATACGCGCGTCGGCGCCGCGAGCTTCCTGCTCACGCTCACGCCACTCCTGCGTACCAACAAGCCACGCGAAAGATTCAAGCTGTACATCAAGAAGACCCGGGACAGCGATCGGCTCTGCGATCTTCGCGAACGAATAACGTTCGGGAGCCCCGGGAATTTCAGCCATTGACATGGTCTGGTTTGAGACTGCCAAGTTGGGTCCTTCCAGCACCTAAGGCGGACGCCGATCTCTACTCTGGCTCTGTAAAAATCGGCGTTTCCGCTGGGTAGATTAGCATTCGGTCTGCTTCGGAATACCCGCCCCCAGAGACAGCAAAATCACCTTGTCAAGTCAGCGCTTCGAAAATTCTCGACGCCAACAAAGCAAGGTTGACATAGCGGACTGGAGACGGCTTCCAGTGCACCGAATGAGTTTACACAATGCACCCAATGTTGTAAAGGGCAGCAACAATCCCCCGATTCAATGCCGTCGCGGGGAAGCTTAGCACTAAACGCAGGCGCGACGCTAACGCCGACGCGGCCACAACGCGCCAACCAGACCAATCAAGGTCAGCGCACCACCCAAACCGAGCACGCCCCACGTGAAGGCCTGCTGCACGGAAGGTCCGTAGGCGCCGTCGAGAAGCGAGATGAGCTCGGCCGTCTGCTGCTCGTCCATCGCGGCGTCGTAGGAAACAATGCCCTGGACCTCATTGCCGTCCACGTCAGCATAATAGTCGTTGACACGCTCCTGCATCCCCACGACCACGCCGGTGATCTGATCAACCAACAACTCGCGCTGCGCGCTATGCGTATAGAACGTGCGGACCGGCTCACCGTCTTCCCCTTCGACGGTCAACGTGTTTCGCATATCCGCGTACCGCTGCGCCACGTTCGTTGGCGCAATGACCTGCCGGAACCGCAGCACCGCGCGCCCAGCAACCGATTCCTCTGCGACGAACTCCGCGGGAGCAGCCCCACGCAACACCGGGTCGAACACCTGGTACGTCTCCTGCTTCACCGGCGATGGCAACTTCAGCCACGACCCCTCCACCGGGACATCGACGGCCGGCATCGCCATCACAAGCTGGACCTTTGCCGGTCCCTGCGCCTCACCGGTTTCACGGTCCAACGTATACGTCCACGTGCTCGCGCCGACAAGGTTTTCAAAGTCCGTACCCGCGTCCCCCGCACGCAACGTGTCCCCCACGCGCACGCTGGCAGAGTCCTTGCCCGCCGGATTCTGCACCTCCATATGCAGCTGGTGCACCACCGGCGCCGGCTCGCCCTCGCGGGTGCCATCGGGATCGGCCATCGTCAACGTTACCGCCCCAAGGTCCAGCGGTAGCTTCGCGCCCGAGTTCAGCACACGCGGGGCCAGCAGACCGCCAACCAACAACGCAATACCGAGGCCCGCCAACAACGAAGCAATGATCCTGGATTTGGGCAGCATGGTGCGAAATCTTAGCACACAACGCGAAACACCCCGCCAGCCACAGTACGTGGCGACGGGGTGTTCGTCGAAAAGCTATGCAGCCTGCGAGATTACTTGAGGGTAACCTTTGCGCCAGCCTCTTCCAGCTTGGCCTTTGCAGCCTCTGCATCGTCCTTGTTTGCACCCTCGAGGATAGCCTTTGGAGCACCCTCGACCATTTCCTTGGCGTCCTTCAGGCCCAGGCCCGGAACGAGCTCGCGGACAACCTTGATGACACCGATCTTCTTGGCGCCAGCGTCCTCGAGAACAACGTCGAACTCGTCCTTCTCCTCTGCAGCAGCAGCGTCGCCGCCAGCAGCGCCCGGAGCAGCAGCAACAGCAACTGGTGCAGCAGCGGTAACGTCGAAGACCTCCTCGAATTCCTTCAGGAACTCGGAAAGCTCGATGAGGGTCATTTCCTTGAACTGCTCAATGAGCTCGTCCTTAGACAGCTTAGCCATGGTGGCTTCCTTTCTATTGGTGGGCGGTTAGCCCAAGTTTGTAAGTGTGTTATGCGGCGTCGTTCTGCTTGTCCTGCAGCGCAGCGACAAGGCGAGCCGTCTTGGATGCCGGAGCCTCGAACAGCCCAGCAGCCTTTGCCAAAGAACCCTGGAATGCGCCAGCGAGCTTTGCAAGCGTGGTCTCGCGGTTGTCCATCTCAGCGATGGCGTCAACCTGAGCGGCGTCGATGGCAGCGCCATCCATGTAGCCACCCTTGATCACGAACGCGTCGTGATCCTTGGAGAACTTCTTCATGACCTTAGCAGCGTCGACAGCCTCGCCCTTAATGAAAGCGATAGCGGTCGGGCCGGTCAGAAGCTCGTCGAGACCCTCGATGCCGTGCTCGTTCGCAGCGATCTTGATGAGGGTGTTCTTGGCGACGTGGTATTCGACATCGAAGCCGAGATCGCCACGAAGAGTCTGCAGCTGACCAACGGTCAGGCCACGGTACTCCGTCAGCACGATGGAGCTAGCAGCGTCAAACTTCTCCTTCAACACAGCAAGCTCGCGCTCATTCTTCGGATTTGCCATTACACACGCCTCCTTCCAATAACTTCATGTCCTTCAATCCGCCCGGGACACAAAAAGTGCCCCGTGCAGAAGCACGAGGCACCATTAGAAAGGTAGGCCACGTTCCTCCTGCGTGGGTCGACCCCTGGAGAGGGGTACCTTCGGCCCCGAAGGGCGACCGACGGTCTTCGGTGAAACTTGAGCTCGGGTATTACCCGTTCAAACTTCGTTGTGGAACCCTACACGTCTTCTTGCGTGCGCGCAACTCCGCGCAACATCCGCGCCGCCACCACGAACAACGCAATGCCTCCCAGCAGCGCCATCAAGCCAACACCGAGGATGAGCCCGCCCCAGAAACCGCTGGCAGTCACGCCCGTTGCGGGTTCCTCCTGCGCTGCTCCCTGGTCGAAGGATGAGACGATGCCACCGCCACCAGCCTGTATCGGAGCGTCCGGGATCGCTCTTCTTGTCGACGTCGGCTTCGCCCCCGTCGCCGTTGCCGCCTTCTGCTTCGGTGCCGATGTTGTTATAGACTTCTGCGCCGGTTTCTGCGCCGTCGTCTGCTTTGGTGGCGCCTGCTTGGTCGTGGCCTTCGTTTCCGTCGCACGCACAGTACTTATTACAGTGCGCGGTGGCACTGGCTTTGACGGCGCAGTCGTTGCGGCTGGCCGTAGCTTGTGGCCGAACTTGCTCAACTCCTCGTCGATTGAGCGGATCCCCTTCGCTAATGCGCCCATCCATGTGTCGCTGGTCGCTGCATTGGAGCCGCACGAATCCAGCTCACGATATCCGCTCGCGTGCTGTTCGTGGGCCGTCGCGATGGCGGCGTCGCCGACCGCGAAGACCGCAACGAGCTCCGCGGAGTCAAACGCGAAAGTCACGGCGTAAAGTCCAGGCTCGGTGAATCCGAATGCCTGGTGGTCATGGGCGTTCGCCGGGTAGCTCAGCGTGCGGGACTTGTCGCCGGAGTCCAGCTCGAGCTTCGCGCCCTGCAGACCCTCGTGCCAGGTGTACATACGGCCGGGTCCGGCGACAGCATTAATGCGGACGGTGGCGGGGGCTGGGTGGTGGGTTGTCGAGAACCCGAGCCATGGCAGGTCCGCCTTCTGCGACTGCGGCAACACCCACATGTGCTCGGGGCGGGTGGGGAACGTGTCGCGCAGCGTCGCAGGGATGTCCTGGCGGGCGCGGTCGGGAACCTCGAAGAGGAAGGTGCCGCTGGAGTGTCGCGCGGGGTTGTTGGGGTCGCGGTCGTCGATGAGCACGGCCTCCCCCGTATCGACGGGCCCCATGTCCATATGCCCGTTCGCGATGAACGCCTCCGGGCGGGTACGCAGCGCGTCGCAGTGCTTCGCCGCGGGTGCGGGTGCCGCGGTTGTCGCTGGTGTTGTTGGTGTTGGTGTTGGCGGTTGCGTCGGTGATGGAGTGGGCGTCGATAGTGCGGGGGTGCGAAGTCCCGTCGTGGTGCCCTCCGGCAAACCGACGTCCGCGTCGGTGCCAACCAGCCAGTACTGGTCGGTCCAGCCGGTGTACTCGGTCTCACCGTTGGTCAGCTCGGCGCGACCCTGCCAACGCAGCTTATAAACGCCGGGCTTCGTAAACGTCCAGTTGAAATGGCCGTGCGCGCCAACCTCATACTCGACGGTGCGCATCTGTTCGTCAGCGCTATTGAAGAGGCGCTCGGCCGGCGAGGCGGCGTTCTTAAAGAAGATCTGCACATCACCCGGACCATCGATGCCCAGCAGGTCGAAGTACATCATGTCGTCTTTGAAGTTGCTTGGCACAGCACCCGGCAGCTCGTGCGCCGGGTCAAATGCACCGATGCCGGACCAGATGGGGCGCCAATCATCGGTGAAATCCGCGTGCTGGGGCGCGAGCCACACCTGACTGCCCGGAGCGCCCAAAAAGTCGAGGGAACCATCATCCGGGATGGTGAGGCGGGAGACGTCATTGCCGTCGGCGTCAGCGTCGAGAGGCAGACGGAAGCAGACGTCGCGCTGGTCGGTGACCTGCTGACCGTCAACCGCACCAATGGACAGCTGGCCGTCGAACCGGGTGCCGTACAGCGCGTCATTGTGGGAGTGGTAGAGCAACTTACGCCCGGCACAGGGGTGGTCAAGGTCCTCCGGGAGGACGACGCCATGCCCCGGGTCACCGGGTTGATGCCCGGCAGGCGTGGTCGCGTGCGCCGGGGTGACAGTAAACGCGATCAGCGCAACCACAAGGATGAGTCTGCGGATCATGCCCGCACCCCTTTCCTAGCGAAGAGCCAACTCGCACCGAAGATGGCAGTCACACACAGTACAATCGTTGCGCCGGTCGGCGAGTCAAACGACCACGCCAGCCATACACCAACCACGCTGCCTACCACGCCAATCAGCGCGGCGAGGATCATCATGGTCTCCAGGTTGTCTGTAAACAGTCGCGCGGCGGACGCCGGGGTAACCAACAGTGCCAACACCAGAATGTTGCCGATCGTCTGCACCGAAACCACCACCGCGGCCGTCACACACAGGTACAACACCAAGTCCAGGAGCGCGACGCGCACGTTCATCGCGCGCGCCGTCTCTCGGTCGAGCGCCACCGCGGTCAGCCACGGCCGTAACACCACCACCAGCGACACAATGACAGCACACGTCGCAGCACTGACTATAAGGTCGCGCTCACTCACACCTGTCAGCGAACCAAACAAGAACGAACTCAGCGACGCTGTGTAGCCCTCAACACGCGAAATAATCACCAGGCCAAGCGCGAACGCGGCCGCAAACACAATGCCAATCACCGCGTCCTCTTTCAGCGCACGCCGTTGCGATAGCACTGCAATCAACACCGCCACGATCAACCCGGCAACGGCCCCACCGAGCAGCACCGACACCTGCAGCGCGAACGCCAACGCAACGCCCGGAAACACGGCGTGTGCCACCGCATCCCCGATAAACGCCATACCGCGCAGCACCACAAAACACCCAACGACCGCGCACAACACGGACGCCAACACCGCCGCCGTCAACGCGCGCGGCAAGAACGCCAGGTGTGGGTTGGCCACGTCAGCCAAGAATTGCAGAAACCCGATCTCAAGCACGGGATACCTCTTTCACATGTGTTTGCAGCGCCGCCAGCCATGGCGAATCCGGGCCGACGTCGAACGTGTCCATCCAGGGGCGGGCGTCGTCAAGATCAGCGGGAGCCCCGTCCGCGACGATGCCACCGCGGAACAGCAGGAGGCGATCACAAGAGTCAACAGCCTCCACGATGTTGTGCGTGGACATCACGATCGCGATTCCGCGGGAAGCCAGCTGACGAAACAGCGCTAGCAGCTGCTCAGTAGACGGGATATCGAGGCCGGTGAACGGCTCGTCGAGGAACAGCGCGCCTGGACGACGCACCAGGGCGCGCGCCACCAACACGCGTTGGCGCTGCCCTCCGGAAAGCGCCGCGATCGGCCGATGCGCCAGGTCTTGGAGGTTCACAGCTTCGAGTGCTTCCGCCACAGCTTCGTGGTGCTCCGCCTTAGGCCGCGCGTACCACGGGCGCAGGTCAAGCGTGGCGTTCATGACAGCGGACGCGACATCGATCGGGAAATCCCAGGCGACGTCGTGACGCTGCGGGACGTACCCCACCACTTTGCGCACCGCGTGGCCCGTACACTCTCCTACCCGCACCGTTCCGGCTGTGCCGGGAATCAGGCCGAGCGTTGCGCGCATCAGCGTGGTCTTCCCCGCTCCGTTTGGCCCGAGCAGCGCGACGAACTGCCCGGCAGGCACAAGAAGATCAACGCCCTCAAACACCGGGCGACCCGGGTACCCGGCGCGCAAGCCTCGCACCTCTATAAGCGGTTGCGTGCTCACGCGCGACGCCCCTTCCGAGAACGCGCCACTAGAAGCGCCACCAGCGCGAGCAGCAACACGCCGATCACCCCACCAGCGATCAGCCCCGCATTCAGCGTGCTCTGGCTATCTGCCTGTTCTTCCGACGCAGCACCCTCGCGCCACGGCCCGTTGAACTGTGCGGACTGCGCCGCCACTACGTCCGTCCCGTCGCCTACAGCCACGCGCACCAACTGCTCGTCCGTGTGAACGGTGCCAGCGTCATCCTTCACCACTGCTCGCACCCCGACCAGGTGCACTCCCGGCTCGGTGAAGACCCAATTGGCGTGGGTATGCGTGTTCGGCTCCACCCACATTGGCTGCACACCCGGCTCAGTAGTCGTCCACAGCAACTGTGGTGCGTGGAACCCGCCCGGTTGCAGGAACAGGGAGAACTCGCCTGGCCCTTCGTGTCCGCCGAACTCCAGGCTCACGCCGTTTCCGGAGTGTTCGAGCAGGCTCGCGGCCTGCGTGTTCCACCCCAGCCACGGCACCCCGGCAACCTCAGTCTGTGGGATCACCCAGACGTCCGCACCTGGCTTTGCGCCGGTGAAGGCGAAGTCGTCGCCGTCGGGGAGGGTTTGCTTCGCGGCATCGGTCACGCGGAACACCACGTCGTCGAGGTGACGCCATACGGGCGGTTGCTGTGTGTCGTCGCGAGCGAGAAATTCAAGGGTATCCCCGTTGAATGTCGCGCCTAGGTCGACGTGACCGGCGTCAATAACTGTGTGCTCACCGGCTGGCACAATCGCCTCATCTGCGCTGACCACCTGTTGTAACGCAGGATCGTTGTTGGCGGCCTGCGCATTCGCGATCGCAGGAGTTGCCACGATCACCGCGGCAACCATCAGTGGGGTAATTCGAAGTTTCATTGTTCGCTCATTTCTCATTTCGTGCGAGGCACCTGCGTATCGACGCAGCATTCGCCTCCACAAGGTGTATATAGGTATCGGCTGGCCCAGACCCCGGAGGATCCAATGTGTCGCCCCAGATTGGGCATACCTCTATGCCAAGCCGGGCGGCGGTTTCTGTCAGCACTGTGCTGCGCCCCGCCAACTGTGGTTCCAGGAAGACCGCGGGCACGTGCAGATTCTCCAGTGTGCGGGTGAACGCGATGACATCACGCGGGCTCGGCTCCACGCTGGGGTTTGGCGTGACAAAACCTGCAACTCGCATTCCATATGCCCGCGCGAGGTAGGCGTATCCATGGTGTGTAGTCACCAGGTTGCGTTGTTCCTCCGGAACCGCGGAGACAGACTCGTGCATCATTTCATCCGCTGCGTCCAGTTTTTGCAGGTAGTCGCGGGCGTTTGCCTGGTAGATTTCCGCGTGGCGCGGATCCACCGCAGCCAACTCGTCACGGATTACCTGAACGATCGCTTTCATCGCCCGAACGTCGTGCCACACATGCGGGTCCAGCTCACCATGCACGTGATTGCCCAGCACCGCCTGCGGGAGCAGGTAGGTTTCCTCCCCCGGCGTACCGAGGAATCGGAAGGGGCGCTCCGGAGGGATCGGCTGCAGGGTTGTATTCGGCACTGTGACGGCTACGTTCACTGGATCCATGCGGCCATCGTCATCCGAGTTGAGCACGAGGTGAGCCGCACCTTGCCCATCAAGCTCTGTTGTAATGTCGACGTGCCCCTTCTCCACCGCGTGCAACCCCGGCGTTACCCGCGCGGGATCCTGCCCCACAACGACCGTCACCGTCGACTCCACACTTGCGCGCTCAGGTGCACCGACGGCATCGCGAATATGCGATTCAAACCTCAGCTTGTACACGCCTGGCTTGGAAAATGCCCAGCTCAAGTGAGTATGCGCGTCAACCGGCAGGGTCTTTACGTCACGGCTATCCAGCCCGTCGTGAGAGTTGAACACCACCTCCGGGGTGCCGAAGGTTCCCAGGATGAACGCGAAAGTGGCACCGGGGCCGTCAACATCTACAAGGTGTAAGTCCGCGACTCCCGTCGTCGGGAGCTGTTGGCCCGTATCCACCCGCAACCCGAGCCACACCGCATCTAGGCTCGCGTCCTCCACAAGCGGAATCGGCGCAAACCCGTACCGTTGCGCCTCCTGCGCAAGTGCCACGACCGGAGTCGTGTCACGCACGGTCGCCGCAATCGTATTCGTTAAAGACTGTGGCTCCAACAACAGTCCGTTGGTAAAAATGGCATCCGCATACGCGATGTCGCGTGTGGCATGCAAGCTCGGTTCGTAGCTGTGCGGATCAACCCCACGCGCCATCAGCGTGTGCACATCAGCCACATCACCTGCAACGTTTTGAACCGCATCCGCCAAAATAGGTGTCGACGCCACCACCGACGCCTTCCCCTCTCCCACCGACTGCCCTTCCGGTGCGCTACACGCCCCGAGCAGCGCCACGCACATCAGCACAGCGGCTCGTTGAAAAAACTGGATCACCGGTGGCCACCGAAACCCCACGCTGCGGCGACACGACGGCGCAACGACGCATCCAAACACAACCAACTCGCACCAAAGACAAACACGCCCAAGCCGAGCACAGCCACCGGCAGCGTCATCACTGTCGTACCCGTTTCTGCAAGGGCCCCACCGCGTTGCGCGGGAGCAACATCCTGCTGCTGGTGATCTTGTGATTGCAACTGAGTCTCTCCCTGATCAGGCGCTGGATTCGCGTTGCTCGCCACCACTGGCTGCGCGCACTCGCCCTCCTCGTCAAAGACGGAGCCAAAGTCGAAGTGACCATCGTTCGCGTTACCGGCGCCGCCAATGTCAAAGGTGAGCGTCGCCTCCCCGCTCACCGGCTCGCCATTACTCGTCGTCGCGCTTTGACGAACTGTCACCGTGTAAGTCCCCGGAGCACTGAACATCCAGTTTGGATGCACATGTGAATTCGCAGGAATGGTATGGCTGCCCTGCGCCTGCCCATCCACGCCACGGAACCACTCCTCGCCCACGACCTGACCGAGCCCACCCTGCGTGAACACAAACATGGCACCAGGTCCATCAAAATTTGTAATCTCCCAGGCCACATCCCCAGAAGTGTGCTCAAGCAGCGACGGATGCTGCGTATTCGCTCCAAGCCATGGCACACCGGCTTGCTGAGTTGCACCGATCATCCACGCGGTACCGGCCGGAATTGGCCCAACTGGATTGGAGAGCTGCTGCTTTGCTGCATCACCCAGCCCAAAAACGAGCTCTGCGGGATCGCGCCACTCGGCCGGAACAGTGCGGTCGTCTTTCACCATCGGGTGCAGTGTCGGGTGGCATTCCGCCGCGAAAGCAGGCGTCGACATGGAAAGGAGCAGTAATGTCGCGGCGAGCGCTCGCAGAATCTTGATGACAGAAAATTTCACCTAATGAACATTATTTTCATTAGCGTTCGCATGCAAGTCATACGTTATCCACAGGGCACTTCAGAAAACGCCACACAAGAAGAAGTTATCCACAGGTAGCGTGAAAAGCCTTTCCCAGGCGTTCTGCAACCACATATGTTCAGGTTATGAACTTCAAGACATTCCTAGAATCCATGTCCACGCAGGCACTCGACGTACTGGACGGCTTCGATTACGAAGCCGCCATCGAAGCAGGCGTCGATCCAACACGAGCCCGCGCCTGGCGCCAGCTCCACGACATCTACTTCGGGCCCACAAAATCCCGACAAAAACAGCGACTCGCTACCGAAAAGGCTCGACGCTACGGCTTCTCACTCGACCAACTCGCTATGATCGAACGGCGCTTACGCCCCATCAAGTCCGCGCGAACACGCACCAAACTGCGCCTCGTACTCCTCGATACCAAGGGCACATACAAAAAGCTCAGCGAACGCGCAAAAGCACTTCTTCCGAACAACACCAAGCACCAAAACGACCGCCTCACATTTTCGCCTTCCCGCAATGGGCGCCGCACCATGACGCTCACCACCAACGAGCGCGACCTCGCCGACCTTGAACACGCCCTCACCCAAGACATGGACCCCAAGACGCCACCCACGAAACACATGCTGCGCAGATTCCTCGACATCATACGTGGCGACGGCCGTTCCGTCCCCCACGCAGTCCCCCGACCTCTCTTGCTCATTCCACTCCCCCAGTGGATCCAAATACAGCGCGGCCACGGCGACGAGACCACCCTCACCCTGACCGATGGCACCACCATGACAGGCGCCGAATACCTAAACAGCCACGTCGCCACCACCGAGAACGAGCTCGAAGCCGCCGTCTTCCACCCACAGCACGGGGCAGTCAACCTCTACCGGACACAACGCCTCGCAAATGACAAGCAGCGCGCTCTGGCCCGCGCCGTTACCCCCGGCTGCCCAGTGCCTGGATGCCGCCATGCAGCCGACGCCTGCGAAATCCACCACATCACTGCATGGCAACACGGCGGGGAAACGAACATCAACAACCTGTCGCCATTGTGCCGCTACCACAATCGCGTCAACGACGACGACCCCCAACGAGCACGCCGAGGTCGCATCGAAATTGTGGACGCACAACCGCTCTGGCACTCACCACGCGGCTACTCCGCCCCAAACCCAGTCCACCGACCTGGTGCGATGAAAATGTTGTACACATAGCAAAACGCCCACCACGACGGGGCCGAAGTGGGCGTCGAAAAGCTGCTGACTAGAACTGACGCTTCATCCAGTTCACGATGACCTCATTGAACTCATCAGCCTTCTCAACCTGCGACCAGTGGCCACACTGTGCGAAAAGGTGAGCGTCAGCGGACGGAATTGTGTTCACCAGGTCCCACGTGCGCTGCGGCGTAATCACGACGTCTTGCATGCCGTGCACTAGCAGAACCGGGATCTCGACCTTCGACAGCACGTCGAAGTCGAGTGGAAGCTCGGTACGGTCACGGTCACGCGCCTGCACAACCTCCTGTAGGCGATCAGACGCCGTATCGTTCAGCGCGGACTGGTAGCGCAGCGACACGAGCTCATCGGTGATCAGCGACTTATCCACCACGAACTGCTCGAGCGTGTTGCGGATACCTTCTTCGGTCAGCTTCGGGTTCGAATGACCCTTCAGCGCGCCGGTCAACTTCGCCCCACCGGTGCCCATGGAGATGATGCCCTTCACACGCTCCGGGTGGTTGATGATCATCTGGAAGCCAACCCAGCCACCGAGCGAGTTACCAACAATCCAGGTCTTTTCAATTCCCAGGGCATCCAGCACACGGATTGCGTGCTCAACCCACTCGCGGATACCGTACTTGGTGCCCTCAGCTACGACGGTCTGGCCGTAACCAATGGAGTCGATCGCGATGCATCGTGCGTTCTCGGAGATGGTCGGAAGGTTCAGCCACCAGTTCGCGGCTGCAGTCACGCCCGTGCCGGAGCCGTGGAGGAACAGTACTGGTTCGCCCTCGCCGAGATCGTGGTAGTGAGTGAGCTCGCCGGGTGCCGTCTCCAGCCACTTGTCCTCGAGCCCGAAGAATTCGTCAGTCTTGTAATCAGGAATGGAAATTTCAGTCATACAGCCAACATAGCGACGAACCCACGCACACGCCGGAGTGTTCCAGTCCGTGGCACACGATAGACACTATCCGGTTACACTGAGCCTATGGTTCAAGACGCAAAACCAAACTCCATCGACAAGGCGTTCGGCATTCTGAAAGCGTTCAAGAGCGAGGACGTCAACGGGGTTGGCGTTTCAGAGTTAGCCCGGCGCGTCGATCTTCCAAAGTCGACGACGCACCGCCTTCTTAACAAGCTGGTGGAAAATGATGCCGTCCTCAAAGCGAACGAGCTCTATCGGCTCAACCCGGCGCTCGGAATGACGTCAACACCGGAGGTGTATTCCGAGCAAACCGCTCAGGTATCAGAGTTGCTCACACCATTTTTGGCAGCGCTTTTTGAGCGCACTCGACACACCGTCCACCTTGGACATGTTGAAGGGACGAACGTTCGTTACGCGAACAAGCTCTTTTCCGTCCGTGGTGTGACAGCGCCGTCACGCATTGGCGGCCTAATTCCCGCTTACGCGACTGGCATTGGCAAAGCAATTATGGCGTACGACGAAACGCTTACCGAGCGCATCATCCGTGAGGGGCTCGCGCCATGGACTCCGCACACGATCTCAGACCCGGATGAGCTGCGTGAAACGTTGAAAAAGATCCACGATGAAGGTATCGCCTACGACCTTGAGGAAATTTCGGAAGGTCTATGTTGCGTCGCCTGCCCGATTTTCGGCACCGAGGGCGTACCGATTGCCGCGATGAGCGTTTCCTTTCCCGCAGAAGACTTTCAGCCCAAAACAGTAATCCCGGTCCTCAAAAAGATTTGTGGATCCGGGACTCGTGCGTGGAGAGCGAAGCACGCGGGATAAACCCGCATACGCGCTCTACTTCGCTACTTCTGCTTTGCCAGGTCGATTGCGACGTCGATAATCATGTCTTCCTGACCACCGACGTAACCACGGCGACCGACTTCTTCCAGGATGGTCGCTGCAGGCACACCATAGCGTTCCGCGGCGCGCTGCGCGTGGAGCAAGAAGGAGTTGTAAACGCCAAACTCACCCTGGACGATGGAGCCACGGTCCATCATTGGGAGGCGCTCGACCATTGGCTTCAGGATGTCTTCAGCGGCGTCACGAAGCTTGGCTTGATCAACATTGCCGATGTCAATGCCGGTGCGGTTGAACACCGTGGCTAACACCTCGATCGGTGCGTTACCGGCGCCAGCACCAAGCCCATACAGGGTGCCGTCAATTTGGCGAGCACCATTGACTACAGCGAGCAACGAGTTTGCAACCCCGAAACCGAGGTTCTGGTGTCCGTGGAAGCCGACCTGTGCGTCGTCGCCAATCTCTTCAACGACTGCCTTGACGCGGTCCGCGGCCTGGTTCATCACTAGGTAGCCGGCGGAGTCGACCACGAAGACGCACTGACAGCCGGCATCGACCATGATGCGGGCCTGCTTCGCAAGCTCTGCTGGTGGGATGCGGTGTGAAAGCATCAGGAAGCCACCGGTCTCAAAACCAAGCTCCCGTGCTGCCTGGAAGTGCTGGATCGAAATATCTGCCTCGGTGCAGTGAGTGGCAACGCGCACGATGGATGCGCCCGCACTCTTTGCTTCTCTGAGGTCCTTTACGGTACCCAGGCCTGGAAGCATCAGTGCGGCAATCTTCGCATTCTTGACTTCTTCGACTGCGGCTTCGATGAGTTCGATGTCGCGGGTGTGGGAGAAGCCGTAGTTGAAGGAAGACCCGCCAAGCCCGTCGCCGTGAGTGACCTCGATCATTTCGACGCCGGCGTCGTCAAGCGCGCGGGCGATCTTTTTCACCTGGTCTTTGGTGTACTGGTGGCGTACGGCGTGGGATCCGTCACGCAGGGTCGTGTCGTTGAGGCGGATTTTGTGTGTCGGGATGCCATCGATGACATCGCTCGCAACCGTGTTCATACTATGCTCCTTGCTTCTGCGCCGACACGAGCTCGGCGTACTTGTTTGCGGTGGCAATTGCTGCCGATGTGATGATGTCGAGGTTGCCGGCGTAGTCCGGCAAGAAGTCGCCTGCCCCTTCTACTTCGATGAGGACGGAAACACGACCGAGTCCGTTCCAGTCGTCGCGGGCTTCTTCGAACTGTGGATCCGCGGTGAGGCGGTAGCCCGGTACGTACTGCTGCACCTTCGCTGCCATTTCTTTGATGGACGCGGCGATCTGGTCTTGCAGTTCGCCAGGAGCCGCGGCTTCTGGAGGAAGGGCACAGTAGACAGTGTTGCGCATCATCATTGGTGGCTCGACGGGGTTGAGGATGATGATGGCTTTTGCGTGTTTCGCGCCAGCGAGTTGTTCGAGGGCGGCGGCAGTGGTTTCGAGGAACTCGTCGACGTTAGCGCGGGTGCCAGGACCCGCGGACTTCGAGGAGATCGACGCAACGATCTCCGCGTATTCGACGTCTACGATGCGGGATACTGCCGCGACAATCGGGGTGGTGGCCTGACCGCCACAGGTAATCATGTTCACATTGTCGACGGTTTCGAGCTCATCCAGGTTGACCGATGGGCAGAAGAATGGGCCGACGGCCGCCGGGGTGAGGTCGATGGCGCGGATGCCTGCTTCGCGGTAGCGCGGTGCGTTTGCCGCGTGTGCGCCCGCCGAGGTTGCTTCAAAGACGAGGTCTGGAAGCGGATCCTGCTGTAGGAGCCAGTCGACGCCTTCGTGGGAGGCTGCGATGCCGTTTTCGCGCGCACGCTTGAGGCCTTCCGATTCCGGATCGACGCCGACCATGTAGCGCAGATCAATGTTGGATTCGTTGTTCAAAAGCTTCATCATCAGGTCGGAGCCGATGTTGCCCGATCCGACGATGGCTGCTGTCATTTTCTTTTGCATTGTGGTGCTCCAAACCTATTTAAACCGGACGTCGATGGCCCCGTATGGGCCGTAGGATACTGCGAGGTGTTGGCCTGCTTTGAAAGCGACTGCGCCGCAGAAGCTACCGGTAAGCACGATGTCACCGGCGCGCAGGGCGGTGCCTTGCTCGTCGAGAATGCCTGCGAGCCACGGCAGCGGGAGCAGCGGGTCGCCCATCACATCCTTGCCGACGCCCTCTCCGACAACTTCGCCGTCGAGCGTCATCGTCGCGTGGACTGTTGCAGCTTCCTCCAGGTCGAGATCGAGCGGGGTCGGGTCCCACACGATGGCGCCGAACGAAGCGTTGTCGGCGATGGTGTCGACAAGGCGGATGTCCCAGTCACGGACTCGTGAGTCGATGATTTCGACTGCAAGGTGCGCGGACTTGACAGCCTTGCGGGTCTCTTCGAGTGTCGCGCCCGGTTCAAGGTCCTTCCCGAGCACGAACGCGAGTTCCGGTTCGACCTTCGGGGAGATGAAGCGGTCGACTGCAATGTCGGTGCCGGCTTCGTAGAGGTCGGCGTCGGTAAAGAACCCGAAGTCTGGGCTATCGACCCCCAGCTGCTGCTGCATTGCGAGTGAGGTCAGACCAACCTTGCGCCCGATAACTTTGTGTCCGCGGGCAACGAAGTCTTTTTCCTGGATCTGTTGGATTGCGTAGGCGTCGGCGATGTCAAGGTCGGCGACGACGGTGCGCGGTGGCGCGATCGGCTCGCAGGACGGGTACGCGGCGAGCAGGTCGTTTGCGATGGTACGCAGGGAGTCCTCACGGCTACTCATCTATCTGTCTCTCCTATGATGCGATGACCAGGCCGAAGCCTGCGACGAACTCTGGGATTGGGCGGTAGAACGTGAACTCGGCGTTGACTCCACCGTTGGCGGCGGTCAGCGCGGAAAACGCCGCAACCCAGGTACGCACCTCGTGCGAGGAGTGACCGGCTTCGTCGTCCATGGTGTCGGCGTCGTAGGCGTCGAATCGCGTCGATTCGCCGGAGATGCAGTCCGCCATGAACTTTTCGTCCCACTCTGGGTTGATGTCGATGATTCCTGCGTTTGCGGCACCTTCTTTGCCGGCGGCGATGACGCGAGCTTCACGAGCGTCGCGGTCGGCCTGGTCCGGGTGGCCGTGGAGCATGAAGTGCTTCTGTGCGTCGGTTGCGGATGCCCAGCGTGGAAGAGGCGGGTCGTGGGACAGGCCACCGGAGGCAACCATCAGCACCTTCTTATCCTGGGCCTTCGCCCACTTGCCGACGGCCTCCCCCATCACACGGATGCGCTGCATCGCGGTGAACGGTCGGGCGACTCCGTTGACGAAGATCGGGATGACTGGCTTGGCGGTCAGGGAGCCGAAGAGCAGCTCGACAGGCTGTGCGCCACCGTGGTCAAGAACCATCTGGCGGGAGATTGCCATGTCGACGTCCTGGTCGATAACGAATTGCGCGAGCTCTTCTGCGGCTGACTCGGGCACGTCGAATGGGCCAGGCGTAGTGAGGTAGTCACCCATCGATTCTGCTTGTAGGCCTACACAGAACGGGGGCATCAGGGTGTAGAAGAACCCGTTGAAGTGGTCCGGCGTGAAGACGATGACCAGATCTGGGTCATATTCTTCCGCGGCTTTGCGGGCTTTTGCGAATGCGTCTTGCAGCGCCTCGTTCACCTCTGGTTTTGGCTCGTTGATGCCGAGCAGCGGGCTGTGGGACAGCGCAATAAGTTTTACGCTCATGGTGGCCTCCTCCGGGGCTGGGTTTATCAGCTGTCACATCTGACTGTAGAAGTAGCACATCACACTCCGCGCCCTTGTTCCGGGTTTTGGAACACTAAACCACATACTCAAAAGTAAGAATGTCTGGACTACCCTCGTTCCCTACCCCCGTTCCACAGATTCTGTTCTATTCACTGGAACACATACGCGAACATAACTGCCCCCATGTAGCTTAAGAATTGTGTGAAGCAAAGAACGCTTCAGAAGTAATTGTGCTTTCTATCACTAGGTGCGAAGGAGTTACCTATGGCAACGCCACCAAAGTCCGGCTTACAGCGGCCGGCAGAATTGGATCAGTGCATCGACGTCAGTGGCATGGTCGACCCTGAAGGTGGCCTGGTAGATCGTCGAGTCTTTACGGACGAGGCCGTCTACAAGCAGGAAATGTCGCGTATTTTTGCCCGTTCCTGGCTGTTTATCGCCCACGAGTCGCAGTTCCAGAAGCCGGGCGATTTCTTCCAGACGTACATGGGCGAAGACCCGGTCATCGCGACGATGAACAAGAAGCGCGAAATCCGCGTGCTGCTCAACAGCTGCCGTCACCGCGGTGCCCGCGTGTGCCGCGCCGACCAGGGCCGCACGAAGATGTTTACCTGTACGTACCACGGCTGGGCGTACGACCTCGACGGTAACCTCGTCAACCTTCCTGGCAAGGAGCAGTACGACGAGAACTTCTCCCAGGACGACTGGCCGCTGGTCACGGTGCCCCGCGTGGAGTCCTACAAGGGCCTCATCTTCGCGAACTGGGACGAGAACGCCGAGCCGCTCGAGGATGCGCTTGGTGATATGCGCTGGTACATCGACGCATTCATGGACCGAGACCCTGAAGGCACCTACGTCGTTGGTGGCGTCACTAAGTGGGTGCTCGACGGCAACTGGAAGTTGGCAGCGGAGCAGTTCGCTACTGATTGGTACCACGTCAACATGTCGCATGCCTCTGCGCTGATGGTGATGTCCCCGTCGGGCAAGGGCCCGAAGAAGGAGATCGCGGAGCGCACCGGTGTGCAGTACCACGACGACCACGGCAACGGCGCGGGCTTCCCAGTACACCCGAAGAACCGTTTCGACGCCCAGCCGGTCCACGAGTACTACGACTACGACTTCCTGCGCGAGCGGCTCTCCCCTGAGCAGGTGATGGGCCCGATGACGAACGGCCACGCAACCGTGTTCCCGAACTTCTCCTACCTTCCGGTCAATGGCTCGATCCGCGTCTGGCACCCGAAGGGCCCGAACAAGATGGAAGTTTGGGCGTGGACTGTCCTGGACCGTTCGATGCCGGAGGATGTGGCTCGCGCGCAGCGCCTGTACAACCTGCGCACTTTTGGCCCGTCGGGCATCTTCGAGCAGGACGACGGCGAGAACTGGTCTGAGTGCCAGTCCATAGCGCATGGCTTCATGGTTGGCAACACCCCGCTGAACTACCAGATGGGTATGGCCACGGTCGGCGAACGTGAAGGATTCCCCGGCACTACATCCGAACTGTATTCAGACGCTGCTGGTCGTGCGCTGTACCGCCGTTGGCGCGAACTGATGTCGACCCCAGCTTGGCACGAGAAGTAAACCAAACACACCCTCGAAAGGAACCGAATTACCATGGCTGAACCAGTAAAAGTTGCTGACCTGGACGATCTCGAGCAGGAGGAAGGCTTCCTGGTCACGGAGGAAATGTCGGGATACGACAAGCCGATTGCACTCTTCCGCACCGAAGACGATGAGGTGTACGCCCTCGACGATATTTGTACCCACGAAATCGCTCACCTGTCTGACGGCTGGGTCGACGGCACAATGGTTGAGTGCCCGGTGCACTCCAGCCAGTTCTGCATGAAGACTGGCGCGGTGCAGTGCATGCCAGCGACCGAGGACACCAACACGCACAAGGTTGAGCTGCGTGGCGAAGAAGTCTGGCTCTACCCAGGCGTGCCTGCTGAAGGAGCCGACAAGTGAGCAGCACGACGATCGTAGGCGGCGGAATCGGCGGCTTTACCGTCGCTGATGAGCTGCGCAGGAACGGTTACACCGGCGAGATCACGATCATTGATCCGCTTGGTGTTCCGTACGACCGCCCACCGCTGTCCAAGGACTACCTGACCAACGAGAAGACGCGCGCTGAGATTGAGTTCCGCCCGGCGGAGTGGCTCGAGGAAAACAGCATTGTGCTGAAGCAAGCCACCGTTGAGCGCGTTGAGGCGCAATCGAAGAAGCTGGTGCTGGAGGGCGGTGAGGAGGTTGCGTACGACAACCTCGTGATCGCCACTGGTGGTACTGCTCGTCGCGGCAGTGCGCCGGGCTTCGATAGCGACAACGTCGTGGTGCTGCGCACTACTGAGGACGCGGATAAGCTGCGCTCGCTGATCGGCCCAGGCAAGAAGCTTGGCATCATTGGCGCTGGCCTTGTTGGTGCAGAGGTCGCGTCCTCTGCACGCAAGCTGGGCGCGGACGTGGTACTCATCGACCCTGCGCCGGTATCCCTGGTCCCTGCTGTCGGTCCTGAGCTGGCGCAGCGCCTCCACGACATGCACGCGGAAAACGGCGTGGAGTTCATCAACGCGATGACCTCCAGCATCGAGGAGTCTGACGGCAGGTTCCACATCGGCCTCGACGGCCACGACGCCGTCACGGTTGACGCTGTGTTGCTGTGTATCGGCATCATCCCGGAGACGGTCCTCGCCGAATCCGCTGGTCTGGAGACCGATAACGGCATCCTGGTGGATGAGCAGCAGCGCACGTCGAACTCCTCCATCTGGGCTGTGGGCGACTGCGCCCGCACCCGCCTCGAGGATGGCACGCTACTTCGCCGCCACGAGCACTGGGACTCCGCAATCCAGGAAGCAAAGACAGCCGCCGCCTCAATTATCGACGGCCCATCTCCGAAACTTTCCGCGTCCTGGTTCTGGTCCGACCGCTACGGCATCCACGTTGAGGGCACCGGCGACATGACTATCCCTGGCGAAACCATCATCCGCAATGACGCGGAGGGTCGCCCGGCCGTCGCGTTGCGCCTCGACGAGAACGGCGCCTTGGTTGGCGCGGCAGCAATCGAAGATTCGATGGCTGTTCGTGCGGCACGTCGCATCATCGACCGCGGTATTG
Source organism: Corynebacterium sp. UMB10119B (assembly GCF_030228125.1). Lineage (NCBI taxonomy): Bacteria > Bacillati > Actinomycetota > Actinomycetes > Mycobacteriales > Corynebacteriaceae > Corynebacterium > Corynebacterium sp. UMB10119B. Next base: position 218,419 of record NZ_JASPBG010000003.1, read on the forward strand.
CCGTCGATAAGGACAAGCTGGCTGACGCATCGATTCCTCTGAAGAAACTTGCTCGATAGCTACAAGAAAGGAATGGACTCGTGACTGACTTTCTACGTCGCGACGACGTGACCCCCGGGGAGCGAGTGGACCAAACCACCTACTTCGATCTCCAAAACATGTACTACGACGAAGCCGCCCTCCTCGATGAGGGACGCTACGTCGACTGGCTGACCCACTTCGACGAAGACCTCTTCTACTGGGCACCAACCCGCACGAACCGCCTCCGCCGCGAGCAGGCCCTCTCCATTTCGGACGAGGACGGCCCGGCCTTCTACGACGAAACCTACGACTCGCTAGCGTGGCGCATCCGCCGCTTCGACTCCGGCATGGCGTGGGCTGAAGACCCGCCGTCGCGTACGCGCCACCTGATCACGAACCTGATCGCACGGCACGTCACCGTCGGTGAAGGCGCCGACGCCGTCGAGGCGCTCGAGGTCCGCACCAACTTCTACGTCTGGCGCACTCGCCTCGAGCGCGAGCAGGACCAGTTTGTGGGCACCCGCACCGACCTGCTTCGCCCCGCGAAGGACGGTGAGGACGGCCCGAAGTGGAAGGTCTTTGACCGCCGCATCCTGCTCGACATCAACGTTCTGAACTCCAAGAACATCTCTACCTTCTTCTAAGGGCCGACATGCTACAAGGACAACACGTACTTATTACTGGTGGTGGCTCCGGACTTGGGGCAGCGCTGGCGAAGCGCTTCGTTGAAGAAGGTGCGCGCGTAGCAGTTGTGGACATCTCGCTCGAGCGATGCGAAAGCGTCGCCGACGAGATCGGCCGCGAGCACGTCCTGCCGCTCGAGGCGGACGTGACCGACACACACTCGCTACACAAAGCCGTCGACGCTGCCGTGGCGGAGTTCGGATCCCTGGACACCGTCATCGCAAACGCTGGCATCTGGGACTACAACCGTTCCATCACCCGTCTCAACGGCGAAGAGATGAGCGCCATTTTTGACGACGTCATGAACGTCAACCTCAAGGGCTACCTGCTCACCGCGGAAGCTACGTGGCGTCACTTGCTAGCGTCGAACGGTTCGCTGATCTTCACGCTGTCCAACGCATCGACCTACGCGGCCGGCGGCGGGCCGGTCTACACCGCAAGCAAGCACGGTGCCGAAGGCATGATGCTTGAGCTGGCGTACGAGCTCGCCCCGAAAATCCGTGTCAACGGTGTCGGCGTTGGCGGCATGCGCACGAACCTATCCGGCCCCGCGTCCGCTGGCCTGGATGACCGGAAGTTCTCCGACATCATGGACAAGCGCGGCGACGGCGGCAACCCATACCTACCACTCCACGACATTTCTACTGACCCCTATGCATTCACCGGTCCGTACGTGCTGTTGGCGTCCAGGAAAGACGGCGCGAACATCACCGGCGAAGTGATCAAGATTGATGGCGGAATCGCGGCTCGCGGTTTCGCTAAGACTGCCGGAGGCGACAACCTATGTTAATTCGCGGTGTTGAGCACGACGCAAACACTCTCGACGTCAGCCCTTGCTTCCAAGTACAGCGCCACGCTGACTGGCAGCCAGAACGCTTGGCGATGGCCTACGAAGGCCAAGAAATCAATTACGGTGAGTTCCGTGACACCGTAGTCCGCTGGGCGGCCCAGCTGAAGGAAGCTGGCGTGAATCCGGGCGATCGCGTCGCTTACTTCGGTATGAACTCCAGCTCCTTCATGTATGGCATGTTCGCGTCCTGGTGGATCGGCGCAGTGTTCATGCCTGTGAACTTCCGCCTGGCTGCGGGCGAAGTCTCGCAGCTGCTGGCGATGGGCAGCCCGAACAGCATCATCGTGGAGGGCACGTTCCTCGACGAGGCAAAGCGCATCTACGGCGTGGAGCGCCACCATGTCCTCGTTGTCGATGACGACGAAGCCGCCCCACCAGAGAGCGATATCCCGCTGTACTGGTCGCGGACCTCGCAAAGCTCCGAGTACGAAACCGTGGCGGTGGAAAAGCCGACGCCACGCACCATGTCTGACTTGGCGCTGCTGCTGTTCACATCCGGCACGACTGGCCTGCCGAAGGGCGCCCAGATCACGTTCGGCAACCTGTGGTGGAACCAGATCAACGTGGACACAGCGATCGACAGCCGCATCGGCGACGCGACGCTCGCGTCCGCCCCGCTGTTCCACGTCGGCGCGCTGAACTCCTTCGCGGTGCGCGCCTTCGGCCGCGGCAACTCGGTTGTGGTGCACCGTACCTTCGACCCAGCCCGCATCTTCAAGGACGTCGCCCAGTACAAGATCGGTTCGGCGTTCCTCGTGCCGGCACAGCTCGAGGCAATGGCACAGCACGACGAGTTCGCCGACTCCGACCTTTCTAGCCTCCGCGTCATCATCTGCGCAGGCGCCCCGGTGCCACCACGGCTGATCCGCACGTACTGGGAGCAGAAGGACTCCGTCGTCCAGCAGGCGTGGGGCCTCACCGAGACCTCCCCATTTGCCACCTACCTCCCACCGGCCAGGACCATGGAAAAGCTCGGCTCCTGTGGCATCCCCATGGCGCACACCGAAGTCAAACTGATGGACACCGAAACCGGGCAGCACATCAAGGAACCAGGCGTTCCCGGCGAGATGTGGGTGAAGGGCCCAAACGTAGCCGTCGGCTACTGGAACAACCCTGAAGCAACCCAGAAGGCGTACACCGGTGGCTGGTTCCACTCCGGTGACATTGGCTACTTCGACGAGGACGGATACTTTTTCATCGTCGACCGCCTCAAGGACCTGATCATTTCCGGCGGAGAGAACGTCTACCCCGCCGAGGTGGAGCGCGTCCTCGCCGAACACGACGACATCCTGGCTAACTCCGTCATCGGTATCCCCGACGAGCGCTGGGGTGAAGCCGTCGTCGCCGTCCTGCAGGTCAAGGACGGCAAGGAACTCACCTTGGAAGAAGTCCGCGACCACTGCGCGAACTACCTGGCACGTTACAAGCTGCCAACCCGCGTTGTGCACGTGGATGAAATCCCACGCAACCCGGCAGGCAAGATCAACAAGATCCAGCTACGCCAGGAAGTGCGCGCGATGTTCGGCGAGAATCCCGAGACTGCCAGCCAGTCCGTCGTATCATCGCAAAATCAGCCCGACGCACAGAAGTAAGGAGGCGGAAACGATGCTCGACTACCGCAACATCACCAAATCGCCGCTGAAGCACACGTACCCGTACGGCACCACGGACACCGTGGTGGACCTCGGGACTACCGCGGAAATCAAAGAGACCGTGGCTGAGGTGTTCAAACAGCAGCCGGAGTGCCGGCGCGTCATTGTGCCTGTGCCTGTCGGCGACACCGACGGCGTCATCGCTGCGGAGGAGGCCGGGCTGCGGTACGTCTTGGACGTCACCCAGCGTGACGGCCAAGAGTTCTCCCTCCTGGTTGCTGAACCCGACTGGGTCACCAACCAATCCATGGATATCGACGGACTGGAGTTGAAATAAATGGCCGAACTTAACGAGTTCCAGAAGCGCTGGGCGCACTTCTATCGCGAGGACGGCGGCGTCCAAGACGTGGCACAAACCTTGCGTGTTTACGCCATCGACGGCAACAAGGACCAGGTCAAGCTCGGTATGCCGCTGCACAAGGCGATCGCCCAGCCGGCCGGCATGTTCTCTGCCCCGGCGCTGTTCGGCCAAGCCGACTTGTGCGGCACCTGGCTGGCGATGCAGCAGGTACCAGAAGGCGTATTCCCGCTCGCTGTCTCGGTAGCTGGCAACGTGGTGTCCAACACCAAGGAGGGTGACGCAATCGCTACCGCCTCCATCGTGAGGGCGGGTCGCACCATCATCGTTGCGGACGTGGAGACACACTCGGAGGTCACAGGCGCCATTCTGTCGAAGTTCACCTTCACCTACTCGGTGCCGCGCCCCAAACAGTAACCAAGACGCAAGAGTAGAAAACACCCCAGTCGACGAATCGACTGGGGTGTTTTGCGTAGTAAAACGCCGAAGCTTACGCCTTCTTAGCGAAGTTCTTCACAACGTTGGTGTCCACTGGGACGCCAGGGCCCTGCGTTGCGGAGACGGTGACCTTCTTCAAGTACACGCCCTTCGCAGATGCCGGCTTGAGGCGCAGCACCTCGTCGAGCAGAGCGCCGTAGTTCTCGGCGAGCTGCTCAGCGGTGAAGGAAGCCTTACCGATCAGCGCGTGCAGGTTCGAAGCCTTGTCCACGCGGAACGCGATCTTGCCGCCCTTGGTCTCCTCGATCGCCTTCGCGACGTCGGTGGTGACGGTGCCGGTCTTCGGGTTCGGCATGAGGCCACGTGGGCCCAGGACGCGAGCAACGCGGCCAACCTTCGCCATCTGGTCCGGGGTCGCAATTGCGACGTCGAAGTCGATGTTGCCGGCGTTGATCTGCTCGATCAGTGCGTCGGTTCCGACGATGTCAGCGCCTGCAGCCTCAGCCTTGGTTGCGTTCTCGCCCTCTGCGAACACAGCGACGCGGACGGTCTTACCGGTGCCGTGTGGCAGGTTGACAGTGCCGCGGACCAGCTGGTCAGCCTTGCGAGGGTCGACGGACAGACGCATTGCGACGTCGATGGTGGCGTCGTAGTTCTTGGAGGAGGTCTCCTGTGCCAGCTTGACGGCGTCGAGCGGGTGGTAGAACGCGTCGCGGTCGACCTTTGCCAGCGTCTCGTTGTAGCGCTTGGACTTCTTAGCCATGTTGATTTCCTTTCAGAAAATGGTGTTGTCAGGAAATGTGGTACGCGCCTGGCCGGCGCTCCCACAGACGGTGAGAATTACTTCTCGACCGTGATGCCCATCGAGCGGGCGGTACCAGCGATGATCGCGGCGCCAGCCTCGATGTCGCGGGCGTTGAGATCCTTCTTCTTGGTCTCGGCGATTTCCTTGCACTGATCCCAGGTGACAGAGCCAACCTTCTGGGTGTGCGGGACGCCGGAGCCCTTCTTCAGACCAGCTGCCTTCAACAGCAGGGATGCAGCCGGTGGGGACTTCAGGATGAAGTCAAAGGAGCGGTCTTCATACACGGTGATTTCAACCGGGATGATGTTGCCGCGCATGGACTCGGTTGCAGCGTTGTATGCCTTGGTGAACTCAACGATGTTCACGCCGTGTGCACCCAGCGCAGGACCAACCGGCGGAGCCGGGTTTGCCATGCCAGCCTCGATCTGCAGTTTGATCAGGCCAGTGACCTTCTTCTTAGCCATCGAATTACCTCAATTCCTTGGTACAGTGCCACCTGCCACGATGACGGCAGGAACACTTCCGGATGCCCCGCTTGACGGAGCCACCGGGGAGAACGAAAAAACGTCGCGGGCCTTACGGCACACGCGACGTTCAACCTTACGCCCCCACTAGGCTCAAACGCAAACGGTTACATGATGCGTTCGATCTGGTCAGCGGTGAGCTCGACTGGTGTTTCGCGGCCGAAGATGGACACGAGCGCCTGGATCTTGCCGGTCTCGTCGTCGATCTCCGAAATCGTGGCGGATACGGACGCCAGGGCACCGGACAGGATGGTGACGGCTTCGCCGACCTTGTAATCGTGGTCGATCTTCTTCGGCGCTGCTTCCTCCGGCATCGCGACGACGGTCTCGCCCTCTGCGTTCGGCTTGGTGTCCTCGCCGGTGGCTGGCTCAGCCTTCGGCATCAGGAACTTCGCCACGTCGCGGTGCTTGACCGGAGTAGCGTTGCCCTCGTTGCCCACGAAGCTGGTTACGCCCGGGGTCTCGCGCACGACGGACCACGCAGCGTCGTTCATGTCCATGCGGACCAGGACGTAGCCCGGCAGCAGCTTGCGCTTGACGAGCTTCTTCTTGCCGTCCTTGTTCTCGATAGCCTGCTCGATCGGCACGACCACGTCGTAAATGGAGTCCTCCACCTCGAGCGTCTGGATACGCATGTCGAGGTTGGTCTTCACCTTGTTTTCGTAGCCGGAGTAGGACTGGATGATGTACCACTGGCCCGGCAGCTTCTTCAGCTCACGGACGTACTTGCGCAGGCGCGCGCGGTACTCGGAGTCATCGTCAGCCTCCGAAGCACCCGAAGCCTGCGAAACCTCGGCGCCCTCAGCGCCCTCAGCGAGCGGCGACTCGGCCGCGGTGAGGTCGCCCTCCTGCACCGGCTCCTCGACGGCCTCAACGGCCTCTTCTGCCTCTGCAGTGGCCTCTTCTAACTCCGGATCGGTGGCCTCGGTGACGGCGCCGCCTTCGGCGACCATTTCCTCTTCGGCTTGCAGTTCGGTTTCCTGCTCAGTTGCTTCGATGTCGGCGTTTTCCAGGTTTTCCAGGTTTTCCGGCTCGGTGGTCATGGTGTTTCTCCTTGGTGTGGCAAAAACTAATCCCGCCGTACCTCGGTGTTGAGGTGGCGGGACAATCACTTGTTGTTCATGTTAGCGGATGAATACCCATTGCATCAACATGGTGCCGAGGCGGTCGGTCCCCCACACGAGTGCGGTGAGCACGATGAGGAACGCGAATACCACGAGGGTGTAGTTGAGCATCTGGTTTCCGGTTGGCCAGATGACTTTGCGCATTTCCTGGACGACTTCGCCCGGGAACGCGCCTGGGCCGCCGCCGAGGGACTCTTCGCGGTCCTCTTCAGGCTTTGCAGGGGTGTGCTTCGCTTCGTAGGAAGCGGATGAAACAGAGGAGACCCCGCGCAGCTGGCGCTTGCCAGTGGGCTGTGCTGGGTTGTGTTCTTGCGGATTAGTCAAAAGAACTCCTCTAACTACAAGTTTTGGCAGGGGCGACAGGACTCGAACCTGCAACCTACGGTTTTGGAGACCGTTGCGCTACCAATTGCGCCACGCCCCTAGGACACTGTGAACAGTGCTCCTAACCCTACCACGGGAAACGCGTTTCCCGTTTTGAGGTGAGTAGCGATGGCGAGAATTGAACTCGCGACACAGCGATTATGAGTCGCTTGCTCTACCACTGAGCTACACCGCCATGTGCTTGCCGCCACAAGGACTGTACAAACAACAGAGCCCCCTGTCAGAATCGAACTGACGACCTTTTCCTTACCATGGAAACGCTCTGCCGACTGAGCTAAGGGGGCACAGCCTCTATGTTGTGAACTCACCGTGTTGGTGTGTCCGCTCCGTTGAAGCCTTTGAAAGACTAACCCGGTTCTATCATTGAACGCAAATCGCCAGGTAGCAATAGCTTTTCGACGCCTTCTTTGCGGCTTAAGGGACATTTTGTGTGTATAAATCTGTCCGGTTTCCTGGGATGACCTCGCCTAACAGTCCGATATGGTTT
>NZ_JASPBG010000026.1:0-9007 GCF_030228125.1 Corynebacterium sp. UMB10119B
GTTTCCTCGGTTTCGAAGACGATTTCTTTGTACCGGTTCATCGACAAGTCGTAGTCCGCCTCGCGGATCTCGTCGACAGGCACGGTGAAGGACGCTTCGGTACGCGCCCGGTCTTGTTCGGCGGCCTGGTTGTGGAAGCGGGCCACCACGTCGGGCAGGTTATTCAGGCGCAGCTGGGCGTCGTCAAGTGGAGTAGCGGGCCAGGGGCCGAGCAGTTCCTCGGCGAGCAGTGGGCTGCGCTTGTCGTCGAGGGAGCGCCCGTCGGCGGTGATGTCGTAGAACCAGATGCGCTCATTTTGGCCCGGTGAGTCGGTGCGGGTGAAGCACACGATGGCGGTGGACACCCCGGTGTACGGCTTAAACGCGCCGGAGGGCAGTTTGATGATGCCGTCGATTTTCTGGTTGTCCACAAGCTCTTTGCGCAGCGTCTTGTGCGCGCGCGTCGAGCCGAACAGCACACCCTCCGGCACAACGACAGCCGCCCTGCCGCCCAGCTTCAGCAAGGTCAAAAACCTCGCGATGAACAGTAGTTCTGTTTTCTTCGTCTTTATCGACGCCAACTCCGGATCCAAAATGTCCTGATTAATCGAGCCCGCAAACGGCGGGTTCGCCAGCAGCACATCGAACGCCTCAAGCCGCTCTGGCGCCAGTTCCTGCAGGGAGTCGAGGTAGGAAATGTTCGGGTCGCTAAAGCCGTGCATGACCATGTTCATCGCGGCGATGCGCACCATGGTGGAATCGAAATCGAATCCGGTCAGGCCGCAGGCGAGGTACTGCTCGCGCTGCAGTTTGGTGGCGTCCTTGAAGTCGTCGCGCAGGTATTCGCTGGTGGCGGCGAGGAAACCTGCGGTGCCGCAGGCTGGGTCGATAAGTCGGTCGGTGACCTTCGGCTCGGTCAGTGCCACGATCAGTTCGATGATGTGGCTCGGTGTCCTGAACTGTCCGTTCGTGCCGGCGGTGGCCAGCTTGGACAACATGTACTCGTACAAGTCGCCCGTCATGTCCTTATTCGAGAACTCCAGCTTCGCGATCATCGTCGCCACCGTTGTCAGTGTTGCCGGGTTCGGGATCAGGAACGCCGCATCCTTCATATGCGTGACAAACCCGCTGTCACGTGCGGCGCCGAGTTGTTTGATGTAGTCAAACCCCTCGCGGAACGCGGCGAAGCGCGCCTCGGGCGAATCGACGGCCAACAACTTGGAAAAGCGCAGGTGGTCGTGGGTGGCGTCGTAAAATATTTGGGTGTCATCGGGCTCGCCGCCCAGTGTGTTGGCGAGGAACTCGGCCTGTGCTTGGCGTTCGTCGAGCTGGCGCATGAACAGCAGGTAGGTGAATTGCTCGATGACGGTGATCGGGTTGGAGATGCCGCCGGACCAAAAAGCGTCCCAAATGCGGTCTACCTGGGACTTTAGTGCGCCTGTAATCATGGCGTCATTCTAACAACCGCGATGGGCAGGTAGCGAGATGCCATCACGGACTATCCGATGAGACTCATCTTCTAAACCTCACACAACCATTCAAATAATTCCTGAGCCGCAGCATCGGCGCCTCCTGGATAGTCAGCGTCCAACAAGTGTCTGGTCTCGTCGAAAATGTGGGTAGCGATTGCATTCTTTTGTTCCCTTGAGGCGTTCTTTTTCAGCTCATCAAGAGGCACTTTCAGCTCGACTGGAGGGTTCGTGCTCATAGAAAAAGAGCGCTTATCATCTGAATACACGCGCACGTAACATGCTGTGAGGGTTGATTCCAACACGACGTTTCCGAAAATGAGCGTGGTCAACTTCTTTTTAATCATGCCCCCAAAGTAGCGGTAGATAGCGCCTGCGGTTCGTGTGGCACCTTCCGTCGGCGGTCGAGGAAGTCCTCAAGCGGTTCTGACGCCCACGAGCGACCCTAGAACCATACAACTAACTTCCGACCAGGGCTTTTGGTGAAGGGCGCCTTTGGGGGTTGCACCAAATTTCCGTTTTTGAGCAGTTCGATTTGTAAAAGCCCAGGTCGGCGAGCACGCGTGAGAGAATTTGGTGCAGCTCACGTTTGAAACGGGGAACTTTTTCACAGCTGAGCCCCAAAACCCCCACTTACCACTGACATTTCCCCAGGTCGCACGTGCGTCGGCTTGAAATGGTTCCCAAGCTGCCCGATCATCGTGATCGGGTTCGAAATGACACTGGATCAAAAGCGTCCCAAATTCCGTCTACCTGGGACTTCAGCACGCCTGTAATTGAATAGCCACGCGGAACAGAAGATAGCGGCCTCCCGAGGCGGAGCTATCTTTTAAAAACCGCGATTTCTATAAGATAGGTGCGTATCGAGCAGCGCCTAAGTTCTGCTTTTCCAGATTTTCAGAAGATAGGGCAGAGCCGTCGTCGAAAAGTTGGACCCCTAGCGGGGCGCGATTTGGTCATACCTCATCCGAGGAGCAATATATTCGTGCTACCAATCGGACAACGTGAAGAACTGATTATGACTCAACAATTTCATCCGCGCGCATGGTTCCCCGTCGCAGGCAGCATGGTTGCTGTCGCATGGGGCGGCAACGAGTTCACCCCGCTGCTCGTGATGTACCGCGAAACCTCGCACTTTTCGCAGGTCACCGTCAATGGGCTGCTCGCCGCTTACGTCCTGGGCATCATCCCGGCGCTGCTGATCAGCGGTCCGCTGTCCGACCACATTGGACGACGCCCCACCATGCTCCCAGCCGCACCACTTTCGCTCGTGGGGTCCTTCCTGCTGTCCATCGCCCCGAACGAGCCACTGGTGATCGCGACGGGCCGCATCCTGTGCGGGCTCGCCCTGGGCATCGTGATGGCGGTGGGGTCCACGTGGGTCTCGGAGCTGATTATTAAAGCGGGCGGGGACCCGGCGTCGGGGCCGCGCAAGGCGTCGATGTGCCTGACCGTCGGCTTCCTGATCGGCGCGGCGCTCGCCTCCGTGCTGGCGCAGTGGGGCCCGTGGCCCACGCACACCGCGTACGTGCTGCACATCCTGCTTACCCTCGGCACCGCCTACTGGCTCCTGGACACCCCGGAAACCCGCCCGCCGCGCCGGGGCACCGTGAAGGAAACCTTCCTTGAGCTGCGGGTTCGCGACATGCTCGAAATGCTGCACATCCCATCCGCCGCGCACCGTCGCTTCGTGCGCATCGTCGTACCGGTCGCGCCGTGGGTATTCGGGTGCGCCGGCGCCGCGTACGCCCTGCTGCCGCAGCTGCTGTCCAGCTCGGCGCACGATATGCCCATCGCGTTTTCCGGCTTCATGACGGTCGTGACCCTCGGCTGCGGCGTCGGCGTCCAGATGCTCGGCCGTGTCATCGATACGAGTAGGTCCGCCCGCGCGTCCGCCGTCGCGATGGCCGTGATCACCGTCGGCTGCATCCTCGCCGCCGAAGCGTCCCGGTCGCTGTCGCTGCCAATCGGCGTTGCAGCCGCCGCCATCATGGGCGCCGGTTACGGCCTGGCCCTGGTCGCCGGACTTTCCGAGGTCCAACGCATCGCCAACGCCGACGAACTCGCCGGCCTGACCGCCGTCTACTACTCCGTGTCCTACACCGGCTTCTTCATCCCGATGGTCTTCAGCGCCGCCGCGCCCGTCGTCGGCTTCACCACGCTCTTTGTGATCGGCACCGTGCTTGCCCTGTGCTGTCTGATCAACGTGGTCCTCGGCTGGCGCGCCCACCTGCCCGGCCCGACCTGGTAGGCGGCTGCCCCGGCTCTCTGCCGCCTCCGGCCCTCAAATCTGCTCGTAGCGTGCGCTTCGAAGCGTGCGATGCTGGTCGCGCATTTCGACCCACCCCGGCCGATTTTTGGCGACCAGCGTCGCACTCCTTGAACACCTCGACCGGAACGGATTTCAGCAAGCAGCGTGCTATCTCCACAGCGCCATTCATGATCAACCAGGACGGTAATCAGCTCCGGCGCACCTCACACCTGCTCGTAGCGTGCGCTTCAAAGCGTGCGATGCAGGTCGCACATTTCCACCCACCCTGGCCGATTTTTGGCGACCAGCGTCGCACTCCTTGAACACCTCGACCGGAACGGATTTCAGCAAGCAGCACGGCCCCAGCCCCCAACCCCCAGCCCCAGCACACCCGTCTATCCTGAAATATCCATAAAGATGTGCCCAGATGCGAAAAATCAGATACGGGGACATCTGGGCACATCTAGCCGGATATTTCACACATTTTCGATTATTGTGAACCCATGGACCAAACACTGAACCCGTATTCGCCAGGTGCGGGACTGCGACCACCTGCGCTGACAGGGCGCGAAGCGGAGCTCGAGCTTGTCGAGGCGATCATCACAAGGACCCGCAGCGGATTGCACAATCGCGGCGTTATCCTGAGTGGTTTGCGTGGGGTGGGCAAAACGGTGTTGCTGAATGAACTCGCGTCGCGTGCCGAGAATGCAGATTGGTTGACGGTGCAGCTTGAGGCAAGCGCTGATCGTGCTGGTGCGCAGCGGGTCCGGAAGCGGTTGGCCCGTGAACTGGCGTTGAGTGCGCGGAAGGTGTCGTTGCGTAAGCGGTGGCAGCATTTCAAGGACGCACTTCCAGCGATTTCTTCGTTTGCTTGGCATGTCGGTGGTATTGACGTCGCGCTGGAGGTACCTGCTCAGGCGGGTATTTCTGACTCTGGTGATATCGGGATGGATCTCGAGGAACTTGTGCTGAGTGTCGCAGAGTCCGCGCAGAAGGACGGGAAGGCGATTGCGTTTTTTATTGACGAGATGCAGGACCTTGATGCGGAATTGATGTCGGCGGTGATTACCGCGCAGCACCAGGCGGGCCAGCGTGGTTTGCCGTTTTATGTGTTCGGGGCGGGCCTACCTACGTTGCCTCAGAAGCTGGCGGAATCTCAGTCGTACGCGGAGCGTCTGTTCGAGTACCGCAAGATTGGTCCATTGTCAGATAGCGCGGCGGCGGCCGCACTTGAGGATCCGGCTACCAGGCAAGGGGTGCTGTTTACATCAGCAGCGTTGCGGAATCTTGTGGACGCCGCTCTGAATTACCCCTATTTCCTTCAGGAGTACGGGAAGGCGATCTGGAACGTCGCTCCTGCTTCGCCGTTTACTGAAGGCGATGCGCAACTTGCCGTGGCGGAGGGCAATGCGGCCCTTGACGCCGGGTTCTTCCCGAGCCGTTGGGAGCGTGCGACGCCTGGTGAGAAGCGCTATTTGCAAGCGATGGCTGCGCATTCTGCGAAGCAGGTTCCCACGAAGGACATTGCGGATTCGCTTGACGTTTCGGTGAATTCGTTGAGTAGTAACCGGAAGCACCTGATTGAGAAGGGTCTCATTTTTGCCCCTGACCACGGTGTTGTGCAGTTCACGGTCCCTGGAATGGCGGACTATATCAAGCGCCTATCCTGAAATATCCACAAAGATGTGCCCAGATGCGAAAAATCAGATACGGGCACATCTCACCGGATATTTCGCAATACGCCCAGGCCGCCCCGTACCGTAAGCCGTATGCAATTCGTTCGCTCTCTCTTCCGCGGCGCGCCCGCAACCGCGCTGATCACCGTCGTCTGCCTGGGCGTTTTCGTGATTACGGCGCTCCAGTCGCATTCGATCAGCAACGTGGTGTGGGGCTCCAGCCTCGCCGAGAACATGGTGCTCTTCGGCCCATTTATCGACGCCCCCTCCGCCACCTTCCGCACCCTCCTGGCCGGCTTTCTGCATGTGGATATCTCCCACGTGGCCGTGAACATGATCACGTTGGCGTTGTTGGGCCCGCAGCTGGAGCGTCGCCTGGGTACTGGGCCGTATTCGCTGCTGTACGCGGCGGGTGTGTTGGGGTCGTCGGCATCCGTGTTGGAGTGGAACTACGACGTGCCCACGGCCGGCGCGTCCGGCGCCCTCTACATGCTGATGGGCGTGTTGCTCGCGTTGTCGATGCGCCAGAAGGTCAACGTCCGGGCGCCGTTGGCCCTGGTCGGCGCGAATCTTGCTTACTCGGTGCTGTCCCCGGGTATCAGTCTGTGGGGGCACCTTGGCGGTTTGGTGGTGGGCTTGTTGGCGGGCTGGCCTGTGACGTCGGTGAAGAAGCGCGTCAGGTGGCTCGCGTCCGCTCTTGCGGCCGTAGCAGCTGTGGCTGCTGTGGCGTTTGTGATTGGTGTTGCCTAGTTTTTCACACGTTATCCCCAAGTTTGTACACCGGTGGAGAACTCCACAGAGTTGTCCACATTGTGGATAAACACAACCGTGTAATTTCTAGAACATCGCTAGAACATGTCAGCGATTCACAAGAAAAAACGCCTGGCGAATGGGCATCATTGCAGCTCATTACGCCAGGCGCTCGATGTGCGAATAGGTTGTGCACAGAGTTATCCACAGGTGTGGATAACGGTCCTCTCCACAGAACCATCCACAACCTGTGGATAACTTGGCACTACGAATTACACAAAAATGCTCCCTAGAAGGTGCCCTTCAGCCAGCGGCCGAAGTCGGACACGGTCACGTCGCGGGAGTCGACGTTCTGGTCGTTCCACTGGGAGACGTCGCCGGCCAGGCGGCTGGTCTGGGTGACTGTCATGTAGTTGTGCAGGCGGCCTTCCTTGGTCTTGCCGTCGCCGAAGCTGAACGCGCCGAGCAGCATGTCGTCACCGGCGTTGACCGGGTTGGACAGCGTCACCTCGAAGATGCGCGCGCCCTTCTTGGCGTTGTAGCCGAGGTCGCGGATGTGCGAGCCGTTCGCGCCAGTCGTTGTGATCAGGCGGTCCACACCCTTCGGGCCGGACTCGGTACGCACCTCAACGCGGAACGTCAGCGCCGGGAACTCCGCCCAGTAGCGCTCGGTGCCCACGTTCTTCACACGCAGCGCCACGGACCCAGCAAAGCCGGAAGCTTTCCAGGAGCTCGTCGTGAAGTATGGCACCAGGTCGAGCGTAGGCGCCTCCGCATTATCGACGACCTCTTCGACCTCAGTGTTCTCCTCCGACGTCGCCTCATCCGACTCCTCATCCGTGATCACCGCGGCGGTCTCGCCGTCGATTTCCACGTTGGTCACATTGGCTTCATCGTTGTCGTCGATGGTGGTGACGTCGTCAAGATTCTCACCCTCGGTGATCTTCTGCACGTCCTCGTTGTACGCCGGGTTCGGGTTCTCTACCGTGTCAGTGACCTGCGCGCCGCGGTTCGGTGCCCACGAACCTGCAGGTGTGGAGTAGTTCTTCACACGAACCTCGTTCTTGATCGGCATGTTCGCGACCCACGCCGTCGGCGTCGCCCACGTGCCGTTCGGGCGGCAGCGCTGCTGCGTGCCCGTCATGGTGACGGTGCGGAAGCCGTACGTCGCCTCGCCCGTGTTGCCCGCCGGAACCTCGTACGGCCCGATCTTCTGGCCGACGTTCCAGCTCAAGCTTCCCGACACCGACCAGCCCAGCATCTTCGCCAGCGAGTAGCCGATGTTGCCCTGCAGCCCATCCTTCGAGCCCGACCCACCAATGTTGATCGTCTCAGTCTTCGACCCGTTGACCGACGCCGAAATCGTCTGCGTGCGCGCCAGGTCCTGCGTCAGCGGGATGGTGTTCTTGGTCAGGTTGGTCGTCGAAATCGTGCCGACCGGCAGGAAGTTGTCCTTCACCTTGTACACGATGGTGCGGTAGTCCTCAGTGGAGTTGCACACCGGGCGCGGGTTGAGCACGTTCGCCTTCAAGTGGTCCGATCCCCTGTAGGTGTGGATGATCGGCAGCGCATCATTGGTCGCTGGGGTTTCGGGGTACGACTCCTCAAGCGTCTGAGCCGTGGCTGGGGTCAGCGTACCGGCAGCTAATGCCAAGGCCGCTACAACGCCCGTCATGGAACGAATAAACCGCATGACTATACCTTTCATAAGGTGACAATAGTAAAATAGCAGGTCAGGGCCTTTCTAGCCCTGTTCCTATGTGTACACCTTCTGTGCGCGGATTGTTCAACAATCCACCCCCGTGCCACCCCGCTACCGAACACCTGTGGGGAACCTGGCGGCTTTCCTGTGCGTCTAAACCTCATGTTGGAAAACACTGAACTTTTCGCATCCATCGTGGACACGCGCACGCTCCGTCACCGTCTGCACAGCCCCGAGTACCGACGCCTCAACCGGACGCAATGCATCCCGTCGCGCACCTGGGGGCAACTCAATGCCTGGCAGCGGCACCTCGTGCGCGCTTATGCCACCGCCCGCGCCATGACCAAAGGCTGCCTCGTAGGCAGGACCGCCGCCCGCATCCACGGCATGTGGGTCATCAGCCTCAGCGAAGAAATCCAAGAAGTAACGACGCCCAGCCGCCGCGGCCCCGCAAAACACCTCGTCGAGCCCGACGTCCGCTACCGCACCTCCGCCTTAAGCGCCGCCGAGGTCACCACCGCATACGACATCCGCCTGTCCACGCCCATTCGCACCGCGATCGATATCGCCCGCTACCACGGGTTTCAGGAAGGCCTCATCGCCATGGATTGGCTGCTCTCCATCGCGCACGTGGAGCGCAGCGACATCCTGCTGCACATCGAGCGCATGGGCCGCGTCCGCAACTGCGGCGTGGCGCGCGACGCCGCGCGCGCCGCGGTCTACAACGCCGATTCCCCCATGGAGTCCCTCGCCCGCGCCGAGTTCCTTCTCCGCGGCGTCACCGGCTGGAAGTTCCAGGCACAGGTGCAGCGCTACCGCGTCGACTTCCTTTTCGACGACTCCGTCATCCTCGAACTCGACGGCGACACCAAACACGCCTCCGACCCCCGCCGCAGCCTCCTGCAGGAGCGCAAACGCGAACGCGAGCTAACCAACCAGGGATACACCGTTCTACGGTACGGCTTCACGGATGTGCTTCACCGCATGGACGAGATCCTCGCCCGAATCGAGCTGGAACGGGCCCGCGCAAAAGCCGGCGCGGCCCGCTAAAACGCACGTCAAAACCCAAATGGTAGTAACAGGATGGTAGTAATCCCCGAAATGGGGAGCGCGGACATTTCGTTGGAGTGTTGAGGGCTGGAAGGTATTCCGATGCCCGCAAAGTTCCCCGACACCGTCC
>NZ_JASPBG010000027.1:0-7484 GCF_030228125.1 Corynebacterium sp. UMB10119B
CGCGTTCATGCAAAACCAGCCGCGTAGGTATTGGCCGTCTTCGCGGATGGTCAGCCCGCAGTGTGCACCAGCATCCTCGGGCTGTTTGTCGGTGGGGGTTGCGCCTGCCAGGGCGTGTACGAGGCCTTGGTAGCCAGATTCGGCGGCTATCTCTACGAGTTCGTGTTGGTTTGTGTCGGTGGCGTAGTCGAGCATGTAGCGCACGCTGGTGTAGTCGATTGCTCCCTCGCGTAGGGCGTCAAGGATGGCGGGAAAGCCGGTGAGTTTGCGAGCCACAGCGGCGTATTCGTAGGCGCGGGTGCGTTTCATTTTTAGCACTCTGGCAAGCCATGCCCCGGTTGAGGCACACCCGTATGCTTCGGCGAGGTTGTGGGCGTCGAATTCGGCGATCGCGGTCAGTATTTCAGCGTGTGAGTATGCGAACAGGCGTGCGCTTTCAACGATGGTGTT
This sequence comes from Corynebacterium sp. UMB10119B, assembly GCF_030228125.1. Taxonomy (NCBI): domain Bacteria; kingdom Bacillati; phylum Actinomycetota; class Actinomycetes; order Mycobacteriales; family Corynebacteriaceae; genus Corynebacterium; species Corynebacterium sp. UMB10119B. The sequence continues at coordinate 451 of NZ_JASPBG010000027.1, forward strand.
GATGATGGTGTCGGCGTCGATGGTGGTGTGCATGGTTCCCCCTGGTGTTTTGGTTGTTTTGTTTAGTATACGTGTTCGATTGGTGGTGTCAAGAGGTTTATTCAAATATTTGTTGGTGGGTGTCCGCGCGGCGGACAGTGTGGGGGTTGGCTTTTCGACGCCCACCTTCGAGCACGGGTGTGTGAGTGGGTGTCCGCGCGGCGGAATACGGGAATCGGCGGTAGAGATCACGAAGTGGTATCCGCGCGGCGGACTGTGAACAAGGCCGTCGCAAAGGGCTCGAAGTGTCCGCGCCGCGGAATGCTACTGGAGTCGACTAGAGCTTTGTTGGTGTCCGCGCGGCGGACAGTAAATAAGGTTGGCCTGCACTAACCGGCGAGTAGTCCGCCCCGCGGAACGCATGCTTCGCCGATGCAATTCACAAAGTGGTGTCCGCCCCGCGGAAACCTTACTTATGGAGAGGTGGGTTGAGCCAAGCTTCGCCAGCTGTTTGTCCGCCCCGCGGACACCCTCATCAAACGATCAGCACACCGCAACCGGCAGCTGATCCAGCTGGCTCCGGAGCCGTTCTGCAACGGCGTTGGCCATGGCTTGGCCGGTTTGGTAACTGCCGTCGGCGGGGACAACGACCAAAGCCAAAGCAACGTCCTGCTCTGCGGAATTTGACACGAGTCCCATCTGGCGCACTTCGTATCCACCAGTCTCCGAGGGCCCCCACCCGCCTTTGAACCGCGCATTGGGAAGCTGGCCGAGGCCGTAGTCCTGCCCAGGCACGATTTGCCCCATCAACTCAAGGACGGGGTCGGCGTCGCTCAGGCAGCTCAGATTGGACATGAAAGTGGATTCCTCGGCGGCGGTGAGCATGGTTTGGCCGAAGGTTGAGAACTCGGGCCGGATGCGTTCGGTGTTGATGGTTTTTGGTACGCCGCCCTCGGTCAAGACGGTGTCTCCGGCGCCGGGTGGCAGGGCGTTCCAGAGTTGTAGCGCGGCGTCGTTGTCTGAGGCGGTGATCGCGGCGGGTGCTGCGAGCTGCGCGGTGTCGGGCGCCACGCGGTACGCGGCGACTGCGAGTGGGACTTTGATGGTGGACCAGGCTGGCATCGCTGGGTCGTCGCTGCTTCCTACGCCGCCCGCGGCGACGGCGACGGTGCCTCCGAACTGGTTGGCAACTTCGTCGGCGATAGTGGAGAGCAGCTTATCGACGCCCACTTCGCCCACCGGCTCGTCAACTGGTACAGGCGGCTGAGCGTTCGGGTGCGTTGTCGTTGAGGTGACGGTGATGGTCGGCGGGGCGTCGTTAGTGGGTGTCCCGCAGGCCCCGAGGGCGGTCACGGCGAGGAGGGCGCAGCATGCTCGTTTCACCTCCACCACCCTAGTGCCCTGGGCACGAAAAAACCCGCACACGAGGTGCGGGTTTTCACGAGTGCTGAATTAGCCCTGACGAGCCTTGAAGCGTGGCTCCTTCTTGTTCAGGACGTAAACCTTGCCACGGCGGCGCACAACCTGGGCGCCCGGCTTGTTCTTCAGCGACCGAAGCGACTTGCGGACCTTCATCGGGCGCTCCTTTCTAATCGAGGATCTTCATCTTCGTGCGACCACTGGAAACAGTCTGGTCGCGACACGTCGCGTTATATTACCCCATCACGTGGGGAAACCAAAACGCCGGTGCTACTTGGTGTAGCGTTGCTCCATTTCCGACGCCACTTCGTCCAGACTCCGGTTCATTGTTTCGGGGACGAAGTAGCGGACGAATCCTGCTGCAAGGATGCCACAGATGATGAAGATGGAGAAGGTGGCGGTGGCGGAGAGGGCGTCGACAAGTGGGAGGAAGAACTGGGCGACGATCCAGTTCATCACCCACAGTGCGAGTCCTGCGAGCCCCATCCCGGCGCCGCGGATTTGTGGCGGGACCAGCTCGGAGATAAGCAGCCAGGTGGTGGGCGAGACTGCTGCCTGCTGCGACGCGATAAACAGCGCCATGCAGGCGAGTGAGACCCACGCGAGTGCGGCGTTGTTTTCCGCGGCACGGTACGTGAGCGTGAGTGCGAAGAGGAAGATGACGTTGCCGCTCAGGCCGATGAGCAGTAGTCGTTTGCGGCCGATCCTGTCGATGACCTGCAGTCCGACCCAGCACGCGACGACGGAGACGAGCCCGATCACCATGGAGGTGTAGACGGCGTTTTCGGTGGAGAGGCCGACTTTGTTCATCATCGTTGGCGCGAAGTAGACGATGGCGTTCACACCGGTGACCTGCTGCGTGATGCCGAGCAGCGCGGCGATCAGCACGGTCATGCGTAGCCACCGAACGTTGCGCAGACGTGCCCACTCGCCGCCACGCTGGGCGCGAAGCTCGGCGTCTTCGGTGGTTTCGAGGGTGAGTTCTTCACGCGTCATGCCGACTCGGTCGCCGACGGTGAGGGCTGCGTCGATACGCTGGTGGCGGGCGAGCCACAGGGGCGTTTCAGGCAGGAATGCCATGCCGATGGCCAGCGCGGCTCCAGGCACTGCGGCGAGTCCAAGCATCAGCTGCCAGCTGCCGGTCGAGGCGAGTGCGGAGTTCACGGAGTACGCGAGCAGCTGCCCCACCACAATCATCAGCGTGTTCAGTGACACCATCTTGCCGCGCACCCGGGCGGGCACCATCTCCGAGATGTACATCGGCGCCACGATGGACACTCCGCCGACGCCGACTCCTAAGAACGTTCGGGCCGCCGCGAGTGCTTCCACCGATCCTGCAAGCGCGCACCACAGCGAGCCCGCGATGAACACGAGGCCGCCCATTATTAAGGTGCGTTTGCGCCCGAGCCTGTCCGCGATCGACCCGCCGCTGAGCGCGCCGACCGCTGCGCCGACGAGCAACATCGAGGTCACAAGCCCTTCTTGCCCTGGCGTGAGCTGGAATTCGGGGGTGATGTAGAGCAGCGCGCCGCTCATCACGCCGGTGTCGTAGCCGAAGAGCAGCCCGCCCAGCGCGGCGACGCCCGCAACCTTCCGGACGTAGCTTCGTTGGGCAGTGGTGAGTTGTTGCATGCATACCAATATGCACCGTGGGTACGCTGGTTCCTATGTCTCGGCCAGATTCACCGCAAGTTAGCAGCAAACAGCAAGAGATCATCGACACGCTCGGGGTCCAACCTTCGATTGATCCCGCGCGAGAAATCGAGCGTCGCGTCGCATTCCTCTGCGACTATGCCCGCGCAGCCTCCTCAGCCGGTTTCGTACTCGGCATTTCCGGGGGCCAGGACTCGACGCTCGCAGGTCGCCTCGCACAGATCGCTGTCGAGCGGCTGCGGGACTCGGGTGTCGACGCCCACTTCCTCGCCGTCCGCCTCCCCCACGGTGTCCAAGTCGACGAGGACGACGCCCAGTTGGCGCTCCGCTTCATCGAACCGGATGAGACGGTGATCGTTGACATTGCTCCTGCCACGAAGGCGCTCAGCGATGAGGTCGCCGGTGCGTTGGGGGCGCCCCTCAGCGACTTCAACAAGGGCAACGTGAAAGCCCGCCTTCGAATGGTGGCGCAGTACGCGCTTGCCGGCGAGCGCAACCTCCTGGTCATCGGCACTGACCACGCGGCGGAAAACGTCACCGGTTTCTTCACCAAGTTTGGCGACGGCGCCGCAGACCTCACCCCCCTCGCCGGCCTCAACAAACGCCAAGGCGCAGCTCTCCTCCGCGAGCTCGGCGCCGACCCTCGCCTCTGGGAGAAAGTCCCCACCGCCGACCTGGAAGAGGACCGCCCGGCCTTGCCCGATGAAGAAGCGCTCGGCGTGACCTACCAGCACATCGACGATTACCTCGAAGGCAAAACCGTTCCGTCCGCGGCGGCGGAACGCATCGAGCACCTGTGGCGCATCGGCCAGCACAAACGACACCTGCCGCCAGGGCCAGATTCCTCCTGGTGGAAGGCTTAGCCCGTCACGTCTAACGTCGCTTGCGCGGCGTTGGCAAGCTCCCCCGCGTACGCCGGGCCGTGCGTCAACGCGTGCACGGCCAACGGGTGAAGCTGGTGAATCGGGATGCGCCGACGCCAGTCCTCCCCCAGGCTTGCCCGCGACTCGTAGCCCGCAAGGATATCTTCCAAAAACGGCGCGCCGAACAACGCCAGCATGGCGATGTCCGTCAACGGGTGCCCACCGTGTGCCGCCGGGTCGATGAACCTCGGGCCGGACTCGTCGAAAAGCAGGTTGCCCGCCCAAAGATCCCCATGGATACGCGCCAGCGGGGCGTCCTCGTCCCCCTCAACAAGCGCAGCGCAGGCGCGTTCCACGAGCTCTAGCTGCTGCTTCGAAATATTTCCCGCCACATGTGCGCTCCTAGCGAACGGCAGCACGCGCTGCTCGGTATAAAACTTCGCCCACCGCTGCTCCGGCACGCAGTCCTGCTCTACCCTGCCGATGAAGTTCGGGCCATCCCAACCGGTCGGCGGTGCACCGAAGGCTTCCGCGCCCATCGCGTGGATCTTCGCCAGCTCCTCCCCCGCCCGGCGCGCCGCGTCGCGAGTGGGTCGCACGGTTTCGACGCGTTCTATTCGCAACGTCCGCTGTCCTTCGTCCACGCTGCGGACCTCCACGACTGCCTCGCTGCCCTCGCGCAGCCAGCGCAGCCCCGCCGCCTCGCTGCTCGCCTGGCCCGGCGCGATACAACGCTTACTGAAATCACTCAAGGTGGCCCTCCAATGCAAGCAAGAATCGCTTCATGTCTTCCCCACCACGGTAGCGCCCGAGGTGGCCGTCGCTACGCACGACCCGGTGACACGGAATGAGCAGCGGCAGCGGGTTGCGCGCGCACGCAGTGCCGACGGCACGCACCGCCCCCGGATTATCGACGTCCACCGCTAGCCCCTTATACGTCGTCACCTCGCCGAACGGCACGTGTTGGAGCGCGCCCAGCACCTTCGTCCGGAACGGCGGGAGGCCCTCAAGGTCGAGCGGGACATCGAAAGACGTTCGTGTCCCGGCGAAGTACTCCTCGAGCTGCCCGCGGACGGGGCCGATCGGGCCGGGGCGTGCGCCGGTTTCCCGGATTGCACGCTCAGCGTCGTCGCTGGGTAGCGCAATCCGGCGCACTCCGCGGGGCGAAACGACAACCGTCAGTGTTCCGACCTGCGTCTCGACGGTAGCGAATGATGTTGCATACATGGCACCAGTACTAGCACCTTGCTATGGTGCCAGCCATGACCACCTACATTCCCCCACCCGGATACTCAGCGATCACGGTCCCGGAGGACCACGACGGGCGGCGGATACACAAGTTCCTCGCCAGCTACACCACGTGCCCGGCGACCATGCTGTTCAAACTTACGCGTAAGGGGGCGTTGCGGGTCAACCAGAAACGTATCAAGCAGGATTACCGCGTCCGGGCTGGGGACGTGATCACGTTGCCGGGTGAGTTCTGTAAGGAAGCGAAGAGGGCGTCGAAAAGTAAGAGCCACGGGTCTGAGGTGCTGTAGGAGGGGCCGACGGCACTGGTAGTAAATAAGCCGGCGGGGGTGCCGGTGCATGCGGGAACCGGGACGCAGCGGGGCGTTATCGAGCGCATCCGCGACGTGCACCCCGACGCTGAGCTTGCGCACCGCATCGATAAGGAGACGTCCGGGGCGCTGCTGATCGCGCTGAATCACGCGGAGCTGCGCCACCTGCAACGAGCCTTCCGCGAGCAGGACGTGGTCCGCATCTACCGCGCGGTCGTGGAGGGACGCTGGGCGGGCGCGCGCGACGTAAAGGCCCCGATCGCGCGAACACCGAAAACCATGGTCGTACGTGCCGACGGCGACGACGCCCACACACGATTCCGCCGCGTGGAAAACCGCGGGCCGAACACGCTCGTCGAGGCCGAGCTCATTACTGGACGACGCCACCAAATCCGCGTACACGCCGCCCACGAAGGCCACCCCATCGTCGGCGACCGCGCGTACGGCTCGCGTACAGGCGCGCAGCGCATGTTCCTGCACGCGTACCAGCTGGAGTTCACGCTGCGCAACGGCGAGCACGTCGCAGTGACGGCGCCGGTCCGGGAACACAAAGACCGCAGGTCTTAAGCAACCTGCGGTCTTTTCTGTGGAGCTAACGGGATTCGAACCCGTGACCCCCACACTGCCAGTGTGGTGCGCTACCAACTGCGCCATAGCCCCGCGCACGCTAAAACACGCGTAGGTGCCAGCTTATACCGTGCGTTTAATGTGAGGCAAATGCATACAGAGGACCTTCCCGCTCTCCTGAGGAAACAGCCTCTCCTTCAAGCGAGCGGGAACAAATCACTCAAATTGGTACAGCGTGAAAACTACCTAGGTTGCCATCTCTAGGCAGTTCAATGCATCACAAACTACGCAACCACCGATCGATTTGGTCCTTCAGTGGGGGCACTGTGGCAAGGATGCCCAGTGCGATCAGCAGGAGCCCGGTAAAGACCACTCCACACACGGCTGCACCAGTGCTGCTCCCATTGTCTCCCTTACTACTTTGGCTGGAAGAATTGCTGGAGCATATTCCACGTGACTCGGAACTTGAATTACTGCTCGAGTCAGGCTTAGCGCTCGTGGTTGGCGTCGGCTTGGCAGACGTGGTTGGTGTGGCAGACGCACTCGGTGACGGCACTGCCTTTGTAGAACTCTCCACGCTCGTGCTTGGCTCCGGCTTGGCAGACGTGGTTGGTGTGGCAGACGCACTCGGTGACGGCACTGCCTTTGTAGAACTCTTCACCGTCGTCGTCGGCTCCGGCTTCACCGCCGTCGGCTCCGGTTTCACGGTCGTGCTCGGCTTCACGCTTGGCTCCGGCTTCGCAGTCGTGCTCGGCTCCGACTTTGTAGACGTGGTTGGCTTGACAGACGTGCTCGGTGACGGCACTGCCTTTGTAGAACTCTTCACCGTCGTCGTCGGCTCCGGCTTGGCAGACGAACTCGGCTCTGGTTTTGCACTCGTGCTCGGCTTCACGCTTGGCTCCGGCTTCGCAGTCGTACTCGGCTCCGACTTTGTAGACGTGGTTGGCTTGACAGACGTGCTCGGTGACGGCACTGCCTTTGTAGAACTCTTCAC
>NZ_JASPBG010000004.1:0-144485 GCF_030228125.1 Corynebacterium sp. UMB10119B
TTGGCGTAGTCGTAGGCGGTTTCTCGTGTGCACCAGTGCCAGGCGACGACGTGCTCGCTGGTTGCAGCGACAAGCAGACATTTTTTGTGGAAGTAGGTGCCATCAATAAAAAGCTGGTCGTAGACGCGGTACGGGTCCGGTTTGCACGGGACGATGATGAACCAAAAGTAGGTGAACCAGCGGATGAGTGTGCGCCTGGAGACGTTGTGCGCAGCAGCGACAGCGTCGAGGGGACGCTGGTTGGTGATCCAGTCAATGAAGATGGCAAACCGATATGCGCTGGTCTTGGCTGAGTTGGGATTGGTGAAGGTGTGCCCGCAGTCTGTGCAGCGCCATCGCTGTTTTCCGCTGGATGTGGTGCCCATTTTTGTGGCGGTGTGTTCGCATGCCGGGCATAGGGGCCTGTTGTGTTTTCTCTTTCTGTGTTGAGTTGGCATGCAGCTGGTTTAACAGTCTGCTGTCATAGCACATCCAACGCCTGAAGTGGTGGACCTTCCGGTCTACGGCAGGGAATCCCGATTCAACGAGCACTGTCCCGCCGTAGGCCCAGGCAGGACCTGGAATCCATATCCAAAAAAGCACACATTTTGTCGCTTAACCCCTGCCTCCAGAGTGCCAGTGACAAAAGACGCAACCCAATTTGGTACGTCCATTTAAAGTGCCAGGTTATAAAAGTGCTAGATAATTAGCGATGTCACATTTGTCACTCGCGTCAGTTCCCTGTGCACCACAATCCCGGTTTCCAACAAACCTGCGTGGCGTTTCCCCAGGTCGCGAAAACACCCACCCGGAATTTGGTGCGTTGGGAGTGAGTGGAAAAGGATAACATTAGCGACGATGCTCGGGGCCGCTCGTTTCGAGAGGTATTTCACTATGGACGAAGAGGACGTCGATAAGGCGGATTATGAGAGGCAGTTGAGGCTGTTTTGGGCGTGCTCGCAGGAGATGAACTGGTTAGTTAGCTTCACGCAAAGAGCGAACAGTGGCTCAAGAGAGTTACGTGAACCCTCCGTTACTTCGGCCGTGACATAAACGACGAGAAATTAACAGTGCTGATAAAACGTCGAGGCCACTCCTCGTCGTCGGTCAAAAGCATGTCCTCCCACAAACGTGACACGGCTGCCCCGGGCTCAATAGGCTCATCGATCGTCCCTAACGCGGTGGAATAGCTATACATATTCCATTCATCCTCGTTAACCGGTTCATCACTTTGTGCCTGGAGATCATGGAGCAAGTTCTGTTTCACAACGGGATCCGACTCATCAACCTCCACATCAGCGACCAGATAGACGGTCGTGAACTGCTTTACGCGCTCCACTCGTTCAAGGTAGCGTTGATAGCACCGAGGCAAATCCCTTTCCTTTGCAAGGAAATAGGTCTTGGTCAGGGTAATTTCGCTGGACATTACTTGGGGTTCCAATTCGTGTCATAGGCACCCGAAGGGCGTTTCTGCATCCTGGGCAAACGCACTGCCAGGGGTAGCGAGAGCCAAAACAGCACCAAAAATCAATACTGAACGGGTTTTTCTTGCAAGCTTTTAATCGACATCTTTAGCCCCCTTACTGTTGGATCTGTACTTCGCTTATGACAGTAAATGGAAAGTGCTTTCAAGTCTATGGAACTTTCGTTCAGTATTTACAACTAAGAAGATTGCGCAAACGCGTAGGCGTGAAAGCCCAAGCGATCACTTCTCGTCGCGCACAAAACTCCACCAGTGGAAGCAAGAAAACAGTTCCGAAAAAGAACCTAGCCTTTATTCAGGCCATTCTTCGAGTTGGGTTTGTCGGATGCGGTTTGTTGGTACCGGTGTTCCAGGAACGCGGTACCGGCCTATTCCGGGTAGTTGGTACTGGTCCGGGTCAAGCACCAAGCATGCGATGCCCGACCCGGACTAAGTGTTGTGCGCTTACGCGTCGGGGTCTACCGGAGCGGTAGCCTTGCGCATATCAAAGTCTCCGATCCGGATTCGGTAACCGTTGTTGAGTCGGCTGACCAACGAATCCGCCCGAACCCTGTCCGGAAGATCGGCAACCCAATAGGCGGCCGCTGACTGCGACGAAATCACTGTTGGCAGTCGGCCCTCAGTTATCGTGACGAATGTACTATTGGTTGACCTTTCCAGTAAGGGTTACGAGATTGGTGGCAATAAGTGCGTGTTTTTAGGTCTTTAGTTGTAGTAGCGACCGCTATGGCTGCCTGTTCTTCCCCGGCTGCCATGGCGGTTGGGGGGAGTTCTGGTTTGGAAACGGATGCTTACTCGGTTGTGGAGTTATCCGAAGGTGAGTCCATTTCGATCCCCGAGGGTTATGCGGCTGGAGTGGTGGAAGAAGATTCTTCTAGCCAGATGTTCCGTTCAGCTAACACTGCCCCATCGTGTGTTGAAGCGAAAATGGAAAAGGCTGCTGTCCAGGTGTATAACAATTGCGACGCGCCTATGAGAATCAAAGTTGTTATGACTTCTGTTACGTCTCCTATTTTGGGTTCTAAAGATACTTCTTGCGAACAGGTTTCCCTCATAGTAGGAAAAATGTGAAGTGGGTTGTTCGTGGACTAGATAAGATAGACAGGGTAGAACTTTGCTAAGAAATATTTCTAAAACCTCCAAGTGGATTATTTCTATTCCGGTTGCTTTTCACTACTGTTCGTTAGCCCAGCTCCAGCTTTTTCGGCTGCGAAAAAATGAACTGGGCATGTACACAGTGAAGTGCCAAGTGGTAAAGAATGAATCGGGAAACCCAATAGTAGGGTTGGTTTACGGCAATCATCCGAAAGATCCTACAAAGGCGCAGAAAGATGCGGATTTGTATACGAACAAATTCGGAAAAAATGTGTATAAAAGGCACTGCTACCCTCAGCCTAAGTATACAAATTCTGGAGCTTTCACTGTAGACGGTGATCCGATTTAATATGTCGGGCGAAACTCTTCTTTTTACAACTTACTTCCTCGCTCGAGAGTCTGACCTTGAACAATTCCATAAACAGTATTTAAAAAGAGTGGATAAGGCTCGAGAGATCACACAGATACTCTATGTAACTGACGAAATTACACATGGGGGAGACGAAGTAATTCGCGAAGTCATGATGCAAGATTTCCGTAGGGATATGCGAGACTTTGGCACTTACCCTTTTGATGAATCTGAATGGGGTTTGTATAGCCTTTCATGTGTGGCTAAAGACGTTGACGAACCCGCCATGGAAGGAGCTAGTGTCTCTCGACTATGGCGTGATTTGGCATTAGGTGAAGAGACAATACCTAGGGAATTTACCAGTCATGTAAAAGCCGTTAATGTGTCGAGCGATGGTAGAGCGCTCCCTCTGGGATCTATTTGTGCTTGATTATGATCCAGAAATTCAACGGAATATCCATATGATAAATGCCGTCACCTCTTGATTAAGGTGTCAGCGTGTAGTCTGGACGATTAGGCTAATCACTGGTGCACATATCCGGTGCTTCATTTCTGGTACTAAGTCGCTTCGCGAAGCACCAATGGCCAAAGTTTTTGACAGGCGAGCAGACGCGCGTATCGCGCGATTTAGAGACTCCCACGGCATTGGTGGGAAGCCAGGTGCGAAAAATAGCCAGAGAAGATCCTCGCAAGTCCTGGATTGCTTCACCATAGGGTTTCCTGTGTATCAGGATCCCCTTTCGTGGCTAGCTTCTGCGGCATCCTCCCCAGATCGCTGATTCTTGGTGAAGGAATTTGGCACTTGGTCAGGGAGCCAGTGACAAAAGACGCAACCCAATTTGGTCCGTGCATTTAAAGTGCCAGGTTATAAAAGTGCTAGATAATTATCGATGTCAGATTTGTCACTCGCGTCAGTTCCCTGTGCACCAGATTCCGGGTTTTCAACAAACCAGCGTGACGTTTCGCCAGGTCGCGAAAACACCCATCCGGGATTTGGTGCAAAGCGCCTAACGAGGGGTCCACACCGTATATCAGCAGCGCACACCTAGTAAGGTGAACTGGAATACTGTTGTACATCTCTGAAGGAACCCCCATGACGAACCCGTACCAGTCAAATGAGAGTCACCCCGGCACCGACGAGTGGGCAGCTCAGCAACCTCAGCAGCAGTACCAGCAGCCGTACTACCAACAGCCCTATCAGCCGCAGCAGCAGAAGAGCAATACTGGCCTGGTGGTGGCGCTGTCGGTGTTGGGGACGTTGTTGCTGCTCGGGATCGCGGGTGCGGTGGCGTTTTTGTTCGTGCGGTCCGACGGGGCGAATGGCGAGCAACAGGATCCGGTGATTGTGACGGAGGTTGAGACGGTCACCCCAGAAAGCCAGAACAACCAGAACAACCAGAACAACCAGAACAACCAGAACAACCAGGGCAGCAAGCCTAATGTGAACCGGCGTGAGCCGATGGGGTCGAGTGCGGGGTTCTCGAACGCGACGGCGGAGACCGGGAATACGTCGTCGGAGTTCGCGGGCAATGTGTTGGCTGTGTTTAATGAGCGGGCTGCGGCCACTGGTGAGTTCCCGGGGTCGTTGAGTGTGTATAGCCCGGTGACGGGGCAGACGTACACGATGTCGTGCTGGCCGGCGGGTGGGGGAGCCCGGTGCCAGGGCGGTAATAACGCGTCGGTGTATTTGTACTAATGGCGTTGTATCCTCGCCCGTTGTCGGTGGGCGATCATGTGCGTGTGGTGGCTCCGGCGCGTTCGTTGGCGTATGTGGAGCAGGGCTCGGCGGGTCGTTTTGTGGCTGAGTTGGCCACGCGGCGCCTGGAGCAGCTTGGCCTGTCGGTGAGTTTTGGGGCGAATGTGCGGGTCTCGGATATGTTTTGGTCTGCGCCGGGCAAGTTGCGGGCTGAGGATCTTATCGACGCCTACTCCGACCCTTCTGTTGACGGCATCATGAGCGTGATCGGCGGCTTCACGAGTAACGAGATTCTGCCTCACCTGGACTTTGATGTGATTGCGGAGCACCCGAAGTTCCTGTGTGGGAATTCGGATGTGTCGGCGTTGGCGAACGCGGTGTATGCGAAGACGGGCCAGGTGGTGTACGTGGGGCCGCACTGGTCGACGTTGGGGATGCGCGATTTCGGTGAGGTGACCCGTGACGCGTTTGTGCAGGCGGCGTTTACGGACGGGCCGATTGTGTGGGAGCCGGGGGACTGGTACACGGACGATGACTGGTTTATTAACCAGGACGGTCGGGTGCAGGAGCCGGATGATGGCTGGTGGGTGATCCAGGAGGGCCGCGCGGAGGGGGTTGCGCTCGGGTCGAATTTGGGCACGTTGGGGTTGTTGTCGGGCACGGAGTTCATGCCGTCCCTGAACGATGCGGTGTTGTTTGCGGAGGTGACGGGGAAGTACACCGTGATGGATTTCCGGCGTGAGCTGGTGTCGTTGTTGCAGGCCCCGGATGGTCACGGGATTGAGGGTTTGGTGATTGGGCGTTTCCAGACCGCGAGCCGTGTCACGAGGGTGATGGTGGAGGAGATGGTGGCGTCGATACCTGAGTTGAGGGGGAAGCCGGTGGTGGCGAACGCTTCGTTTGGGCACACGAACCCGTTGTTGACGTTCCCGGTCGGCGGGCGTGTGGATGTTTCGGTGGAGGGGGGAGAGGCGTCGATTAGTTTTCCTAGAGTGTAGTTTGTCCCTATGACTGATTCGACGCCGGGTCAACGTTGGACCTTCTTTGCAGTGATTTCGCTCGGTCTGCTGATGATCGGGCTGGACAATTCAATTCTGTATACGGCGTTGCCGGAGCTCAACGAGCAGCTGCACACCACCCCGACCCAGGGCTTGTGGATTATTAACGCCTACCCGCTGGTGCTGGCGGGGCTGCTGCTGGGCACGGGCACGCTGGGGGACAAGCTGGGCCACCGCCTGATGTTCATCGTTGGGCTGGTGGTGTTCGGGGTGGCGTCGTTGGCGGCGGCGTTTGCGCCGTCGGCGTGGCTGCTCGTGGGTGCGCGCGGGCTGCTCGGCATGGGTGCCGCGGTGATGATGCCGGCGACGCTCGCGCTGATTCGCCTTACGTTCCCGGACGAGCGGGAGCGCAACACCGCGATCGGCATTTGGGGGTCGGTGGCCGTGGTGGGTGCGGCGCTGGGCCCGCTGGTCGGTGGCGCGCTGCTGGAGGCGTTCTGGTGGGGCTCCGTCTTCCTGATCAACGTGCCGATTGTGCTCATCGCGCTGGCCCTGACGTTCTGGCTGGCCCCGGAGAACATGCCGAACCCGGCGAAGCACTGGGACCTTATCTCCTCGGTGTACGCACTGTTCGCGCTGTCGGGCCTGACCATGGCTATCAAAGAATTGGCGAACCCGAATTCCGGCTGGTCCCTGTTCGTGGTGGCGGTGGTGCTGTGCGTCGTCGGCGCGGTGTTGTTCGTGCGCCGCCAGGGGAAGCTGGCGGACCCGCTGCTCACCTTCGACATTTTCAAGTCGCGGATGTTCACCGGCGGCGTCGTCGCAGCAGCCGGCGGCATGTTCTTCATGGCCGGCGCCGAGCTGATGACCATGCAGAAGCTCCAGCTTGTCGACGGCTTCTCCCCCCTCCACGCCGGCGCCACCATCATCGCGATGGCGGCGGCCGCGATTCCGGCGTCGACACTTGGGGGTGCCTACCTGCACAAGATTGGCTTCCTGCCGCTGATCGGCGGCGGCTTCCTGGGCGCGGCTGCGGGTGCCGCTGCCCTGATCTGGGGTTCGGACGCGGGCAGCCTCGGCATCGAGATTGCGGCGCTGGCCGTGATGGGCTTCTCGGCGGGCTCGGTGATGAGCGTGTCCTCCATCGCGATTATCGGCGCCGCGCCCCTGCACCGCTCCGGCATGGCGGCGGGCGTCGAGGAGGTCTCCTACGAGTTCGGCACCCTGGTCACCGTCGCGGTGACTGGCTCGTTGCTGCCGATGTGGATGGTGCGCAACCTCCCCGCCGAGCTGCAGCCCATCGGCATGGACGCAATTTACGACGCCTCCACCAACGCGCTTGCCGCCCCCGCCTACGCCGGGGCGTACCACAATGTGCTTGTGATGATCGCCTGCTCGGCCCTGGTCTTTGGTGCGGTGACCTGGTGGTGCTTCCGCGATAACCCGAAGTCGGGTGACGCGAAGGTGGCGGTGTAAATGAGCGCACGCAGCTGGCACCGGAAGGCGTCCAAGCCGGTGAGCATCTGGATGTGGGTGTTCATCTTGATCGGGCTCACCCACACGCTGTTCCCTGAACCGGCGTGGCTGCTGATTCACATTTTCACGCTCGGTATCGTGGCGAACTCGATCGTGCTGTGGAGCGTGAACCTGACCGAGCGTTTCCTGCAGCAGCGCCTTCCCGAGGAGGCGCGCCCGGCCCAATTGCGGCGCACCTGGGTCCTCAACGCCGGCGTCGTGTTGGTGCTGGTGGGCCAGGTCTTGGCCAGCTGGTGGGAACAGCACTGGCTGGTCACCTGGGCCGGCGGGTTGCTGGTCGCAGGTGCGGTGCTGTGGCACGCGGTGGTACTCGCCCGGCTGGTGCGTGATGCCGGCCCGGAGAAGCGGCACCGGCCCGCCGCGGTCGGGTACGTGGCGTCGGCCACTTGCCTGCTGTTCGGGGTGTGCTTTGGTGCGTCGCTGTCGATGGGCCTGCCCGGCACCTGGCAGGAGCAGATCCGCCAGGCGCACCTGTTCGCAAACGTCGCGGGCTTTGTGGGCCTGGCCGCGATGTCGAGCCTGAGCGTGCTGTTCCCAACGATGTGGCGGATTAACGGCATGCGCGACCGAACCCGCGCGGCGATCTGGGGCGCGGTGGCCGGGATTGCGTGCGCGGTTACCGGCGCGCTGCTGGGAATTTCGCAGGTGGTTGCGGTTGGCGCGTTCGTCTACGTCGGCGCGTGGCTGTGGCTCTTCCAGGGGTTCCTGGTGAACGTCATCGACGTCCTGCGCGACCCACGCGACCGCATCACCTACCCGGGCCTGTCCGTCTTCGTAGCGATGTTCTGGCTGATCGGCACGATGCTCTGGTACGCCGTGGGCCTGGTGCGGACCGTCCCGGAGATCCCCACGCTGGCCCTCCTGCTCGGCTTCGTGGCGCCCCTGCTGATCGGCACCATGAGCTACCTGCTGCCCACCACGATGGGCGGCGGGCCGAAGGCGGTGCGCGCCGGGCTGCTGGAACTGTCCCGGGGCACCTACTTCCGGGTCGTGCTGTACAACCTCGCGCTAACGGTGTGGCTGCTGACGGAGCAGTCCTGGCTGCGAGTGGTGATGAGCCTGCTCGTGTTCGCCGTGCTGGTGGCGTACCTGCCGCTGCTGCGCAGGGCAGTGAAAGCACAGGTGGCGGTGCTGCGAGGGCAGCGCGAGGCCCCGGTGGCGGGCGCCCACGTGGAGCGCCCCGCTGGGCAGTCCGCCCTGGCGCTGGCGCTAGTGGCCACGATTGTGGCGGCCTTCGGCGGGATTGCCTGAGCCCGGTCACCTAGGGGGTGACCACGAACTGGCCGCGCTGTCCCTTTTCGGCGTCGGTCATCTGGTGGTTCACGAAGGTGTAGGTGCCGGGTTCATCGAAGGTCATCTCGACGAACCCACCCTGGGCGGCGAGGAGCCCAAGCGCCTGTGAACCGGTGTCAGTGGCGTTTCGGACCTGGTACTGGCCTTCCTTGAATACGGTGTCGAAGATTTCGCCGACCACGTGGAAGCTCAGGGGGTTGTCGGGGCCGACGTTGAAGATCCACACACGGACGGTATCGCCGTCGCGGGCCGGAATCGGCCGCTGCTGGTACTGGTTGGGGTAGCCGTTGAACGCGGTGAGATCGTAGAGCCCGGCGGCGACTCGCTCGGGGTCGGCGCCGTCCTCGCCGAGGAAGACCTCGTGTGAGAGGAGGACGTATTCGGCGTCGACAGGCGCGAGGTCCGGTGGGTCGATGACGACGGCGCCGAACATGCCGTTGGCGATGTGCAAGCTCATCGGCATGGTGGCGCAGTGGTACATCCAGATCCCGTAGCGGCGGGCCTCGAACTCGTACGTGAGCGATTCACCCGGAGCGATCTGGGCCATATTTGTATCGGGGTTGACCTCACCCGCGTGGAAGTCGATGGAGTGCTCCATTGTGCCGTCGTTGACGATGGTGATGCGGAACAGGTCGCCGACGCGCCCGCGCAGTACGGGACCTGGCATTTTTCCGTCGAAGGTCCAGACGGGTTGGGTGACGCCGGGCGCGACTTGGCGCTCGCCTTCGGTGACGTGCCAGGTGTGCTCGTGGACAGCCACATCGGGCGCGGGAGGCAGCGCCGGATCACGGTAGACCAGGCCGTCGTCAGGCCCATCCGCGGCGACTACCGGTCTGGGCGCTACGCTCGGTGAAGTGCTCGGGCTCGCCGACCCGACCACGACATCGAACACCATGCCCATCGCCTTGTGCCCGGCGATCGTGCACCAGCCCTGCGTGGACTCGGTGAAGACGCCGAAGTCGTGGACGACGGTGTCGCCAGGGTCGATGCGGCCTGTGTACTCGTTGCCCAGCTTGAGGTCGTGCTGCTGGTCGTCGGAGTTGGTGATGGTGAGGATGAGGCGGGTACCGGAGGGGACGTCGATACGATTCGGCGTGAAGGCCATGCCTTGGATGTCGACGTCGAGCGTGGTGGCACCGCTGGTGTCGAGTGGTTCCGGGCCGCGATCGTCGCCTGCGGTCGAGCTCAGCGCGCTGAACGCCACCACGAGCGCCACGAATACGGCGATGATGGCCCACGCCAGGCCGTCGGAGGTCTGCCCTTTTTTATTCACGGTCTCGATCGTAATAAATATGGTTCGAAATAGGGAAAGCTCGGCACCCATAGAAAAACCCTCGGGGGAACACAGAGTCTATGTCTGTGACCCAGATCCGAGGGACTACGTTGGCTACAATAGCACAATGACGTATCCAGTGCAGCCGCCTACAGGGCGCCACCACCTGTTATGGGGGTCTATTCCACCTGCTCGGATGGCGACATTTCTATCACACACGTCTCATCATTGCGCCGATGAGGCGCTTGAACTTTATGTATGGAATCGCGATTTGTCCATGGCCTTTATGGCCGATTTAGCGGTCCTCGAAGTTGCGTTACGTGAGGCTATTCATGCTGTTCTGACCGAGAAATGGGGCGTGCAGTGGTATCAGGAAATGCCTTTGGACGACCGGTCGCGAACGGCTTTGGCTAGTGCTTGGGAACGTCTGCCTGCTCACGTGAGATTGAACTCGGAACGTGGGGATTTACCAGGGAGACTAGTGGCCAACTGCATGTTTGGCTTCTGGACGAATCTGTTTGATAAAGGCGGTTATACCGGCCGAGGTCCTTGGCGCAGAAAGGTTGACAATGAGCGGAACTGGCCAGTTCTAGCAAAAGCATTCCCCGGCGGCAGGCGAGAAGCTGCACGTCAGCGGGATGAGCATCCTGAAAAGGCGAGAGCGATAACTTTTTCTCGTGTGTGGGTTCATCAGTTGTGCCAAGAGATTAATGAACTTCGAAACCGTGTTGCGCATCATGAACCGTTACTGAATGGTGTCCCACTTCGTGGACAAACGCATCGAAATGAAAAAAGAAGGAGAACAGTTGAGGAGGCATTCGCGCAAATCTTGTCCCTCGCCCGCATGATTGACACTGACCTGGCTACGTGGTTGGTGGCCAATAGTGAAGTACCAGGTGTTATGGCGAGAAAGTGCGAAATAACCTCTTCGTCACGTTCTTTCAATAAATACGGCCTGGAATAGGGAAAACCGGCGATTTCGGTTTAAGCTGGTAAAGAGCTCTGACCGAAGGAGGCCACGTGAATTCGGCGACCCCGCCTCAACCGACGACGGACCTGATGGACCGCGCCGCCGAGTTGAGCGTGAAGCAGCGCGAGGTGCTTGATCGCCTAGCTTTGCACCCGCATGGGGCGCAGGTCGGCGACCTTGCCAAGGAGATGGGGATGCACCCCAACACGATCCGCGGGCATTTGGATGAGTTGTTGGCGCGGGATTTGGTGCAGGTCACCACGGCTCCGAGCGAGGGCCGTGGCCGCCCGAGCAACATTTTCCACACCCGCACCCCGAAGCACGCAGCCGTCACCCGTGAGTACATCGGCCTGGTCAGGACGATGGCGGAGTGCCTCACGGAGGGCGATGAGGAGAAGGCGAGGGAGATTGGTCGCCTGTGGGCCCGCCAGACGCACGACAGCCGCGAGATGCAGTCGGATGCCTCCGGTGCGTCCCAGCTCAACGCCCTGATCGCGATCCTGCGGGACCTCGGCTTCGATCCCTCCTACCCAAACCAGTCCGGCAACATTGGCCTCAACGCATGCCCGTTCACGACGGTGGGCGTCAGCGCGCCAAGTTCGGTCATCTGTGCCCTGCACGCCGGCTACCTGGATGAACTCAGCGGCGGCATCGTGCACAAGCTGCTGCCGTATAGTCGCCCGTCGCAGTGCGAGATCGAACTATGACTATCGACGACGCCGCCGTCCCCCTGCCCACCGCGGAACTGATGCGCCGCGCCGCCGAACTGAGCCCGAAGCAACGCGAGGTCCTCGATGCGCTCGATTCTTTCCCGGACGGCGCCCTGCTCAGCGAGTTGGGCAAGGAGCTTGGCATCCACGTCAACACCGCGCGCGGCCATGTCGATGAGCTGGCCGAACGGGGCTTGGTGGGCTGGCGCGTCGCCAGCCGCTCCACCCGCGGACGCCCCTCGCACGTGTACCACGTGCGCACCCCGCAGCATCACGCGGTGATGGACGAGTACGTCACCCTCGTCGAGACGCTCACGGAGACGCTGGCCGGTGACGACCTGAACGCCGCCCGCGACTTCGGGCGCGCGTGGGCGCAGCGCAACGCGGACCGCTTCGGCGAACCACCCGAGGACTTCGAGGAGCTCGCCACCGCGGTGCTGCGCTCCCTGCGTGAGATGGGCTTCGACCCCCTCGTCCGCGAGGCCGACGGCGACACCTCTGTGGAGGTCGGCCTGCAGGCCTGCCCGTTCGTCGCCGCCGACGGCACCCCGCCCGCAGCCACGATTTGCGCACTGCACCAGGGGTTTATCGACGCCACCATCGGCCCCCACCACCTCGACTTCATGCCGTTCGACGCGCCGGGGCAGTGCGGGGCCCGGCTGGTTAACCGATCAGCCAGTCGTTCGGACTAAACAGCTCGAAGTACACGTTCGCCGGGTTCAACTCGGCCAGGTCGTCGCGGATGGACTGCAGGAAGCCCTCGCCGCCGCACAGGTACACATCCGCGCCGGAAACGTCCAGGTCAGCGACGTTGAGGCGCTGGCCCTCGGTACGGAAGTAGGGGTGCAGGGAGGCGTCGTCAAGCTTGTCGACGAGCATCCGCATCTCATCCTCCTGAGCCCACGACTGCTGTGATTCGTCGACGTGCGCGACCGTGACCTTGCGTGACGAGCCTTCCGCCGCGAGATGCCCCAAGATGCCGGTCATCGGCGTGGATCCGATGCCGGAGGAGATGAGCACCACCGGGTTCGTGCCGGGCTGCAATACCAGGTCGCCGGCGGCGAGCGTGGCGTCGACGGTGTCGCCGACGTTGACGTGGTCGCGCAGGAACGTGGACACTTCGCCCTCGGTCTCCACGGCGATGCGGTAGTGGGAGGCGTCGCCTTCGATGATGGAGTACTGGCGCAGCTGGCGCGCGCCGTCCGGCAGCTTCACGCCGACCGACGTGTACTGGCCCGGGCGCGGCGCGGTGAAGTCGCCTTCCAGGGCGTAGGCGTAGACGGTGTCGCTGAGCTGGGTTTTCTCCGTGACGGTGGCGGTGCGGAACACGTCGCCTGCCTCCACGCCATCCGATTCGTAGAGCTTGCCTTCGTGCTTGATCAGGACGTCGGCCATCAGCCAGTACACCTTGTCCCAGGCCTCGGCGACTTCTGGGGTGACGGCGTCACCAAGCACCTCGACGATGGCGGCCATCAGGTTGTCGTGCACGATCTGGTACTGGTCCGCCGTGATGC
Organism: Corynebacterium sp. UMB10119B; assembly: GCF_030228125.1. NCBI lineage: Bacteria > Bacillati > Actinomycetota > Actinomycetes > Mycobacteriales > Corynebacteriaceae > Corynebacterium > Corynebacterium sp. UMB10119B. Next base: position 12,897 of record NZ_JASPBG010000004.1, read on the forward strand.
CCAGCGAGACGTGCTTGTGCGCGATGCGGTCCAGCATCATCACTGGGTCCGGTGCCTCGGGGTCCACCAGCTGCGTGGCGAACGTCGCCACCGACGCCGCTAGCGCCTTCTGCTGCGCGCCCTGCTTCTGGTTGCCGCGGTTGAACGTGTCGGCGATGAGCTCGGGGTGGGCGGTGAACATCTTGTTGTAGAAGGTCTTCGTGATCGTCTGGATGTTCGCGCCTACCGGCGGGAGCGTCGCCTTGATGATCTCGGCGTGCTCGTCGCTCAGGTAGGCCTGTTTCGGGTTCGGTTTCTCGTCAATGAACATAAACACGAATATACTCGTGTTTATTAATCCTCAAGATTTTGGTCCAGTCGCTCTTCGTCGCTGCGGCGCCGCGAGCGCTGCCAGCGCGGGGCGAAGATTGCGGCTGCGGCACCGCCGACGATCACGCCGATGACCATGCCGATACTGCCGCTCGGGTCACTGTCGAAGTCGTTAAAAGCGATTCCGGCTAAGGCGATCGCGAGGAAGATCCAGATGGGCAGGGTGGACAGCGTGAAAATCTTGGGCGGGCGGGGCCGCGGGGCGTAGTTCTGCATCCACAGCGCGCCGGCGGTTTGTGCGAGCGTGCCGGGCAACAGCGCGAGCAGTGAGTAGATGGCCACACCACTTGGCAGGACCCAGGCGAGGATCGCCATGATGAACGTGGTGGTGTACATCAGCGTCTCCGAGGTCACGGTGCTGGACTGGTGGAGGATCTGCTGCTGGTATTCGTCGTCGGTGCCCTGGTTTGCCAGGGCGACCTTCTTGTCGCCGTACTGCTTCAACATGGGGTTATCCTTCCTGTTCGTCGCCGAAGAGGGCTTCAACGGTCTTGCCGAGGGTGTGTGCGATGTCGAGTGCGAGGTGGACGGAGGGGGAGTAGTTGCCTTTTTCGATGTTGGCGATGGTCTGGCGGGACACTCCCACCTGTGTGGCGAGCTCGGCCTGGGAGAGTTCCTGCCACCGCCGCCACTTGCGGACCATGTTTTCGTGTGTGTCTGGCATCAGCGCTCCTTTCTGCTTTGTAAGCGCCTACGACAAACAATAAACTAAACACTCCACTATGTAAAGGAAACTAGACAAAGAGGAAAGAGTGGGCGTCGCTAAGCATGAAGCTCTAGACTGTCGCGCATGCCTGCGCCAGTGCCTGCGTATCTCGATAAGATCCTTGACCTCGTCCGCCATACCACCCAACATCCCACATGTGGGATGTTATGTGGGATGTTATGTGGGATGTTATGTTGCGCGGTAGCGCTGGCGGGGGCTCTTATGCGGCTCTGTTCGCTCCGCCTCTCCGGCGTCTACCAGGCGATTGAGTGCGTTTTGGACCGCTGTTCGGCTCAGCTGCGTCTCCGTTACGAGCTCGGTCGTGGACCAGGACTCCTTCGTGGCAAGGAGATCTTTCACTTGGTCGATGGCCGTCCCATGCCGCTCTGCAGCGATGATTCTGCGTTTGTGGAAGGTGATTGTGAAGTGCGTGAGCGAGTTCGCGTACGTCGGTGGGGGCATGAGCGCTTTGGCAAGTGCTTGTTCGATCACGGCGATTCCGGAGCCACGGTTTTCCGCGACGGGTCCGCCGTCGTCAAAACGCAGCTCCTCCAGGAACGTAGAAAGCCGCTGGTTGCGTGAGTTGCTGACCCCTGCGTCTCCGAGGTTTTCCGTGGTGACGCCACCGTAGAGGCCCCCAGGATTCGTGATCTCCAGACGGTCGGCGAACATCATAATCTGGACCTGGCCTCCGCGTGCGGCAGGGGAGTAGTCGCGGTGCATGACAGCATTGACGAGCGCCTCACGCACAGCCTCCACTGGGTAGTCCGGCATGTCTTTCCTGTACACATCACCGATGACGCTTGCGGTGCGCATGTTTTTCTTCACGAGTTCGACGCCTGCTTCGACCATTTCGGGGATCGTGCCGGTGAGCGTCGCGTTGTCCAGGAACCGAATTCCTTCCGCGACCTCCCCGATCTCAGTGCCTGGTAGAAGGGTAAACGTAATGGTCAGGCGTGGGAAGAACTGCTGCGGGTACTCGCCCATGGTGAGAAGCGCAGCGAGTGTGGGGTGCTCGCCATCGAGGATGCGGAGCCGCTGCATTGCCGTCACATCACCTTGCTTGAAGGTGCGCGGCCGCAGTGATTTCTGATGGGAGAGGTAGGGGGTGAGCAGGTCGGTATCCAGGTCGCCAGGGGAGGCGTCTGCAACTGGCTCCTCATCCCACGTTGGTTGGGTGCGTTCCTCGAGCAGACGATCGATTTCGTAGGACTCGAGGCGCCGCTCGCCCTCGCCGGTGCGAGTGAAGCTGCCCTTGTACATCCCCCGTTCCTTGACGTAGCAGGGCTGCTCGCGCGGAGGAAGGGCGGGCACCTCGACGACTACAATCGCCGATCCCTCGAACGGCACCGGTGTGACAAGCGGCCGAAGCACTGGTGAGAGCTGGTCACAGCGCGACGCGACCGCATCTTGGGCGCGATGCGCATCGAACCCATCAATCGGGGTGAAGGAGGCGTCTTCGCTTAAGCCGATGAGAATGACTCCGCCCTGCGTATTGGCAAATGCAGAGAGCGTCTCCAGAATGCTCTTCCCGACGTTCGATTTCACCTCAACTCGCGGTGTCTCACCGACCAACCGCAGATCTGCGACGATCTTCGATAACTCTTCTGCCTGCATGAACCCAACATACCACCCAACATCCCACATGTGGGATGTTATGTGGGATGTTATGTGGGAAGTAAGCTGGTCGGCATGCCAACTCCAGTGCCCGCGTACCTCGATAAGATCCTTGACCTCGTCCGCGACGACGACGCCGGCGAGCCCGCCAACTACATCGAGTCGCTGCGCACCGCCGACCCAAACAAGCTCGGCCTCGCCGTGTGCACCACGTCGGGCCACCTGTACTCCGTCGGCGACGACAGCTACGAGTTTTCCATCCAGTCGATCTCGAAGCCGTTCGTGTACGCCCTCGCGCTCGAGGAGCTCGGCGCGCAGGAGGTGCACAAGGTTGTGGGGGTTGAGCCCTCGGGGGAGGCCTTCAACGCCATCTCACTTGACGACGCCACTAACCGGCCCTCAAACCCCATGATCAATGCGGGCGCCATCGCCGTGAACCAGCTCATCAACGGGGCGGATTCGAGTGTCGAAGACCGCGTCGAGAAGATTCGGTCCTTCTTTTCCCGCCTTGCGGGCCGCGAGCTGCGCATCGACCAAAACATCCTCGACGACGAACTGGCCACCGCGCACCGCAACCTGTCCATCGCGCACCTGCTTCGGGAGTTTGGCATGGTCCAAGACCAGGCCCACGACGCCGTGAACTCGTATACGCAGCAGTGCTCCATCCTGGTCACCGTCCGCGACCTCGCCGTGATGGCCGCGACCTTGGCCAACGGCGGCGTCCAGCCGATCACCGGCGAGCGCATCATGTCTGCGAAAGCTAGCCGGGTGACGCAGGCCGTGATGACGTCCGCCGGCATGTACGACGGCTCCGGCCGCTGGATGGTCAACGTGGGCATCCCCGCCAAGTCGGGCGTGGCCGGTGGGCTGATCGGCACGATGCCGGGGCAGCTCGGTATCGCCTCGCTGAGCCCGCGCCTGGACAAGCAGGGCAACTCGGTCCGCGGCGTGAAGATCTTCCGCGAGCTTTCCGAATCCCTCGGCCTCAACCTGATGAGCGCCGACTACTACGCGGCGCCAGGAATCCGGACGGTGGATCGTCGAGAAGCGAAGACCGTCGTGCAGCTCCAGGGCATGATCAACTTCACCGCCGCCGAGAAAATCCTCCACGACCTCGGCGAATACCGCCTCGCCGGCAACCGCCTGGTGCTCGACGTCTCCCACGTCACCTCCTTCAACAAGGCCGGGCGCCTGCTGATTAAAGAAGGCATCAAGCAGATCCGCGACCAAGGTTTCGACGTCTCCATCTACGACCCCGATGGCGCCATGCCCGACTACGAGTTCTCCGACGGCACCAAATTCCGCGCCGTCAAAGACTTCTCCACCTCCTTCGAGGTCCCGGCGAGCCGCACCGAAGTCTTCCGCGCCATCACCAGGCCGCAGGAGTGGTGGGACGAAACCATCGAGGGCTCCGCCGACACCGCCGGCGGCGAGTTCCACTTCCAAAACGACGACCAATTCGCCGAGCTCTACGTCTCCGAAGCCGAGCAGGGCGACCGCCTCGTCTGGCGCGTCGAGCCCACCGGCAACCTGCTCGAGGACCCCGAGTGGGACGACACCGACATCATCTTCGAGCTTGAAGACGCCCCCGACGGCGACACCCGCGTCAAATTCACCCACCGCGGCATGCACCCGCACGAGGAAGGCTACGAGGAGGCCGCCGCCGACTGGAAGGCGCGTCTCCGCGACAAGTTGGAGCCGCTCATCAAGCGCGAGAGCAAATCGGAGTAGTTTTTCTTGCCTTTCTGAATGCTCCAGTGACAAAGGACGCAACCCAAAACATCTAGCACATTTGCTGCCAGGCATTTTGAATGGCTAGACAGAATGTGGTTGCGTCCTTTGTCACTCGCTCCGGCTGGGGTGACACCAAATTCCCTCCCGCGCTCCCGCCGACCTGGGATTTTCCGAACCGGTCTTCCAGAACCAAGGAATTTGGTGCGCCCGCTGGCCCTTCGTGAAAAATGTTGGGGCCTTTTCGGAAGTTACGGTAGAACACTTTAAACGTGACAGCGAGCGCCACGAGACGATGCTCGATCGGTCTGGCTGAGAGCGCAATCGCTCATATCCCGGGGAACGCTGTATGACATTTTTGAGCTTTAAAACTTTGTGGACCAAGACATCCACGGTCTTTTTTAACCTCGTGTAACAGAGCGTCTGATCTGCTCAAGAGCTGCCCCATCAAAGTTGAATCCTGATATTGCTACGCGTTAGAAGCAAAGAAAGCACCATCGTCTTCACCAGATCTCCACGGTGCAAGCGATGGTGCTCTGTGCTTTGGCTGCTAGAGCCAGCGGGGCGCTTCAACGTCGGTGTCGACGCCTGACGTGCCGCGACCGGCAGCCCACCGAACAAGCCCGGCGAGCGTGCCACGGACTTCAGTGGTCGCGGTCTCGGTCACGGCAACGCGTTGGCCGGTGTCGGTCGCGATGAGGACCAGGTCCTCACCAAGGCCACCGGCGCGCCATTTTCCTGGTATTTCCTCAAGCAGGGTGGACAGGATGACCTCAGGGATATCGCTGAATGTCGCGCGCACATCGAGGTCAACGGCGTGGATCCAGACCTCGCGCGTGCGCATCCATAGCGTTTCGGACGCGGGCACGGTGCGGCCCTGCGCGGTTTTCACTTCGGCGGACCAGGCTGCCTCGGTGGCGTCGCGCCAGGCAGCGTCCAGGCGGGCCACGGTGTGATCGTGGAGGTTGCGAAGTGCGTCGGGAAGCAGTGTTGCGCCGTGCTCAATTTCTTCGCCACGTGCTTGTGGGGACTCGTACATGGGGGTCTCTTCGCCAGTCTCCGCCCAGTGCATGAGGTTGCACAGTGCAGCCGCGTTGTACGCGACGTGGGCGACGATGTGGGAACGAGTCCAGCCTTCGAGTAATGATGGCGTCGAAAAGTCTTCGTTGTTGAGCAACGCGACCTGCCCGCTGTAGTGGGCGGTGCCGCGTCGGGTGAGCGTCAGGCGCTCTTCCAGGGACAGGTCGTGGAAGCTCATTACTCGAACACCGTCCGGTTCGCGATGCGACCCAGGCCTTCGATCTCGACGGTGACCGTGTCGCCGTCGCCGATGTAACGCTTCGGGTCGCGGGCATGGCCGACGCCACCTGGAGTGCCGGTGATGATGACATCGCCGGCGTCGAGCGGGTAGATGTGCGAAATGTACTCGATGAGGGCCTCTGGGTTGAAGACCAAGTCATCAGTTGGGGTGGACTGGACTTTTTCGTCGTTGAGGTACGTTGCCAGCTCGCCGCCGAAGGTGAAATCGTCGCGGGTGGTCAGCCACGGGCCAAAGCCGGCGGACTTCTCCAGGGACTTACCCTGGTGCCACTGCAAGGTGGCGTACTGATAGTCGCGCTGAGTGTAGTCGTTCATCACCGCGTAGCCAGCGATGTACTCTGCGGCGTCTTCCTTCTTCACGCGGCGGGCACGCTTGCCAAGCACTACCGCCAATTCGCCTTCCCAGTCGAGCGCCTTATTGCCCCACTCTGGGACGTTGACATCGTCGTATGGGCCGATCAGGGCGTCCGCGAATTTCACGAACAGCGTTGGAACCTTCGGTAGGTCGCGGCCCATTTCCTTGATGTGGTTGGCGTAGTTCAAACCGACGCAGACGATCTTGCGCGGGCGTGGGACGACGGCGTCGAGATCTTTGTTCTCGAACGTGACCTCTTCACCTTCGGCCGCAGCGAGCTCTTCCCAGTTGTCCTGCTGCAGCAGTTCAGAAAGGTCTTTGTAGTTCAGCTTCACTGCCGTATTGTTGCTGGTCAGGCGTGCGGCGGTGGTTCCTTCGTTGGTGCGGAGCGTAATCAGTCGCATTGTAATTTAGTTTCCTTTCGGGGAGTACGTACGTGCAAGGTGCAGGGCTTCGAAGATTGGGTGATCCGAGAAGCAGAACAGGTCTACCCCATCACTACCGGCTTCGATAGACCACAGCTTCCACGACGGGACGTTCACGATATCGCCATGGCGTGCTTCAAAGACCTCGTCGCCAACCTTGATGGTGGCAGAGCCTTCGAATACCTGGAAGACGCGGTTGCCAACTTCCTGTACCGGAATACTGGAGGCATTCGGACGCAGGCGGTGGAACTCCGCGCGGATCGTCGTCATGACATCGCCGCCAGTCGTTGGGTTCGTGTAGCGGATCGCTGCGTGACCGGGACTTACGACGCCGACGTGGCCGGCGTCCTCAAGCGCAAGCTGGTCGTTGAGCGCTGCGTCGGTGTGCTCCCAGGCGTAACGGCCAATAGGTGAGCTGCTCTTGGCGCCGGGGAACGCGAGAGGGCGCAGGCCCGGGTGCGCCCACAGTCGTTCAGAGCGCGACTTGTCAGGCGTCGACTCGTCGGTCATTTGTTCACTACCGAGTTCAAAGAACCCGGTATCCATCTGGTGCTGGAATGGGATGTCCAGGCCGTCGATCCAGGCCATCGGCTTGGTAGCGACGTTATGGTGTCCGTGGAAATTCCAACCCGGGGTGAGCAGGAAGTCGCCGCGACGCATCGGGACCGGGTCGCCGTTCACGACAGTCCATACGCCTTCGCCTTCTACAACGAAACGGAACGCGTTCTGGGAATGCCGGTGCTCCGGCGCGTTTTCGCCCGGCGCGAGGTACTGGATTGCGCACCACAGCGTCGGCGAGATGTACGTGTTGCCGCCGAGGCCCGGGTTGGCAAGCCCGATTGCACGACGCTCACCCCCGCGTCCGACCGGGACGAGCTCGCCGGAGCGCTGCGCCAGACGGAACAGCTCTTCCCAATCCCAGTGATGGGCAACAGCGCTCGGCTCCGGAGTATCGGGCATGAGGCCACCAATTTGAGTCCAAAGTGGCTTCATGTGCGTGTCTTCCATGCGTTCGTACATGGACTGCAGCTCGGCCTCTTCTTCGGGCGTTGCTGGTGGTGGTTGATGTGGAGTACCCATGTGAACACCTCCGTTCTGTGATGATGTGTGACACTCAACGTATGTGTCAATGAGCCACGCCACAATGTATTTCCAGATAGCGGAACTACAGACTGTCAGAGGGGGTAACCGTCAGTTCCAATCCACCCCCAAGTCAGACACTTGGGGCATGTTTGACCGTTCTAATGTGCGGTTCAGCTCCCGGCCCTGCATGAGCAGGCTCCGAATGCACTGATCGCGCACTTCTGCGAAGCGGCCTGTCGGCACCGCCACGCTGAGCGCGCCGAGCGTATCCCCAACGTCGTTCAATAGCGCCATGCCAACAGCCGACACATCGGTCTCGTACATACCGGGATTCACTGCAAAGCCCTGGGTGCGAATCTTGTGCAGCTTTCTCCGCAACAACAGGACGTCACGCTCCCCCATCTGGGGATAGAGCTGGCGTAGCTCTTTCGCCGATAGCTCCGCCAGCATCGCGAGGCCACCAGAGTTCTGTTCCGCCGGAATAATCTGCCCTCGCCGATCCCCCACGCGCACCGGTTTAGGTCCTTCCACGGTGAACAGAAACGAGCTGTGAGTACCCTGCTGCACCATCAGATGGCACGTCTCCCCAGTCGTGGCGACAATCTGCTGCATATACGGACGACACGCGTTGACCAACGACTGCCCCGCCCCAACATTCGTCTGCGACTGCAACATTGCAGGCCCCGGTAGGTAATGGCGGTTTTCAGCCTGTACGACAAAGCCGCGGTACTTTAGCATCTGGAGCGTACGGTGGGCCGTCGACACCCCAACTTCGAGCTCCTCCGAAAGCTTGGTGACTGTGGCCGAATGGGTTCGACGGAGGTACAGCAATGCCCTCAACGTGACATCGACGGAGGCAAGATATTCCTTCGGCCTGCGCTCTGCGTCCATAATGAGCTCCTTCCGCTATCTGGAATCTCGTTGATTGTAGCGCACGTCACTTGGAGCATGTGGACATGACTTCCCCTACACATCACAGCGAGCCGCTCATCGAGCAGGCCCCCTACCCTCCGATCAAGAGAGGCGACGACGGACGCTTCAAGGTACTCGGCATCTCCGGCCGTCGTCTGGCAGCCGTCCTCATCGGCTGGTTCTTCGTAGTTTTCGACGGCTACGACCTCATCGTCTACGGCACCGTCCAAACCGCACTCTCCCACGAGTGGGGTTTGGATAACGCTCAACTCGGCGCCATCGGCTCCACCGCATTCCTCGGCATGGTCATCGGCGCCGTTCTCGTTGGGCGTTTGTCCGATTCGCTTGGCCGCAAGCTCGCCGTCATCGGGTCAGTCCTCATCCTTTCCATCTTCACCCTGTTGTGTGCATTCGCACCCAACCCATGGATGTTCGGCGTATTCCGCCTGATCGCAGGCATCGGACTTGGCGGCCTCGTCCCATCCGTGAATGCCATGACCTCGGACCTCGTGCCGCGCAACAAAATCGCAGCGTGGTCGACAGTCATGATGTCCGGCGTGCCGATCGGCGGCTCGATTGCAGCCATCCTTGCAAAGTGGATTGTGCCAGCGCACGAAGAAGGCTGGCGCGTCATGTTCCTCATCGCGGTCGTGCCGCTGGTCATCGGCCTTCCAATCGCGCTGAAAGTCATCCCATCCTCGAAGGTCATCGAAGCCGATTACGAAGCCCGCGAAGGACACGACGACCCAGCAGGCTTCAAAGAGCTGCTCGTGGGCAAGTACCGCGCGATCTCGATCTGGTTCGCTATCGCCACGTTCGTGACCCTGCTCGCCTGGTACGGTCTGGGCACCTGGCTGCCACGCCTCATGGAAACCGCAGGCTACAACCTCGGCGCGGCACTCATGTTCACCCTCGCGCTCAACCTCGGCGCAGTCCTCGGATCAGTCACGACCGCGTGGGCCGGCGACCGCTTCGGCACTTTGCCGACAGGCATCGTCGCTGCAGGCGTCGCAGGCGTCGCCCTGCTGCTCCTCCTCGTCCACCCACCGGTCTGGATGGTCTACCTCATCCTCATCGCGGCCGGCGTAGGCACGCACGGCACGCAGATCCTCATCATCGCAGCCATCGCTAACTTCTACCCGCACAACCTGCGCGGCACCGCACTCGGCTGGGCGCTCGGCGTCGGCCGCCTCGGCGCCGTACTCGCACCACAGGCCGCAGGTTTGCTGCTGTCCATGGGACTCGGCGTCGGATCTAACTACATCATGTTCGGCGGTGCGGCACTGCTCAGCGCAGCATCCCTGTTCGTACTCACTCGCATTCAGAAGTAAAGGAAACAGCCATGTCGCAAGAACTTTCAGGTCAGAAGGTAATCATCTCTGGTGGTGGTATCGGAGGTGCAGCAGGCGCACTCGCCCTAGCGCTCCGCGGAGCGGACGTTACCCTCTACGAACGCGCACGCGAGTTCAAAGAAGTCGGCGCCGGGCTCCAAATTGGCCCACACGGCTGGCGAATGCTCAAGCGTTGGGGCGTGTTGGAAGCGCTCGTCGAAAAGGGCTACCTTCCTGAGTACATGCAGTTCAAGGACGCCATCAACGGTGGCCCCATCCTCACCATGAACTTCGGCGAAGACTTCGAGCATCACTTCGGCGGACGCTACATGGTCGTCCACCGCTCCGACCTGCTCGCCCTACTTCTCGACGCCGCCCGCGACGCCGGAGCCGAACTCGTCAACGGCGTCGTCGTCACCGGATGCGACACCGTCGAAAATGGCATCGACGTCCACCTCCACCACCGCGACAATAACCAAGACCACACCGTCCACGCCGATGTCCTCCTCGCATTCGACGGCATCCACTCCGTCATGCGCCCCCGCCTCGTCCAAGACGAACCAGTCCCCTCCGCCTATGTGGCATACCGCGGCACCACCCCAATCTCCGAAGACCCCGAAGCCGCCAACATCAACGGCGTCATCGGCTACATCGGACCACACTGCCACTTCATCCAGTACAAACTCCGCGGCGGCGACATGCTCAACCAAGTCGGCGTCTTTCAATCCGACCGCTACCTCGACGGCCGCGACGCCGGCAACATCCCCGACGACTGGGGCAACAACGACGAGCTCGCCACCGCCTACAACCATTGCATCCCATACATTAAGGAGCGCACACAAAAACTCTGGAAGGACCAGTGGTGGCAAATGTCCGACCGCGAGCCACTCCGCGAATGGGTCGACGGGCGCATGATCCTCCTCGGCGACGCCGCCCACCCACCCCTGCAGTACCTTGCATCCGGCGCCGTCATGGCCATGGAAGACGCCGAAGCCCTGGCTACCTTCGCCTCTGACTCCGCCAACCTCAACGGCGGCACACCCGACTGGGACGCTGTACTCAAGGAAGTCGAAGCCGAACGCGTCCCGCGCGCCGCACGCATCCAAACCACCGGCCGCTTCTGGGGCGAACTCTGGCACCTCCCAGGCACTGCCCGCCTTTTGCGCAATTACCTGTTCAACCAGGCAGAAGGAAACTGGTACCGCTACGCAGACTGGCTGTGGCACTACGACCCAGTCGACCGCGCCTACATCAAGAACCCATCCCTCGGCGAGCTGCCGCAGGAACTACGCGAGTGGACGTACACGCTGACGCAACGTGCGTAAGGGATAAGGCAGCGCGCGCGTAGAGGCACACATGGCAATCCCGTTTTCCGTTCGGCGGCCTGAGAGAACAAATCCCCAGGTCGCTGTATTTCGTAATGGAAAGTGGTTCACCATCTACTGTTAAAGAGTTAGAAAAAGATCAAAACAAGTCGCTATCCTGCACAATCGTCCGCAGCCGTCCTTTCTCGGCGTCTGTAATGTTTCGGAGATCTTGCGGGCGTAGAAGTAGGCGTCAAAAAGAATTCCCTGGGGTTGTGCTTGCCCGATTGAAGAGACGTGCACCACAATCCGGATTTCGGCAAGGTGAGAGCGCGCGAGTACCAAAAGACGCACATTCATTTTTGAGAGAGGCGTTTTCCCGGTCGCGAGTTTTTAGGTGCGTCTTTTGTTACTGGCTTCGTAGGCGACAAAGTTTTTAACAGTTTGCTTCGCACCAAATTCCCTCCCGTGCTCCCGCCGACCTGGGGGAACGTCGCGTGTCCCGCAGGAACCAAGGAATCTGGTGCGCGCTTCGTTACAGCTTCGGCAGCCGCACGCCCGGAATCAAATCCGCGTACGCCGCACCGCCGAATCCAAGCGCTAGCAGCAGCGGAACGATCAGCCACAACCAACTACTTGTCGACGACCCCTCCGCCTGCTGCGTTGGGTTCTCTTGCTGCTGTGTGGTTTCCGGTGCCTGCTCGGTTGTCCGCGGCGCGGAACTTCCTGGCTTCGTCGCAGGCACCGAGGTCGCTGCGGACTGCTTCGTCGACGGCCCTGGCACCTCGGTTGTCCGCGCGGCGGACACCTCCGGCGAGGCTGGGGTAGCCGTTGTTGCTGGTGTTGAGGTCGCCGCGGACGCCTTGGTGCTTGGCTTTGCTGTTTCCGTTGTCCGCGGGGCGGACACCTTGGACGAGGTTGCTGGGACGACGGTTACCGTGGACAGCTTTGCTGAAGTAGTTGTCCGCGGGGCGGAACCTCTCGGCTTCGTCGCAGGTACCGAGGTTGCCGCGGACGGCTTCGTCGACGGCCCTGGCACCTCGGTTGTCCGCGCAGCGGACTGCTCGGACGAGGTTGGGGTAGTTGATATCGCTGGTGCTGGTGCTGCCGTGGTCTGCTTGGTCGACGGCTCCGGCACCTCGGTTGTCCGCGCGGCGGACACCTCCGACGAGGCTGGAGTAGTCGTTGTCGCTGGTGTTGAGGTTGCTGCGGAGTGCTTGGTCGACAGCTTCAGCGCCTCGGTTGTCCGCGCGGCGGACTGCTCGTTCGAAGGGATTTCAGTCGTTTCGGTTGTCCGCGGGGCGGACACCTTGGACGAGGTTGCTGGGACGACGGTTACCGTGGACAGCTTTGCTGAAGTAGTTGTCCGCTCGGGAGAATCTTCAGCGGTCGGTTCAGTCGTTTCGGTTGTCCGCGCGGCGGACACCTCCGACGAGGTTGGGACAGCCGTTGTTGCTGGTGCTGCGGTTGCCGCGGACACTTCGGTCACGGTCGTTGGTGAGACCTCGGCCTCGGGTGCTTCAGCCTCGGACGGCTCGGATGCCTCAGCTTGGGTCGACTCGGTCGGCTCGGCCGTCTCAGGCTTGTTGATGTACTGCTGTAGCAGCTTCTGCAGATCGAGCATGTCCTGCTCGAGTTTCTTTGCTTCGTCGAGGTTCTGGGTGAGTTCGTCGATATCGATTTGGTCTTCGGGTTCGGCGGAAGTGTCCGCGGGTTCGACGTTTTCAGAAGCCTCAGGTGTCCGCGGGGCGGACTCTTCCGAAGTTGGCGTAGACGTTGTCGCTGGTGTTGAGGTTGCCGCGGACAGCTCGGTGGTTGGCTCGGCGGCCGGTTCAGAAGCTTCGGGCGCTGCTGCAGATTCCGATGGTTCCGTAGTCCGTGCGGCGGAAGCCTCGGTCGGCTCGGCAGAAGGCTCCACCACCTCAGAAGCCTCAGTCGGCTCGGCAGCCATGGAAGGCTCAGCAGAAGGCTCCACCACCTCAGAAGGCTCAGTCGGAGCCACAGCCTCCTCCTTGAGCGCTTCGAGCGCGGCGGCTTTGTCGGCGATGCGTTTGGTGGCGTCGGCGATGTCGTTGTCCGCGGCGCGGAGGGCGCGTTCGAGAGTCCACTTGTCGGCGTTGTGCCAGAAGCCGGTGAATGGGTTGCGCTCTTGCCAACCGGTGAGTGCGGCGAGGTTGGCTTCGATGTTGGCCTTGCGGTGGGTGGCGGCTTCGAGGGTGCTGTTGGCGAACTCGAGCTGTCGAGAAGCGTCGTCGACGTTGGTGGGTGTGGTGGCGTCGTAGCGGTCGGCGCCGTGGCCGTCATGTGCAGGGGTTTCCGCTTCGACGGCTTCGAAGAGTTCGATGGAGCGCTTGATGTTGTCCAGGCGCGCCTGTTCGAGGTCGAGTTTGGCCTTGCGGGCGTCGCGACGGTTCTTCAGGCCCTCGAGCTCCTTGGTGTTGGAGGGGGCGAGCCAGCTGAACCAGCTGGAGTCGACTTCTTTTTTGCGTTTGGTGTAGGCGGAGTCGGCTTCGTCGAAAAGTGCTTGGCGCTTGGCGACGGCCTCCTGCTGCGCGGTGATGCTCTCGAGTGCTTCGCGCAGGTTGGTGGGCAGGGTGAGGGGTTTGGTGTCGGGTTCGGGGGCGTCTTCGTAGGCGGATGGGTCTTTGCCGTTGAAGTCCTCGAGCTGTTTCTTGGTCACGGCGAGTGTTTTTCGCGCGGCGTCGAGGGAGGTCTTGGTGGTGCGTACGAGGAGCTCGGCGGAGTCGACGAGTAGTTTCTGCTGGTCGTACTCGGCTTGCTTGGCTTTCTTGTTCTCCTCGCCGATGGCGAGCGCGACGCCCCAGCGCTTCATCTCGAGGACAGCCTGCGCGCCCTTGAGCGCTAGCTCGGCTTTCCATAGTTGGGATTCGAGTTCGGCGACTTTGGCTTCGCCCTTTTCGACGAGCCCCTGCAACGCCTGCCCGCCGAGGCCGAGGAGGCCTTGCGCTTCGGCGTAATGGGCAGTGGGGTTGATGGTGGCGGGGACGGTGACGGCGGTGCCGGTCAGGGCGACAACGAGGGCGCCGGAGGTCAACTTATGCATGCGCAAAGTTTAGGGGATAGACCTCTCGAAGTGCTACTTCTGTGTAGCGGCGAGTGCCCCCGTGAGTGCGCCGATGGCGGTGGCGATGATGTCGTCACGCTCGGGGGCGGGGCAGCTTTCGTCGACCCAGTCGATGCAGACGGCGTCGAGGAAGCCGAGCATCCCGGAGGCGGCGCGTGCGGCGTGCTCGTCGTCGCGGCCCAGCAGGGAGCACAGCGTTTCGACGGAGGCGTCGCGCATCTCAATGCGCAGGTTGATTGCCTCGGTGGGTTCGGCGCCGCCGCGGCGACCGGCCAGCCACACGAACGGGTGCTCGGCGACGTGGTTGAGGTAGCGCTCCAGGGTGCTGCGCAGAGCCTCGTGGGTGTCGGTGTTGGGGTCGAGGTGGTCGTCGAAAAGCGGCTGGGTGTGTGCCTTGAGGAAAGCGGTGTAGAGCCCTGCCTTGGATTCGAAGTAGTGGAAGAGGAGGCCTTGGGACACACCGCAGGCGTCGGCGATGTCCTGGGTGGAGACTTCCACGTAAGGTGTGGTGGAGAAGATGTCCGTGGCAGCGGCGAGGATTTCTTCCTGGCGTTGCTCGACGCTGAGCCTCCGTCGTGGTTGTGTCATGGACACCACCCTACAGTACTGAGCTTTGCTCAATAGAAAGTGTGAGGAACTTGTCCACGTCAGACATTATCTGGTGGCACGTCTACCCGCTGGGCGCCACGGGCGCACCGATCCGCGAGGAGCACGACGAAGCGCCGCGCCTGCGGCAGCTCGAGCCCTGGTTGGACTACCTGATCGAGCTCGGCTGCAACGGGCTGCTGCTCGGCCCGATCTTCAAATCGGTGTCCCACGGCTACGACACCCTTGACCACTTCCAGATCGACCCGCGCCTGGGCACCAACGAGGACTTCGACCACCTGATGGCCGCCTGCCGCGAGCGCGGCATCCACGTGATACTCGACGGCGTGTTCAACCACGTCGCGCGCACCCACCCGCTGGTCGCGCAGGGCCTGGCCGGCGACACGGACTGGGAAGGCCACGGCGAGCTGGCCACCCTCCACCACGAGGACCCGCGCGTGGCGGACCTGGTCACCGACGTCATGTGCTACTGGCTCGAACGCGGCATCACGGGCTGGCGCCTAGACGTGGCGTACTCGGTGCCGCCGGAGTTCTGGCGCACCGTGCTGGCGCGCGTGCGCGAGCGCTTCCCGGACGCGCTCTTCCTCGGCGAGGTCATCCACGGCGACTACGCCGAGATCGCCGCGGCGGGCACCCTGGACACCGTCACCCAGTACGAGCTGTGGAAGGCCCTGTGGTCCTCCATCAAGGACGTGAACTTCTGGGAGCTTGACCACGCGCTGGGCCGCCACCGCGACCTGTGCGAGCACATGGTGCCCAACACGTTCGTCGGCAACCACGACGTGGACCGGATTGCTTCGAAGGTGGGGCAGGACGGCGCGCTTGTGGCCACGGCGCTACTCATGGCGCTGCCCGGCATGCCCAGCATCTACTACGGCGATGAGCAGGGCTTCGAGGGCCTGCGCGGGGAGGGGTTCGCCGCCGACGACCCCGTGCGCCCGCCGCTGCCAGCCAGCCCCGCGGAGCTTTCGAGTCTGGGGCAGTGGATCTTCGAGGAGCACAAGAAGCTCATCGCTTTTCGACGCCGCCACCGCTGGCTCGAAACCGCCACCCTCGAGGTGACCGACAAAACAAATGAGGCGATCACCGTGGCGCTCGAATCCGGTTCGGAGCGCGCGACGGTGACCGCCTGGCTCGACCCCGCGCCGGGCGTGCGCATCACGTCCGGGGGCGAGACCTGCTACGAGTGGTCTGCTGTCTAACCGCTAGAACGGCCTAGAACGGCAGGGAGGAACCCGGTGCGTACTTGGCCAGCAGCTCCCGGGCAATGACGGACAGGTCCGGCAGGCGCAGCGTGACCGCGCCCGCGACCGGCATGTCGAAGGTGGGCACGTTGGCGGGTGCCAGCGTGATCACAGGTGTGCCCTGCGGTGCGGGTGCGGGGGCCGGCTGGGCATTCTGCTGGGCAGGCTGCGCTGGCTGCGCGTTCTGCTGGGCAGGCTGCTGCTTATTTGCAGGCGCGCCCGTGGTGCCGCGCAGGCCGCAGCGGTTGGCGGCTTCCTCCACGCGGCCGAGCGCGGCCTGGATCTGCGGGCCGCGGCGGTCGAAGGCTGCGATGGTCTGGGCCTGGCGCTTCTTGGCGTTGAAGTCGGCGTCGTTGGTCCAGTAGCGGGATGCCTGATCGCAGGAGATCTGGCCTGCGGGAAGCTTTGCCAGGGCGTCGTCGATGGCGTCAGCGGAGGCCACGCCGGTAGAAACGGTGGCGGCCATGAGTGCGGTGAGTGCAGCTGTGCGAATTTTCATAGCCGCCAGTATGTCACATCAGCCCCATCTGTCACACCCGGTTAGGCGTCGAGGAAGCGCCGAATCAGGCTGCGGTAGGCGTCCACGGTGAGGTGAACGTCCTCGATATCCACGTATTCGTCGTGGCCATGCAGCAAATCCAGCACCTGACCCAGGTGACGCTCACGGGCGTGCATCGCAAATCCGTAGCCCACCCCGCCCTTGCGGCGCGCGAAGCGCAGGTCCGAGCCGCCGGCGGCGATAGTTGGGACCACCACGGCGTCGGGGAAGAACTCGGCGTAGGTCTCGCAGATCGCCTGATAGAGCGGCGAGTCGGTGGGGGAGATGGTGGCGTCCTCGGTGATGAGGTGCTGGATCTCCACCTCGCTGGCCAGGTCGCCGAGCGCCGTGCGCAGCTGCTCGTCGATCCACTCCTGGCTCTGGCCGGGCAGCGGGCGGATGTCCAGCTCCATGTAGGCCATGGACGGCAGTACGTTGATGGCCTCGCCCGCGCGCAGCACCGTCGGTGCGATGCTCAGGTGGCTCATGGCGTGCGAGTAGCGCGCCAGGTCGCCGAGCGCCTCGTAGCCTTCGCCGCGCAGCAGGGCGGCCTCGGTCTCGGGGTCGAATTTCCAGGCGCGGATGTAGTCCGGCCACGGCTGCTCGGTGGTCACGGAGGGCTGCACCGACGCGATACGGCGAGCAACCTCACCAATCTTGGTGACGGCCATGTCGCGGTCGTGCGGGGCGGAGCCGTGGCCGGCGTCCCCGCGCACCACGAGGCGGCGCTGGGCCGCGCCCTTCTCACCAATCACCACGACGATCGCGTCCGAGCCGTCGCGCACCGGCAGGTGGGAGCCGCCCTCCTCGGAGAGGCAGTTCTTCCAGCTGAACGGCTCCGGGTCGAGCTGCGAGAGGTAGCCGGCGCCGAGCCCGCCGCGCGCCTCCTC
Source organism: Corynebacterium sp. UMB10119B (assembly GCF_030228125.1). Taxonomy (NCBI): domain Bacteria; kingdom Bacillati; phylum Actinomycetota; class Actinomycetes; order Mycobacteriales; family Corynebacteriaceae; genus Corynebacterium; species Corynebacterium sp. UMB10119B. The sequence goes on from NZ_JASPBG010000004.1 coordinate 30,413, forward strand.
GTCCGCCACGCCCACGAAAGTCAGTGTGCCGCGCGGGCGTTTGCCGCTCAGGGCCACGTCGCGGGTGGCGGCGGCCATCGCGGCGGTGATGTACAGCATGTCGGTGGCGCCGCGGCCGTAGAGTCGGCCGTCGATAATTTCGGCGCCGAAGGGGTCGTGCGTCCACTGCTCCTTATCGACGGGCACTACGTCCGTGTGGCCGAGCAGCGTGAGGGGCTCCGCGGAGGGGTCGGTACCCTCGATGGTAAACGCGATAGACACCCTCCCATCTGTGGGTTCATACTTTTGGATGCGCACGGGAGCGCCGTCGAAAAACGATTCGAGCGTGGCCGCGTTGCGGTATTCTCCCCCCGAAGTTGGGGTAAGGTCGTTGACACACGTATTTTTGGATAAGGGTTCGTAAGAGATCCACTGTTGCGCTATGTAGGTTCATGTCTGGCATATTAGGTGCTTTTGTGGGCATCCAGAGAGGAGTTGGTGTCGTATGGCTCGAAGAGAACTCAGCCAGGACCCCCGCGCTGTGAAAACGCGGAACGCGATCATCAAGACAACTACCGAGTTGTTGAATGAGCACCGGGTTGAGGACATCACGGTGTCCCAGATTGTGAACGCGGCAGGGATGAGCCGCCAGGTTTTCTACGAGCACTTCAAGGACCGCGACGCCGCCGTCAAGGCAGCAATCCAGCGCGCGCTGGCCCCGGCGGTGAACGATTACATCGAGACGTATAAGAAGACCGGCGAGATGCCTCCTGCGCTGGAGGCGCTGTTCTCGCAGCTCGCCGAGGTTCGTTGCCTCTTGAGCCACGTGATTAACGGCCCGGCCCACGCCACGCTGATGGCTTGCTTTACAACGCCCGAGATGCCAATGCTGCACGACATGGTGACGGCGATGCGCGCCGAGGTCGTCCCGATGACCGACGAGGAAGCTGCCGACGTGGCTTCTTACCTGTGCTCCGGCGCGTTTTCGATCTTTATGAAGTCGGCGACTGAGTCCGAGAATTACGAGGAAGCCGTCAAACGCGCAATGAGCGTGTTCGGAGTGTTCGGTAGGGCAATGAGCTTGCCTCAGTGAGGTATCCTGCATTCATGACACCACGTGAACTTAGTATGGACCCGCGCGCGGTTCGTACGCGCACGGCGTTACTGAACGCAACGAAGGAACTGCTGCTCCATTACCGGGTGGATGAGCTTTCGTTGTCCCAGATTGTGAAGTACGCGCAGGTCAGCCGCCAGGCCTGCTACGAGCACTTTCACGACAAGGACGCGCTCATCCTGGCTGCGGGGTGCGACATTTGCCTCCCTGCCTACGAGTCTTTCGTCAATGACATCGTGATCGACGAAACGTACCCGGACCAGGTGGCGCGGCTGGTGAAGCACCTCGAGCGCTACGACAAGGCGGTCAAGCATCTGATCAACTCCTCGGTGCACGGCCATCTCAACGACAAGATCTGCAACATTCTGGCGGACGCCTACCTGAAGAAGATCTACACCCAGATCGAGTCAGGCGAAGAAATTGCTCTGACGGAGGAAACGCTGCGCGACACGGCCCGCTTCATGGCTGCCGGAACACAGGACATCCTGATCGACGGCATGCTGCGCGACCGCGAGCATGAAGAAACCGCGCAACGCGTAGAAAACGTTCGCGCGGCATTAGATCTCGTGATCGGCGCGCTGCGCGCCACCAGTGGTGGGGCAGCGGACGAGCAGTAGCATCGCTATCCTCGCTGGGGAGCTGGGGCGCCGTCTTCTGCGGCGTCCCAAATTTTTTCGTCCAGGATGCCTTCGCGCTTCGCCACGATGGCGGCGACGACGGCCTGGCCGGTGACGTTGACGGCGGTACGTCCCATGTCGATGATCGGCTCGATGGCCAGCAGCAGGCCCACGCCAGCCAGCGGAAGGCCCAGGGTGGACAGCGTCAGCGTGAGCATGACGGTCGCGCCCGTGGTGCCCGCGGTCGCCGCGGAGCCGAGCACGGCCACGATCACGATGAGCAAGTAGTCCGTCGCGCCCAGGTCGAGGCCGTAGAACTGCGCGACGAACAGGGCCGCGATCGCTGGGTAGATGGAGGCGCAGCCGTCCATCTTCGTGGTGGCACCGAGCGGCATGGCGAAGGCCGCGTACTCGCGCGGCACGCCCATCGACTCCTCGACGGTGCGCTGGTTCACCGGCATCACGCCCATGGAGGAGCGGGTGACAAAGCCGAGGGTGGTCACCGGCCACACGCGGCGGAAGAAGCCACCGACCGGCACCTTATTGACGGCCAGTACCGCCGGGTACAGCACAAAGATCACGAGCGCGAGGCCCACGTAGATCGCCAGCACGAACTGGCCGAGGTTGCCCAGCGCCTCCCAGCCATAGGTGGCTACCGCCTTACCGATCAGCGCCGCGGAACCAATCGGTGCCAGGCGAATGATCCACCACAGCACCACCTGGATGACCTCCAGGAAAGACGCGGAGAACTGCAGGAACGGCTCCGCCGCCTTGCCAGCCTTGATGGCGGCGATGCCCATAAGCAGGGAGATCACGAGGATCTGCAGCACGTTGAAGTTCACCGACGCGCCCGTCTCTGAGACCTTCACGCCCAGCCCGAAGAAGTTCGAAGGGATGACGGTGTTGAGGAAGCCGAGCCAGGAACCCGAGCCGCCTGGTTCGGCGGCGGAGGAGGCGTCGACAGACGAGTTCGCGCCGGGCTGCATGACGGCGCCGACGATGATGCCGATGATCACCGAGAAGAACGCGGTGATGGCGAACCACAGCAGGGTCTGCCAGGCAAGGCGCGCGGCGTTGGTGACCTTGCGCAGGTTCGCGATAGAGGTGACCACCGCGGTGAACACGAGTGGCGGGATGAGCAGCTTCAGCAGCTGCACGTAGGCGCTGCCGACCCAGCTGAGCGTCTCGCTGAGCCAGGTGATGTCGTTGGCCGCGGCGATGAGCCCGAGGATGAGGCCGATGATCAGGCCGGCGATAACTTGGGCGCCGAACCCGGTCATCCACTTTGGAAGGTGCATGAACGTCTCCAGGTGTAGGTTTATAGACTGATCTGTACTAAATGAAGCTAAATCCTACACCTATCCTCTAGAAACGCGTCAAATCTAAACTAGACAGAGCGGTTCACGTAGCACTTTATCCAGCGCAACCGCGCGTGCGATGTCCCGCACGATCTCACGGTGCGAGGGGATCATGCGCAGCTTCGGGGCGCGCTCGGCCTCACTGACCACCGTTCGGGCGAACGTGGCGGGCGCCTGCGGGTCGTCGATGAAGGCGCTGCCGGCGACGACGACGGTGCTGGGGGTGTGGGCGTCGGCAAGCGTGGCCACGAGTGAGCCGAGGCCGCGTGCGCGCTGGTCGAGCGCCTGACGCGTGGCCGGCTGCTGCTCCGCGAGCGCGACGACCTCCTGCAGTGAGTGCATCGCGGGCTGCGCAACGGCGTTGAGTAGGCCCTGCGTGGTTAGGTGATCGCTGGCGACGTCGATGGCCATCACGCCGGTCGGGGTGGACATTGCGCAGGCCAGCGAGTCGTCGGCGAACAGCGCCATCACCGGCGGGGTGTCGATGTCCAGGCTCGACTGCATTTCCGAGCCGACGATCGCCTGGCTGATGGAGACCACCTCGACGGGCACGCCGAACTGCTCCCGCATCTGCTGGCGGATCGGTACCCCGTGCCAGCCGAGGTTTGCCGCGGTGACCTCGCCGTCCTCGTTGACGGTGCCCGAAGTGGTCACGCCGACGGTTGCGAGCGGGCGGCCCATTCCGGCGCTGAGGCGGTGTAGCCCGGCCATGATGTGCTGCACGAAGTCATCCGGGCTCATGTGCGCGACGGGGATGTCCACATCGATGCTGCGCAGAGTGCGCCCCTTGAGGTCGAACAAGGCGATGTAGGTGCTCAAGGTGCCGACGGCCACCCCGGCGTACAGCGAGTTCGGTTCCCCGAGCTCGAGCGGCATGGTGGGCCTGCCCCGGCCGGTGGACTCGGACAGGTCGCCGCGTTCCACGATGTAGCCGGAGTTTGCCAGCGCGGTGACGGCGCGAGTGATGGTGGGCTGCGAGAGGCCGGTGGCTGCGATCAGGTCGCGTCGCACGCACTGTTCCTGCAGGCGAATGAGGTGCAGGCACTTGGCGGCGGGGGTTGTTGGGTGATGGAACGCTGTCCGTGTCGCAGGCATGTGAATATATGTACCGGTAGTAGACCGCTTTGTCCAGTTATCGAGCTAGAGTGGGCCGTTTCAGTAGACAATGCGGTTTGTATGGGGTGTAGAGGTGCACGTTCAGCGTGTCCCTCGGTTACACTGCCTACCCATGACCAATCCTTTGCTTGAGGAGCACGCGTCCGAGTCAGAACGCGAGCCTTCGCTACTCGACGCCACCTGCGAAGACTTTCTCTACGACCTCGCCGAGCTGATCCCTACCCTGGCAACGGAGATCGGCCTCGAAGGCCACGACTGTGACCTGCAGGACTTCAGCCCCGAGTACTACGGCGAAGTCGCCGACCGCATCCGTGACGTCGTCGCCGATGTCGACGCGCTCAACGACTCCACGGACGCCTCCGACGACGAAGACGACTTCGACGACGTCGACAACCTCACCGCTTCGCTGCTGCGCGACCGGATGGCATTCAAGCTGGAGCTGCACCACCAGGGCGAGGACCTGCGCCAGCTCAACAACATCGATTCGCCGGTGCAGACCATCCGCGACTCCTTCGCGCTGATGCCGAAGGTGAGCAAAGAGGACTTCGAGCACATCGAGGCGCGCCTGTCCAAGGTGCCGGCGGCGCTCGCGGGCTATCGCGCGTCGCTTTCGGAGGCGGCGTCGGCAGGCAATGTGCCTGCGTACCGCCAGATCGAAGCCGTGATCAAGCAGTGCGGCGACCTCGCCGATGGCGACAGCGTCTTCGACCAGCTGGGCTTGCCGGAGGACTCGGCCGTCGTCGAGAAGGCGAAGGCTGCCTTCGACGAGATGGCCACCTGGCTGTCCACCGAGCTCGCGCCGCACGGCCGCCATGACGACGCCGTCGGCCGCGACCGCTACGAACTCTTCTCCGAGTTCTTCTTGGGCCGCGGCATCAACCTCGACGAGGCCTACACCTGGGCCAAGGAGCAGCTGAAGGAAACCGTCGCTGAGCAGCGCGCGCTCGCGCAGAAGCTCTACGGCCCGGACGCCACCATCCTGGGCGCGTACAAGCGTCTCAACGAGGAGGAGCGCTACACCCTGCGCGGCACCGACGCCCTGCTGGAGTGGATGAACTCCGTCAACGAGCAGGTCATGCGGGACCTCGACGGCGTTGACGTCACCATCCCGGAGGGCCTGCACAAGGTGGAGTGCGCGATTGACCACGCCGGTTCCGGCGGCATCTTCTACACCCCGCCGTCCGACGACCTGATCCGCCCCGGCACCATGTGGTGGTCAGTGCCGGAGGGCCAGGAGGTGTTCCACACCTGGCAGGAGCTCACCACCGTCTTCCACGAGGGTATCCCGGGCCACCACCTGCAGATCGGCACCGCGCTCATGCAGCGCAACGACCTCAACCTGTGGCGTCGCACCGCGTGCTGGAACTCCGCACACGGCGAGGGCTGGGCGCTCTACGCCGAGGAGCTCATGGGGGAGCACGGCCACTTCGACGACCCAGGCTTCCGAATGGGGCTTCTCGACGCCCGCCGGCTCCGCCTCGCCCGCGTCATGATCGACATCGGCGTCCACCTCAAGAAGGCCACCCCGGACGGCACCGGCGTGTGGGACGCCGCCTATGCCAAGGCGTTCCTGCGCGACAACTCCGCCATGCCGGAGTCCCACATCGCCTTCGAACTGGACCGCTACCTGGGCTGGCCGGGCCAGGCGCCGAGCTACGCCATCGGCTACCGCGACTGGTGCTCACTGCGCGACAGCGCCCTGGAGCAGGGGATGACGCTGCGCCAGTTCCACGACAAGGCGCTCAAGCTCGGGTCGATGCCGATGGACATGCTGGCCCACGAGGTGCTCAACCACCACGACTAGCCTGCTAGCCGTTGCGTTTGCGATTCTGCCAGTTGACCAACTTCGGCAGGTAACCCGCGAACAGCAGGATGCAGATCAGGCGGATCAGCTGGACCGCCACGACCGCCGGGCCCACCCCGCCCTCCGCGGTGAGTGCCAGCACCGTCTCGAGTGCGCCTGGCGTGGTGGCCAGGTAGCCCTCGTAGAAGCTGATGTTCAGCCACAGCGCCAGCAGCCAGCCCAGTCCGGCGCAGGCTGCCATGAGGGCGGCGATGTAGATGATCGTGATCGGCAGCAGGCGGGAGAACTGCTTCAGGGCAGGTACGGATAGGCCGCCGCCGCACGCCCAGCCAATGCACAAGAACGCTGCGATGTTCAGCGGCTCCGGCGGAACGATGACCACGTCCATGAAGGAGCCGACCACCGCGGTGACGATCATCGGGCCGAAAATCGACGGGTTCGGGATGTGCAGCACCTTCGCGATCGGCTGCCCAACCGCCACCAGCGCCGGCACCAGCAACCACATCCACCAGTAGGGCTCCAGATGCTCCGTGGCGGAGGCGTGCTTGGTAGTGAGCAGCCCCGCCACCACCGGCAGCGTCATCGACACGACGAGCAGGCGCAGGTACTGCGTCAGAGCGACGTAGCGGACGTCGGCACCAATCTCCTTCGCGATGACCGGCATGAGCGACGCACCGCCCGCGAGCAGCGACAACACCCCGGTTTCCTGCGAGATTCCCTTGCGCGCGAGCACCGCGCCGCCCACGTACGCCAGCCCGATCATGCTCGCCGCAGCCAGCAGGCCAGGCAGCAGGAACGGCAACAGCGTCTTCGGGGGGATACCCACCAGCGGCAGTGCCGCCAGCACGCCGATCACGCCGCGTGTGCACGTGAACAGGAGCTCGTTGATGGGGAGGTCGCGTCCGCTGCGCAGCGCCACCGCGCCCGATGCGACGATCGCCCCCAGGATCCACGCGGCCGGGAGGTGCAGCGCGCTGAAGGCCCAACCGAGCGCGATTGACACCGGGACGACAACACACCAACGAAGCATGGCTGTTGATACTACTCTTTAGCGCATGATTGTCGTCCTGCTGATTGCATCACTGGTCGCCGGTTGGATTGACGCCGTCATCGGCGGCGGTGGGCTGGTGCTCATCCCGGTGTTGATGTCCACCACAGGCATGCCTGCCGCCGCCGTCCTGGCGACGAATAAGTTCGCGGCGTTCACCGGCACCTCCTCCGCCGCGGTCACCATGGTGCGCAAGGTCGGGGTTCCGCGCTGCACGTGGGGGTTCGCCCTTGCCGCGCTGTGCGCCTCCGCGGGCGGTGCGCTGGCCGTCGCGCTCGTCAGCGACACCGTGGTGCGCCCGCTCATCATCGTGTTGCTGCTGGCAGTGGGCATTTTCGTCGTGTGTAAGCCGAGCTTCGGTGAGGAGGGAAACCGCATCATCACCCCGCGCCGGGTGGCGCTCGGCGTGGTGGCGGCCCTGCTCGTCGGTGGGTACGACGGCGTCTTCGGCCCCGGCACCGGCATGTTCCTCATCATGGCGTTCACGGCCATCTTCTCCCAGACCTTCCTGGAATCCGCGGCGATGGCAAAGGTCGTCAACACCGCGACGAACATCGGCGCGCTGACCGTGTTCATTGCCGGGGGCTACGTGGACTGGTCGCTGGCAATCGCGCTCGCCATCGCGAACGTGATCGGCGCGCAGCTCGGCGCGCGCACCGTGCTGCAGGGCGGGTCCAAGTTGGTCCGAATCGCCTTATTGACGCTCGTAGTTGTTCTATGCGCGCGGCTTGGGTGGCAAGAATTCATGCAATAATGGCGGCGTGGAAAAGCAGCAGAAGATTCTTAGGCCGGCTCGTAGGGCGGCAACCGAGCAGAAAATTTTCGCGTCGGTGCTCAGCATCGCCCGCGATCGCGGGTTGCACTCTGTAACGATCGACGAGGTTGTGGCGGATTGTGGCGTCGCAAAAACGACGATCTACCGCCGTTACGCTGACCGCCGCGAAATGATCACCGCGGCGCTGGACTCAATCGCGCTCCAGATCCCGATCTACCTCCCCACCACGCGCGCTGAGTTCGTAAAATACATGATTGACCTGCAGCGCTACCTCGACGAGACGCTGGGTGTGCGGCTGATCGGCTCCATCATTGCCAGCGCCGAGCCCTTCGTGTCGCAGTGGCGTCTGCGCCTTGAAACCGAAATCCTCGAGCGGATGGTGGAGGGGATCCGCAAGGGGATGGACGAGGGCCTGTATAACCCGAACATCAACCCGTACGCCTTCGTGGGCATGCTGCTCGGCGGCATAGTTATGCGCCAGGCGTTCAGTGAGGCCTCCGCCGAGCGGCACGCCGAAAACACCGCGACGGTCCTGTGGCCACAGCTGGCTGTGGACCCGGACCGCCGAAACGATTAGAGCTGCTGAGAGCTGACTAGAGCTGTAGAGAGCCGTTGGCCAGGCCGACCACGGCTGCGATAGCGCCCGCGATCACGATCGCCACCACAACCCACTCGAAGCTGTTGAAGAGGCGCTCCTTGTTCGCGATGCGCGTCCACACGTACGGGATGATGCCCGGGACCACGGCGAGCGCGCCGAAGAGCACGTAGACCGGGTCGGCGGCGTAGATCAGCCACATCGAGTACACGAAACCGACCGCGCCGACGATGAGGTGGCGCTGGTTGTCGCTGCGGCTGACCTCCGGACCGGAGTCGTCGAAACGCACGCCCGCGTTCGGGTGGTTAAGCCCCTTGTCGCGCACCGCGAGCAGGATGAGGTACAGCGAGGAGAAGATGTACGGCAGCAGGTACATGATGGTCGCCAGCTGCACCATCGCGTTATAGGACGTCTCGTTGGCGAAGAAGATGATCACGAACAGCTGGATCACCACGGTGGAGATCAGCTGCGCGCGGAACGGGGAGCCCGCCTTGTTGGCCACGCCGAGCGACTGCGGCAGCAGGCCGTCGTTCGCCATGAGCACGATCGGCTCTGCGCACAGCATCTGCCAGGACACGTACGCGCCCAGCACCGACAGGCACAAGCCGATAGAGATGAACACGCCGCCCCACGGGCCGACGACCGCCTCAAGCACGGCACCCATCGAGTTCTCCGGCAGCGCCGCCAGCTCCTCCTGGGTGAGCACGCCGTAGGAGAGCGTGGACACTAAGACCAGCAGCAACAGCACCGACAGGAAGCCGATGATGGTCGCGCGGCCCACGTCCTTGCGGGTCTTCGCCTGCTTCGAGTACACGGAGGCGCCCTCGATGCCGATGAACACCCATACGGTGTAGAGCATGATGCCCTGCAGCTGCTGCGAGAACGGGATCGTCGAGCCCTCTCCCCAGAAGTCCAAGGTGAACTTGTCCCAGGAGAAGCCGAGGAAGGCAACCAGGACGATGAAGCAGAGGATTGGCACCAGCTTGGCCACCGTGGTGACCACGTTCATCACGGCCGCCTGCTTCACACCGCGGGTCAGCATGATGAAGATGCCCCACGTCATCACGGATACCGCCGCGGCCAGCACCCACCGGTTATTCAGCGGGGCGAAGTAGTAGGCCACCGTGGAGAAGAACAGGGTGGCGTAGCCCACCTGCGCCATCACGGAACCCAACCAGTAGCCCAGACCAGAGGTGAACCCGATGAAGTCGCCGAGGCCAGCGCGCACGTAGGAGTATACGCCCGAGTCCAGGTGCGGTTTGCGCCGCGCCAGGATCTGGAACACGAACGCGATGGAGAGCATGCCCACCCCGGCGATAACCCAGCCGATGAGCATTGCGCCGGGGCTCGCCACGGAGCCAATATTTTGCGGCAAGGCGAAGATGCCGGAGCCAATGGTGGAACCAATAATGAGCGACACCAGGGTCCACATGGTCACCGTGTGTGATTGGGCATTAGTCATGGAGAATAAGTTACCTTATGATGAGAGCCGTGAAGCGTCGAAGGAGGTCGGTCATGCGTGGCCGGATTACAGCAGCTGCGTGTGCAGTCATGCTTGCCTGCACCTCCCCACACGCCGTGGCGGTAGAAACTGCGCACGGACAGGCGATCGTGCAGGGCAATTACCCCGTTACAACCGTAACTATCGGTAGTACGGAAACACTACCCCCACCGCTGCCGAGGGGCCAAGCCTGGTACAGCGGCACGAGTATCCCCAGCTGGGCGCACCTTTCTGAAGCCGATGGCTCCATCGAGCTGACGCCATCTGTTGGCGTCGATCCTGGTGATTACCAGTGGCCAGTCGTTGCCCACTACGGCGACGAATCCACGGAAATCATCCCGGTCCGAGTCACTGTGGCGAACCCGGGAACGGATGAAGGCGTGGCGCCGGACTTCCTGAAGCCGCTCGGTTTTGAGCAGATCACGCCGAAGTGTTCCAAGACTTCCTTGGCAGTGGGCATTCCGTTGCTGGCACTGATCCCGCTCGGCTTTGCCACCCAAATGGGGCTACCAATCGTTGCGGTGCAGGACAGCATCAACTTGCAGATCACGAACCTGCCACAGCCAGTCAAAATTCACCTCAAACCGCGCCAGTACAACCGCCGCAATGCGGACCTCGGCATCGCGTCGGTGCTGACGGTCGCTGGCCTAGTCGGCGGCGGCATCATTTATTCAGCGTGCGGTTCGTTCGAGAAGTAGGCGTCGCCGTCCACGGGTCCTCCGGCCACGGGTGCTTCGGGTAGCGCCCACGCATCTCCTTACGCACGTCCTGGTAGGGCCCGTTCCAAAAACTGCGCAGGTCGTCAGTGACCGCCAGCTCGCGCCCCGCGGGGGAGAGCAGGTGGAACAGCACCCGCTGCCCGCCAATCACCGGCGAGTCCGCCAGCCCGAACGCCAGCTGCAGTTTCAGCCGCACGACGGGGCGGCCCGTCGAGTAGTCCAGCTTGCCTTGCGCGATGCGCGTCGGCGCCAGCTCGTCGAGCTTTGAGGCCTCCGGCCACGGCAGTTGCCGCATCAGCGCCTGCCGCATGTCCAGCCCTCTTATTGACGCCCCCCTGGCCAACTGCGCCACCTCCAGCGAGTAGTCGCCCTTGGTCACGTCCGGCCACGGCTCGCCGATGGTGGCGTGCAGGAAATCGAGGCGCTGCTTGAGGGCGGTGGCGGCGCTATCAAGCGCGAAATCTTCGAAGCTGATGTCGCGCAGTGCCTCTTCCACCTCGTGGGGCTCGGGGCGGATCGGGGTGGCGCTCAGTTCGATGGCGCCGATGGCTTTGACCCTGCGTGCGCGCACTTTCCCGTCCACCAGTGATGCGCGCACGTGCTCCTCGACGCGCTCCTGCGGCATCGCAAGCGGTTCCGCCGCGCGGATCACCGCACCCCGCGCAGTGCGCTGCACCTCTGCGGCCGCGATCCACTCCGGGGCGCCGATCGGCACGTCCAGCCGCGCCCTCGTTCCTGAGGCAAGCAGGTACTCGCCCCCGTCGCGCTTGGCCACCCACTGGGGGTACGCCGCCGCGATCACGTCGCCAGGCGCCACCGGCGCTGACTGGTGTACGAGTCTGGCCAGGCGTTTCGCGGGCTGGTCGGCGAGTTTGGCCACCGTGTCCGCAGCGCCCGAGCCGAACTTCACCAACGCGGCCCCCAGCCGCGGATCCACCGGCATGCGCACCAGCTTCTCACCGAGGGCGGTGATGCGGTGCTCATCGTCCAGCGCGCCGATGAGCCGCAGCGTCTCCTGCGCAGCGGCCAAGTGGTGCGCCGGGGGAGGGTCCAGCAGCGGCAAGTCTGGCGACGCCCACGCCGCCAATTGCAGCGCCGCCTGCGTGAGGTCACTCGTCGCGATCTCCGGCGCCACATCCGGTTGAAAGTGCTGGTAGTCCGTCTCCGAGTAGGCCCGCACCACCGTGCCAGGCCCCAGGCGACCGGCGCGGCCCGCCCGCTGGTCCGCACTGCTTTTCGCCGCAGAGACCGTCACCAAGCCCGTCATCCCGCGGGCATCCCGCCGCGGCACCCGGGTAAGCCCGGCATCCACCACGCGGCGCACACCCGGCACCGTCACCGAGGACTCCGCAACGTTCGTCGACACCACCACCGCAGCATCCCCGTAGAGCGCGGCGTCCTGCTCCGCGGAGGACAAGCGGCCGTGGAGCGGAGTGGCGTCGTCAAGAAAGCTGGCGACGAGCTCCACCTCCCGCACCCCCGGCACGAACACCAGGGTGCGCTCCGGCGCCTCCGCGAGGGCGGCCACATGCCGGTAGAACTCGCGCGAACCCTGCATCCGCCCAGCGTGCGGCGCATATGTGACCTCGACGGGGTAGGTCGCCGCCTCCGTGGACAGCACCTCGGCGCCCATGTGGTCGGCGAAGCGGCGCGCGTCCAGCGTCGCCGACATCGCGCACAGGTACAGGTCATCGCGCAGCAGGGCAGTCTCCATGCACATGGCCAGCACCAGGTCGGTGTCCAGGCCACGCTCGTGCACCTCGTCGATGATCACCGCGTTGACGCCCTCCAGGCCAGGGTCCTGCAACAGGCGGTTCAGCAGCACACCCGGCGTCACAAACTCCACCAGCGAACCATCCCGATGCTCACCGCGAATGGAGTAGCCCACCCGCTGCCCAAGCCGCGACCCATCCAGGTCCGCCAGCCGCTTCGCCGCCGAACGCACTGCCACACGCCGCGGCGCCGTCACCAGCGTCTTCCCACACACATTTGCCACCGCCGGTGGCACCAGCGTCGTCTTACCCGTCCCAGGCGGCGCCTCCACCACCAGCGGCCCGGTGCGCGGCAGCTCCCCAATCACCTTCGCGACGGGCAGCCCCTCCCCAATCCGCCCCAGGTCAAACGCGTGCTCAGGCATCCTGCGCAAACTTTCGCTTCACGACGCCCGGCACCCCCGCCACCAAACAGTCATCCGGCACGTCCTTCGTCACCACCGTGCCGGCGGCCACCACACAACGATCACCCACCGTCACGCCAGGCATCACCATCGCACCCGCCCCGAACCAGCAGTCCTTCCCAATCCGAATCGGCTTCGCGATCTCCCATCCCTCAGCCCGCTTCGCTGCATCCTCAACCGGGTGGCCCACCGTGATCAGCTGGCAGCCCGGCCCGAACATCGACCCGTCCCCGATGGTCACCTCCGCAATATCGAGGATGACGCAGTTGAAGTTCATGAAGCACCCCTTGCCGAACCGAGTGTTCAGCCCGAACTCCACATGCAGCGGCGCGAACAGGCCCGGCACGTGCGCACTGTTGGAAAACACCTGCCGCAACAGCTCCTCCGCCCGCGGCTGATCGGTGTTGCCCAAGGCGTTGACCTGGCGCATCAACTCCCACGTCCGGGCGTGTTGGGCGTCGGCCTCCTCGCCGCCGGGGAGGAACCACTGGCCTGAACGCATCTGCTCCATCGAATACATACCAGCCAGGGTACCGGGACCATGCTGTATCCGTTTTGCGCCCAATTTGCTTGAAGCGTGCGCTTCGAAGCGTGCGATGCAGGTCGCGCATTTTCACCCAGCCGGGCTGATTTCCGGCGACCAGCGTCGCACTCCTTTAACACCTCGACCGGAACGAAAAACCCGCGAAAACTAGTCGGCAGCGCGCCATCTCTCCAGCACCACGCACCCAACAGCGCCAAAACCAAGCCTCCAACACACCCCAAAACCGCTTGAAGCGTGCGCTTCGAAGCGTGCGATGCAGGTCGCGCATTTTCACCCGGCCGGGACGATTTCCAGCGATCAGCGTCGCACTCCTTTAACACCTCGACCGGAACGATATGAGGGCGTCGGCACAGGGCACCGGGCTCAGAGAGGCAGCGCGCCGACCCAGCGCGAGCACTACACTGCCAACCATGACAGAGACAACGAAAGTAGCCGTAGTAACGGGAGGCTCCGCCGGGATCGGGGAGGCGTGTGCGCGGGCGCTCGCCGCGGACGGTTGGAAGGTGTACGTGGCGGCGCGCCGGGTGGAGCACTGCCAGGCCATCGCAGAAGAGATCGGGGGCGTGGCGGTGCGCCTTGATGTGACGGATGAGGTGAGTGTGGGGGAGTTGGCGTCGATAATTGAGGGGCCGGTTGGGCTGCTGGTGAATAATGCGGGCGGCGCGAAGGGCCTCGACCTGCTTCGCGACGCGAACCCCGCCGACTGGCAGTGGATGTACGAGACGAACGTGCTCGGCACCATGCGGGTGACGAAGGCCCTGTACCCGCACCTGCTGGAGGCGTCCGGTCTGGTGGTGAACATTGGGTCCGTGGCGGCGACTGACGCGTACAAGGGCGGCAGCGGCTATAACGCGGCGAAGTACGGGCTGCGCGGGATCACGCGGGCGCTGCGACGGGAGGAGGCGGAGAACAACATCCGTGTTACGGAGATTGACCCTGGCCGGGTGAAGACGGACTTCTCCCTGAACCGTTTCGCGGGCGATGCCGAGCGTGCGTACGCGGTGTACGAGGGCAAGTTGAACTTGACCGCGGAGGACATTGCGGAGGCGGTGCGCTGGGTGGCGAGTTTGCCGCCGCACGTGAACATCGATACGTTGTCGATTATGCCGACTGACCAGGCTGAACGCTAAGTGTCGGGGGCGTGGCTTAGACTGGCTGCATGATTCTAAGCACTACTAATTCCGTCGATGGGGGCACCATCGCTGAGTACATGCGCATCGTGGGCGGCGAGGCGATCGTCGGCATGAATGTGTTCAAGGATTTCGCGGCGGGCATTCGCAACATTGTGGGTGGTCGCGCCGCCGCGTGGGAGGCCGACGTCGTGCGCGCCCGCGAGGAGGCCCTGAACGAGCTGTGGCATCGCGCCGCGGAGATGGGGGCTGACGCGGTGGTTGGCGTGAAGGTGGACTACGAGTCCATGGGCGCTGACGGCGGCATGATGTTGGTGTCCGCGGTGGGCACTGCGGTCAAGCTTGCTCCGCCGGTGGTGTAATCATGGCGTTTGATGTGGTGATTTCGGGGGAGAGCATTAAGCTCGGTCAGTTTTTGAAGGTGGCCAACCTTGTGGAGTCCGGCGGGCACGCCAAGGAGCTCATCAACGCCGGCGAGGTCAGTGTCAATGGGGAGGTGGTGCGTGCGCGCGGGCACCTGCTTTTCGACGCCGACTCCGTCACCGTCGGCACCCAAACAGCAACCGTGAGCACCGGCGGGGATGACGGCGACTACTTCGATGAGCGCACCGCGAACGACGATTTCGATCCGGAAAAGTGGAGGAACATGTAAATGCCTGCGTTTCAGGGAACACCAGGGATGCCGTACTGGCAGGACTGCTTGACCAAAGACGTGCAGAAGTCCGCGTACTTCTACTCGAAGGTGCTCGGGTGGGAAGTTACGGGCGAGACGTACCGGGTTGCCCGCAAGGACGGGCTGCCGGTGGCGGGGTTCGTGCCGTCAAAGCAGGAGCGGGACCTGTGGGTGACGTACTTCATGGACGCGGACGGCTCGATTGAGTCACGCGTGGAGCCGCTGGGGGGCAAGGTGCTGAGCTCCCAGGAGGTGGACTTCGGTGTGATGACGGTGTGTGCCGACTCGTCCGGTGGCTTGTTCGGCTTGATGCGCCCGGCGGGGGAGGATGCCTTCGTTGCCGCTGGTGAGCCGGGTGTTTCGGTGTGGTACGAGTGCGTGGCGCCGGATGAGGCCACCGTGGACTTCTACGGGGAGCTGTTCGATTGGGAGCTGCGCAAGGAAAGCGGCTACTACATTGCGCTGCAGGAGGGCGCGGCGTTCTTGGGCCTGCGTCTGGACCCGCGGCTGCAGCAGCACGGCCTTGCGGCGGTCTGGCACTCCTACTTCGGCGTCAAGGACGTTGATGCGGCGTCCCATGCGGTGCGTATGGGTGGCGGCCAGGTGTTGGCTGGTCCGACGCTCAGCCCGTTCGGCCCGATGCTTGGGGCGAAGGACGCCACCGGCGCCAACGTGTACCTGTGCGAGGTGCCGGAGCCGGTCAGCGAGGACGTCAGCGAAGCAGACTCCATCCTGGACCTCTAGGGCGCGAAACGAAGCGGAAGCACTGTGTTGAAGAAGTGGATCGCTGCGCTGCTGGTGTGCGCGCTGATGCCTGCGTTGCAGGGCTTTCACGTGAACCCCGGCTACACGCGGGAGCGCACTGCGCTGGCGGTGGTGCACCCGGACGGCCGGGTGTCGATCTCCCCGGCGGGCGAGGAGCCGCGCGCCGCCCTGTCCCTGGCCAAGCTCTACCTGGGCTACTGGGTGCTCTATAACGGCACGAAGGAGGAGAAGGCGCAGGTGGAGGAGATGGTGCGCGTCTCCAACGACGCGATCGCCGAGGAACTCGACGCCCGCTACCCGCAGGCCATCGACGAGATTGCCGCCGACTTCGAGCTGGAGCGAACGCAGCGCGTCGGCGCGTGGGGCACGACGTTGACGTCTGCGAGGGACGTGGCCACCTTCATCGCGGCCATCCTGTGGGACCCGGTTGCTGAGCCGCTGTTGGACGGGATGCGTCGGCAGTCGCTGGTGGCCTCTGACGGGTTTGGTCAGCAGTTCGGCACCGCGCGTCTGCGCGGCGTGCAGGGTTCCAAGATGGGCTGGGCCAACGAGGCCACCACAGCGACCGCCTCTGTCTCCTGGGGCACCACGCTGGATGAGACGTGGGCGGTGGCGGCGCTGACGAACGGCAGCGCCTACCACAACACCGTCGACGTACGCCGTGGCATCGTGCAGCGCCACGACGCTACGCCCGCGTCAGCGTTCGGCCGTACCAAGTCCGGCAAGAAACTCCGCGGCATCCAGGACCTTGCGCCGGTGCTGGGCCGGGGTAGCGATCACCCCGGTGGAGACGTACTCTTTCACTTCCGCCCCCTCGACTGAGGGCTGTTCCCACGCCGCGTCGGACGCGCGCTGGAGCAGCACCTTCGCGTCGCCGGTTGCTACTGCTGCGGTGGCTTCGGCGGGGAAGGTGAGCACGTAGGCGTCCGCGCCCGCAGGCAGCAGCCCGCAGGAGGAGCCGGTGCCCCACACCGCGACCACGTCCGCGCCTTCCTGGCGTGCGGCATGCACGGCGGAGGCGACGCCAGTCGGGTCGTCTACGTCGTAGGCGCGGGCACCGGCCTGCTCAGCGCAGGCGGCAACCTCGGGGCGCCAGGCGAACTCGCGGGCATCCGCTGGCCCGTCGTAGCAAGACACCACCCACACGCCGCCCTTTGCGGGCGCCTTCGATGAGGTGAACACCTGGCCCAGCGGGGCGTCCTCGACGGAGACGTCCCCGGTCAACGCCACGCCCGGCATCTGGTGATCCACTGCGGAGCCCAGCATTAGCATCGCGGCGTGCGTAATCCGGTCCGGAAGCAACGCCAGGTACTGCGGGGAGTCCTCGTAGGACGCCTCGATGTAGGACACCAGCTGCGCGAGCTGCTCGGACTCCGGCAGGGTGCGCTCCACGCCACCGACCTGGAACTCCTCGGAACCCTGCTCGTTGAGCGGGTAGTGCGCGCCCTCCGCGCCGGGCTGAAGCGACGATTCCTCTACCATATTTTGACCCTTTCCTCCGGGGCGATCCACATCGGGGAGCCGGGCTCCACGTCGAAGGCCTCGTAAAACTCGTCAACGTTGGAGGCGATGACGTTGCAGCGGAACTCGTTCGGCGAGTGCGGGTCAATCGCCAGCAGCTGCGTCGCCATCTCCGGCCGCGCCTTCGAACGCCACACGCGGGCCCACGCCAGGAAGAGCTCCTTCAGGTTCGGCTCGACGTTGTTGTCGGCGCAGTACAGCTGGTACGCCACTACCGCGATACCAAGGCCGCCCAGGTCGCCGATATTCTCGCCGAGCGTGAACTCGCCGTTGACCCCCGCCACGTCCTGGCCCTCCAGCACAGAAGGCACCAGACCCTGGAACTGCTCCACCAGCTTCGCGGTGCGTTCCTCGAAGTGGGCGCGGTCCTCGTCGGTCCACCAGGAGTTGAGGTTGCCGTGGCCGTCGTAACGCGAGCCCTGGTCGTCGAAACCGTGGCCGATCTCGTGGCCAATCACCGCGCCGATCGCGCCGAAGTTGCGCGCCGGGTCCGCCTCCGGGTCGAAGAACGGCGGCTGCAGGATCGCGGCAGGGAAGGTGATGTCGTTGACCACTGGGTTGTAGAACGCGTTGACGGTCTGCGGGGTGGTCACCCACTCGGAGCGGTCCGAAGGCTTGCCGATCTTGCCCAGCTGGTAGTCATGCTCGAAGGCGGCGCCGCGGCGCACGTTGGCCACCAGCTGCTCACCGGAAGGGTCAAAGGTCAGGCCCTCGTAGCTGCGCCAGGTTTCCGGGTAGCCGATCTTCGCCTGGAACAGGCGCAGCTTCTCCAGGGCGCGCTCGCGGGTGGCGGGTGTCATCCACGGAAGGTTGCTGATGCGCTGCTCGTAGGCGCGCACGAGGTAGTCCACCAGGGAGAGCATCTGCTCCTTCGACTTGGCGGGGAAGTGGCGCGCCACATACTCCTTGCCGATCTCCTCGCCCACCAGCGACTCCACCAGCCCCACGCCGCGCTTCCAGCGGTCGCGCTGCTGCGTCGCGCCGGAGAGCACCGTGCCGTAAAACTCGAAGTTCGCCCGCCCGATCTCCTCGGTGAGCACGCTTGCGCGCGAGCGCAGCACGGTCCACGCCGCCCACAGTTGCCAGTCGGCGAGGGTTTCGGGGCGAAGCATCGTCGCTAAGTCCTCGGTGAAGGAGGGCATCATGTTGATCACGCGGCCGTCGCGAAGCCCGGCGCCGCGCAGCATCGTCACAATTATCGACGGCAACTCCGCCAACTCCACCGGGTTGTAGGTAGCCATCGCGTCCCGGCTGCGCACCACATCCCAGTGGCTGGCCGCCACCTGGGTCTCCAGGTTCATGATGCGCTGCGCCGCCACCTCAGGCGTAAGCCCCAGCAGGTACGCCGGGTCCAAAAACGCCAGCATGCGGGCCACGTGCTTCTGGTAGGTGGCGCGGGTCTCCGCGTGGGCGTCCTCCCGGTAGTAAGCCTCATCCGGCAGGCCAAGGCCGGATTGGACAAGGTAGGGCACGCTGTCCTCGCCCTGGGAGTCCTTTTCAACCCAAAAGGCCAGGGGGGAGCCGACACCCGTGCGGTCGAGCACGCCCAGGTTGTGGGCGAACTCCTCGATATCTTTCACCGCGATCAGGTCCAGGTCCGGCTGCAGAGGCGCGGTGCCTGCGGCGTTGATGGCGTCGGTATCCATGAAGGAGGCGAACAGGTCGCTGGTCTCCGAGACGATCGTGTGGACGTCCTCCTCCGCCTTGTCGCGCAGGGCGTAGAAGGAGCCGTCGATACCGCGATCGGCTGGGATCTCGTGGGATTCGACCCACTCGCCGTTTACGTGATGAAAAAGATCATGCATGCCCACAACTCTAACGTGTGGGGCGGACATGCGCGTCGGCGGGACTAGCGGTGGTTGGCGATCCAGTTCGCAGCCTCATGCTGCTGCGCCAGCGTGTAGGACCCGTGCGCACCGATCGAGTGGATGATGCTGCTCGTGCGGCCGTCGTTCGCGCGCGCGATGTCAATCACCCAGCGGGGCATCCCGCCGCTGCTCAGGTTGACGTCCATCGCAGGGTCGACGATCTCGCGCTGATCCTCCGACGGGGAACACACGATGTCGCCGGTGTTGCAGATCTCCAGCACGCGCTCACCGAGGTCGCCATAGCCGCCCTCCAGCTCACCGAGCGCGCCGCGCACGTGTGGCGACGTTCCCACAGACATCACCGCACCGTTCCCGCCCTGGTAGGGGCTGGAAAACAGGGCAGCCGAGACGACGCGCTCCTTCGCGATAGGGCCACGGTCATGCGCAATGTTATTCAGCATCCGCGACACAATATCCGCGCCGAGGGAGTAGCCAGTGAAGCTGAAGCGCGCGTTCGGGCAGGCGTTCGCGATGCCCGCGACGGCCTTCTTCGTCTCCGCGTACCCGCGGTTCGACGCCGTCTGGTACTGCGTGGTGGCGAACGGCGCGGCGTCGTACGCGATCCACAGCGGCTGAATCTGCCCACCCGTATACAGCTGGGTAAGCACGCCCGTGAGCCACACGTTCCCGCCGTGCGGCAGGTTGCGCGGTAGCCCCGGCATCGTATTGACGCCACCCGGCACCGCAATCAAGTACTCCGACTTGCAGCCCTGCGACTTCAGCAGGCTCGGCAGGCGGAACGACGGTGCGATCGGCGCCGGCAGCTGCAGCTGCTGCGCAGAGGCCGGAGCCGCCGCACCAACCGCGACAAGGGCGGCGGTAGCGGCGGCAACAAGAACGGAGCGGAGGGATGCGAAAGCGCGCATGGCGCCTCATCTTAGCTGTTAGACCTCCCGAATCTTCATCGGGCCTGGGGTC
Organism: Corynebacterium sp. UMB10119B; assembly: GCF_030228125.1. Taxonomy (NCBI): domain Bacteria; kingdom Bacillati; phylum Actinomycetota; class Actinomycetes; order Mycobacteriales; family Corynebacteriaceae; genus Corynebacterium; species Corynebacterium sp. UMB10119B. The sequence continues at coordinate 50,634 of NZ_JASPBG010000004.1, forward strand.
CACCACCCTGAACGGGTGACCTCCTCCAGCTGGATCTCCGCGAGCGCTGGCACCTCACCGATGGAGTTCGTGCGCAGCTGGTAGCGGGACAGGGAACCCCAGTCGCGCTGCCAGTCGCCCTTCATGTACCCCGGCACCTGGTAGGAGTAGTTCACGGCCTCCGCGGTGGACAGCGCACCGCCGCCCAGGAAGTCCATGAATCCGGACAGCTGCTGCTTACCCGGTGCGTCAGGCATGATGCGGAACTCCGGGATCTCGGTCACGCCAGCGAAGTGGTTGAACGTGCGCTGGCACGGGTACTGGAAGGCCACCGACCAGTCGAGCAGGCCCGGGGTGTCCGAGTCGAACATCTTGTTCAGCGGCTGCAGCGTCGGGTTGCGCAGCGGGGTGACGGCCATCCAGTCGTCTTCCGCAAGGGAGGCGTCCTCGGCGACGAGGCGCACCACGTTTGCCTCCTCGGGCAGGTCCGCGATGGGGTAGCGCAGGTTGCGCCACTTCGGCGTCGGCCCCTGGTCCAGCATTTCTGCCTCGCCCAGGGTCTTTATCGAGCCGTCGTCGCTGCGCACGCCGTACTCCAGCACCAGCTCGGCACCTTCCTTTTCGACGCCATTAATGTCGTGGTGCGCGATCTTGCCAGCCACGGACGTGACCAGCAGGGGGGCGTCGTCACGCTTCTGTGGCAGTTCGAACCAGGTGGTTTCCAGGTAGGCCGTGCGCGTCGCGCGCTCGTCGTATGTGCCCAGCAGCGGGATGCGGTTGAAGTCCAGGTTGAACGGCAGGCGCACCGTCGACCCGTTGACGCCACGCAGCGTGAACGGGCGGTTGCCCTCGACGCTGCGTGCATCCGAGGAGAGCTCAGGCTCCTCGTTTGCATCGGACTGGACGGTCTCGATGGCGGTGTCGTCGCCCGATTTCGTATCCGTGGTGTCGGCGTTGTCGTCCGCGATCGTGGCAGGCACGCCGTCCGGGTAGAACGCGCGGTTCACCCCGGAGTCCAGCGAGCGGCCCAGCGGCACCCCGTCGACAGGGGTGAGGAAGGAATCGTTCGTGTCGGTCTCAAGCAGAATCTCGCTGCCGAGGGCGCAGATGTCACCCTTGAACGTCTTCACGTTGCCCATGCCCACCGAGTAGTTCGGGGTCTGCTCCGCAAACGCCTTCACGAAGGTGAGGCACGAAAACGCCACCATGAGTACCGCGGCGACGGCGATCGGCGCGGCCATCACGCCAGCCCAGCGCGACGCCGCCGCGCGCTCCCGCACAGAATCAGGGCGCGGCCGCAGCCACTGGACGACGCCCACCAAGGCAATCACCAGCGTAATTCCGAGCAAAACAGTGTTCGCCTCGATGCCCTTCACCTGTGGGTTCTTGTCCCACCACGGCACGCCGAAGGAGGACACGTACCACCACGCGTTCCAGCCCGCCAGACTCAGGGACACCAGGAAGAGCACCGCGGCGATCGCAAAGGAGCGGTTGCGCGCCGACTGCAGCGCAAAGTGAGACAGCACCACCGCGCCGAGTGCTGCGACCACACCGCCGATACCCGCGTAAATACCGAAGTGGTGCGTCCACTTCGTCGGGGTGAACATCAGGAAGAACGTGGACAGCCCGATGATCAGCATCAGGCGCTGCGTCGGCTTCGCAGGCGTGCCTGGGATCGCGCCGTGGCGTGCCATCGAAAACAGGATGAGGACTACGCAGAAGGCGAAGACCAGCATCGGGAAGCGGCGCGACAGCGAGCCGTCGACAGCTTCCTGGAACAGCGTGCCGTAGCGCACCCACTCCGAGTACCAGGACAGCGCCGGGCCGACCTCGCCGCGCACCTTGGTGGCCTCCAATACGGTCGCCAGGGTCTGGTCCTTGAACACCGGCACCATCACGGCGAAGCCCGCCGCCAGAAACGCCGCTATGTACGCGATGCCCGGGGCAATCGCGCGTCGCTTGTTCATGATGCGGAACACCTCAGGCAGGCAGATCAGGAACACGCCCACCGCCGCCAGACCCGTCGGGCCACAGGCCAGCGTGAACGCCGCCACCACCGTGCCCAGCGCCGCCGGGGCCAGTCGCTTCGTGGCGATCGTGCGCTCAAACAGCGCCCACGTCAGCGTCAACCCCATCGCGATAATCGGCTCCGGGCGGGTGCCGTTGTTGTACGGCAGCCAGAACGCCAGGAACACAAACGCTGCAGTCCAGTACGCCATGCGGCGGTCCGCGATGACCGCGCCGAAGCGCGGCAGCAGCTCGCGGGAAATCAGCCACCACACCAAGATGGCGGCCAGCAGCGTCGGCAGGCGCATCCACATCGACGCCGTCGTCACCTTCGCCAACAACGCCAACACGTCATAGAACGGGGAACCGAACGGCGCCTCGGGCACGCCGTACCAGCGGTAATAGTTCGCCATGTAGTCCGAGTCGTTCGAGACCCGCGCCATCGTCAGCAGGAAGCCGTCATCCGAGGTGTTCGCGCCGAACACGTGCCAGAACCCCAGCACCGCCAGCACCACCGCGTCCAGCGGCTTGAACGTGCGCCAACGACGGTTGAACAGCGGGATACGACGCCCATCCAGCTGATCCAGGCGCCACAGCCCCCACAGGCTCACCGCCATCGCGGCCAGCCCCAGCCACATCGCCAGCGACTTCACCAGGGTCGGGCTGGACGTAAAGCGAGAGTTGATCTCGATGTTGGCGGCGAGCCCGGCGTCAATAAGCTGCGCCGACGACTCCTCCTTCAGCTCCGAGTACAACCCACTGAGCTGCGGGCGATAATCATCCTCGAGGACCTCCTCGAAGCTGGTGCCCGGCACCGAAATTTCCGCCTGCTCATCCGTGATGTGCACCCGCAGCTGCTTGTCCGGGCCGATACCCGCCAGCTCGCCGGGGCTCAACTCGAAGAGCACCTTATTAATCGAGCTGACCACCAACCCGCCATCCGGCGCGGACACAAACATGCCACGGTCGGTCGCCTCCTCCGAGGACGCAGGCAGCGTCGACACAATGATGTTCTGGCCTTCACGCAGGTGACGCGTCGCCTCCAGTGGCACCGTCATGTCAATCTCCTGCGGCGCCAGCGAAATCAGCGGGGCATTCACCGACCCCACCGAGCCGCCTTGCGGCCACTGCACTGACGACTGCACCTGCGTCACAGGCAGCAGCGGCGTCAGCAGCAGCAACACGAAGGCGATGAAGCCGGACACGACGGTCGCAGCCACCAGCTGGCGCGGGGCGCGCCGAGGTTGTTGCGCGCCGGGCGTGCTCGCCGCACTCTGTGGGTTCGCAGGGTTCACGGGATTCACGGATGTCTCAGTTGTCACAGGGGCATACTCTACTTCTCAGGCGTGGCGGCATTGCGAACCACCACGACAAACGGACCAATCTGCTTCGCGTCCCACGTCTCGCGGGGGAACGCCTTCGGGTTAAAGAACAGGCCTTCGTAGCGCACGTTCGGCTCGCTCGGGAAGATGTTGTGGCCGATGTGCGTCTTCCACGCCACATCCCGGTTCTCGGTGGCGTCCTCGCGCAGGTCATCGCTCATGGTTCCGCGGAAAATGAATGCCTGCGGCGCCGTCCACTTCGTGTCCTGCATCGCTGCGTCGAGCTTCTCGGGGGCGTCGAAGGAGAGCTTCGCCCACTGCGAAAGCGCCTCGTTGCGCAGGTGGAACTCGCCCAACGGGTTGGCGTAATGGCTGGTGAACGCGTTGAAGCCGTGGTAGGGCTTGAACGCCATGAAGTTGATTTCATCCGTGTACACCACGGTCTCCCCAGGGGTGTAGCCGTGGGACTGGATGAACTCGTCGATCTCGCCGTAGTAGCGGCCCGGGTCCGGCGGGAAGCGGTCGGCGCGCTCGCCGAAGCCGTCCGTATCCGAGTACGCCTGGTCAATGTGCGCCTCGTTGAGTGCCGGGATGCGCTGCACGAACGAGAGCGTGCCCGCAGCCACCACGATGATGAGCACCGCGGTGATCACGCGCTGCGTGCGCTCCTTGAAGTGGCCCGGGTAGTAATAATCGACGCCAGCAGTGCGCAAGTCCGCCACCGCGAAGATACCCACGGTGGAAAACAGCAGCATCAGCAGCACCTCGATGCGGAAGCCCAGCAGGGACGTGCCCAGCAGCGACGCAAACATCGAGACGATCACCCAGGTGTAGCAGACCACCACCATCACAGCTAACGACGCCACCTCAGGCACATGCAGGCGCCCAACCATGAAGATCAGGCCCAACACCGACAGCACGCCGATGATGGACAGGGAGAAGAACGGCAGCGGGATCACCGTGCCCTGGGCGGGCAGGAAGTGGTTCGCGGTGTGGCGCACGTCGAAACCGCCGAAGACCGACTGGTACAGGTACGGAGCCCAACCAATCGCCGCGATGCACAGCGCACCCACCCCGGAAGCCAAAAGGTGCACGACGGGGCCGCGCGCGAACTTGCGGCGGAACCACAACAGCACCGCGATCACCACAACGGTCAGCGCGGCGATCGCAGTAAACAGGGTGTAGAACATGGCGGAAACGCCCAGGTAGAGCGCCAGCACCACCGTGGCTTGCCAGGAGCCCGTCAGCGCCTTGTACGCGGTGACAGCGGCCGCGGGGGCGAAGAGGGCGACGATCGCCGCGTAGGGCTCGTCAGGCGTCTCGGTGAGCACGATGCCCGTCGATACGAGCGCGATCAGCGTGGATACCGGCAGGGAGCCGCACAGCTTCCGCCAAATCGGTACCAGCGCGCACGCCGCAGCAGCCAGCGATACCAGCGCCCACGGCTGGTATACCTCCCAGCCTTCCATGCCCAGCAGGTGCGCGAGGCGCCCGCCGAGCCAGAACCACCCAATCGGGTAGAAGGTAGGCAGGTCCAGGTAGTTCATGTCCTGGTTGGTGGCCACCTCGGTCATCCGGCTCAAGAACTGGGTACGAAAGCCCTGATCCACCTGGATGCCGTCCAGCCACAGGCGTGTCGACGCCAGCGGGATCCCCAACGCCGTAATCACCAGACCAGCCGGGGCCAGCCCGCAGACAGCCTGGCAAAGCACGCGCACCGGCCGCGACAGGCGCTTCCGCACCCACGCCCAGCACGCCAACGCCGCGCACAGAATCACAACGAAAGAGCCGCCCGTGGATAGAGCGCGCGTCACCATCGAGGTATTAAACGCAGGCAGCGACGTGGAGTGCAGCACGTACCACACCGCCAACGTCACCACCGCCGCGCTGGCACCGGCCGCAAGCATGCGCAAGACCGCCGACGTCCATGACACAGCGTCAGGCTCGTAGTCGACGGTCTTGAACTCCAGCGTGGGTTGGATGGATGTATCTGTCATGCACACAGTTTGGCACATCGCAGCGCATCCACCACGTTCCCCGCCGGGAATTAGAAGTTGAGCTTGCGCATAATCCCTGCCGGGATGTGCTGCAGCACCAAGGAAATCGGGCCGAACAGCTTGTGCACAAACACGCTTGGCTCGCCCTTCAACGCAGCCTCAACGGCAGTCTGCGCCACCTCCTCCTTATCGACGGTCAGCGGAGCCTCCTCCAACCCATCCGTCATCTTGGTACGTACCTGGCCTGGGCGAACCACAGTCACCTTCACGCCGGAGTCACGAAGCGCCTCACCCAACTGGAGGTAGAAGGCATCCATGCCAGACTTCGACGCGCCGTACACAAAGTTGGAGCGACGCACGCGCTGGCCCGCAACGGAGCTCATCGCGATGATGGTGCCGTGGCCCTGGCGCTTCATCTCCTGGCCCAACAGCACGCCGACGGACACGAACGCGGTGTAGTTCACCTGCGCCGACTCCACGGCTGCCGCCTGGTCCTGCCACAGCTGCTCCTGGTCACCCAGGGTGCCGAAGGCAACCACGGCGACGTCAACATCGCCACCGGAGAACGCCTGCTTGATCACGTCCGGGTGAGACGCGAAATCGGTCGCGTCGAAGTCCAGGACCTCAACGGAGCCTGCACCTGCGTTGGTGACCTCAGCAACGGCGGCGTCGATACGCGGGGAGCTCTTGCGAGCCGCGAGGGTGACATTCGGATTGCCGCCGCGGGTGACGAACTCGCGCACGATGGCGAGGCCGATGTCCGAGGTGCCACCCACGAGCAGAATGTTTTGCGCTTGGCCTACTGCATTCAACATGTGAAAAATCTCCTTCAGGTAGTTCAGCTAGTTCAGCTCGAGGCGGCGGGACATGTCGGAAGCGAAGACGCCGGTCGGGTCGATCTCGCGGCGGGTCTTCAGCCAGCCCTCCAGACCTGGGTACATCTTGTGGAACTTCTCCGCCGACGTACGGGACTCCTTCGCCAGGTAGAGGCGGCCACCGAACTCCATCACCTGGTCATCCAGGCGGTCCAGGAACTCGTTGAGGCCCGGGCGGATCGGGAAGTCCACGCAGACGTTCCAGCCCTTCATCGGGTAGGACAGCGGCGCGCGGTTGCCCTCGCCGAACAGCTTGAACACGTTCAGCGCCGTGTAGTGGCCGGAGGACTGGATCTGGTAGATGATGTCCTTGAACGGCTCCACAGCGGTCGTCGGCACCACGAACTGGTACTGCAGGAAGCCCGCGCTGCCGTAGCCGCGGTTCCACTCACCAATCAGGTCGAGCGGCTGGTAGAACTGCGTCAGGTTCTTGATGTCATTCTTGCTCGGGGCGCCCATCATGTAATAGGCCTCGCCGATGGCGGACAGCGTCAGCTTGTTCATGGTCCACGACGGGAAGATGTCCGGCACCGTCATCAGCTGAGGCGCCTTGAAACGCAGCGGATCCTTCGCCAGCTTCGGCGCGTACTCCTCCAGCTGCGCCAGCGTCGCCAGTGAGCCACGGGAGATGGTGGAACGGCCCGTCTTCGGCGGTGCGGAGATGGCGTCGAACCACGCGGAGGAGTAGGTGTAGTTGACCTCGGAGCCGTCCGAGTGCAGCGCGATCGTCTCATCCAGGGTGCTGGTGCGCTCCGTGTCAGACAGGAAGTACGCGGTCTCTGTCTTCGTCATCTGGATGCGTGCGCGCAGGATGATGCCGGTCAGGCCCATGCCGCCGACCGTCGCCCAGAACAGCGTGCCGTCCGGGTCGTCCGCGCTGCCTTCCGGCTCGAGGTGCAGGACGCGGCCGTCCGCCACCAGCAGCTCCATGGAGACCACGTGGTCGCCGAAGGAACCAGCGGAATGGTGGTTCTTACCGTGGATGTCCGGACCGATCGCGCCACCGATGGTGACCTGGCGGGTGCCCGGCAGGACCGGAACCCACAGGCCGTACGGCAGGGCCGCCTTCATCAGCTGGTCCAGGTTGACGCCCGAGTCCACGTCGACGATGCCGGTCTCCGGATCAATCGAGTGGATCTTGTTCAGCTCGTTGATGTCGATGACCAGGCCGCCACCGTTCTGTGCCGGGTCGCCGTAGGAGCGGCCCAGACCACGGGCGATGACGCCGCGGCGAGCGTGCTCAGGCAGGCTCTCGTTATCCTGCGCGACCTGTGCGACGGCTTGCTTGATGACCTCCACGTCAGGCGTGGACAGCACATGCGCAGTCGACGGAGCCGTGCGGCCCCAGCCGTAGAGTGACTTAAGATTGGTGTGTAGTTCCATCTCTTTCGCTTCTTCTTGTCGTCGTTGCTTCGCCGAAGTGCGAAGACATTCGGTTCGAGTCTAAATGATGTAAGTCGAAAAACCTATAAAAACATCATACTAAAGGTCCATAAGCTCCCTGATTTCTGCAGGAAGCTCCTCCTGCGACGTAATTTCCGGCTTCCCCGCAGCCTTGTGCTCCCGCAGCAGCTCATAGATGCGCCCACGCGACATCGAATCCACAAACGGCAGCTCCTCCGCGAACAGCCTCACCATGTAATCGGACAGCGGCACCTCGACGCGCTGCGCCGCCTCATGAATCTCCTCATGCTTAGTCATGCTTTTCACCCTACTAGTAGCATTGGACACCATGACTGACACGATTCAATCACTTGTCGACGAGCCCACCATCGACTACAACGCCCTCGACGACACCTTCGGCGGCCAGTGCATCCAAGCCGCCTACATCCTCGCCGCCGCCTCCGTCCCCGACTTCACCACGCGCAAAGCGCTGGCCTGGACCCTCCTCGGCGCCGCCAACCTCGCGACCATCGCCGCCTTCAACGCCTTCGACGAGGACCCCCGCAACGACCTGACCGCCGTCCTCGAATCCGAACAGGGCGAAGCCGAATCCATCGCCACCACCTGGTTCACCATCGGCGGCATCGCCGTGGCGGCCGCCGGCGCCTTCGCCGCCGGGGTGCAGGTGCAGAAGAAACTGGCAGGCTGGCTGAGCCGGAGGGGCGTCGCAAAGCCCAACGTGGCGATCGGCACCGTCGCAGCCCTCGCGTACCTCGGGGCGAAACAACTGTGAGCGCGATGAAGCAGCAAGCGCTGCCATTCCTCATCATCGGCATCGGCTGCGCCGTCATCGACTTCGGCATCACCTACACCCTCACCGAAGCCGTTGACCTCCAACGAGACTTCGCGAAAATGATCGGCTGGGTCTTCGGCACCGCCACCGCCTACGTGCTCAACTCGCGCTACGCCTTCAAATCCGAAGTCAGCGCGAAGAAGGCAGGCGCCGTCTTCGCGCTCTACGCCTGCACATTCGCCGTCCAAGTCCTGCTCTACAAGTGGACCGAACCGCCACTCATCGCGCTCGGACTCCACAACCCATGGAAAGACGGCATCAGCTTCGTCATCGCCCAAGGCGTTGCCACCGTGACCAACTTCGTCCTCCAAAGCAAAGTCATCTTTAAGGACGCCTAAAGTCCTCCCGCGCCCCCATCCGCAGCAGACGCAGCCACTGCAGGAAGCCCTTCGGATCCTTCCGCTCCACCAGGAAGAACCACCCGAAGCGCACCACTTCCTGCAGCTTCATCTTCTTCATGCCCTGCTGATTAATGATGTAGCCGCGATTCCGATACGTGAAATACCTTTTCGACTCATTATCCGGCCACTGCGCATGCGCCCTGCCACCCATAATCGGGTGGAACTCGCCCGACCCATCCGGGTGCAAATACTTCGTGGTCAGCGCCGTGCCATACCGCAGCCCCGACTGCGACAAACGCCGGTGATACTCCACCTCATCACCCCGAATGAACAGGCGATAATCCGGCACACCAATCCGCTCCATCGCCTCCGCCGAAATCAACGCCCCATTAAATAAGGACGCATAATCCGGCAAGAACGACCCCTCCAACTCGGCCGTCGTCCGCTTCCACTCCAAGCCCTGGCGCAGGGGAAACGCCAACTTCGCCGGATCCCCAATATTCGCCACGACCGGGCTCACCTCATGCAGCCGGTGCTGCTCCGCCACGCGATACAGCTCCTCCAACACGCCGTGGTCCGCCGGGCGGCCATCGTCGTCCGCGCACCAAATCGCGTCCGCCCCCAACGCCAGCGCCGTCAAAAAGCCATACGCGAACCCGCCAGCACCACCCAGATTCGTCTTCGACGGCAAATACACCGCTCGATCCCCGGCCAACTCCTGCAGCAGTTCCTGAACAGCCTGCTCAGCGCCGTTATCCACCACGATCACCCACTGCACCGGGTGCGTCTGGTTCACCACCTGCTCCAGGGAATGTCGCAGCATCTCGACACGCTTATGCGTCACGATCACCGCCGCCGTCGAACCACTACTTTTCAGGTGTGCCGTTCCAGTTCCAGTCATGCCTCATATTGTGCACCATCGGCGGGGCGGGGTGGGGGTGCGTCGGGGAGCGCGTGGTTTTCGGGCTGGTTTTCGTGTGGTCTTTGTGGTTTTTCGTTCCGGTCGAGGTGTACAAGGAGTGCGACGCTGGTCGCCAGAAATCGGCCGGGCTGGATGAAAATGCGCGACCTGCATCGCACGCTTCTAACCTTGGAGGGGAAACGGGAGGGCAGGCCGCCAAACGGTCGTTCGAAAACCGGCAAAAACTGCAAAGTGTAGTAGGTGGATTGTAGTAATCCTCGAAAATGATTGCGAAAAGGGGATTACTACAATCCTGTTACTCCCATTTGGGTTTCAGAGGAGCTCCGGCCAGCGAAAACCGACCGAAACCGGGCCGAACCAGCCCGGCGCCTACTCCGCCTGGAACCGCTTGACCAGGTCGTCGACGTACTGGCCGGCTTCGGGGCCTTCGTAGGCGCCGACGACCTCGGAGACCAGGCCGGCTTCCCTGATTTCGCCTTTGTCCACCCACAGAGCGGTGTTGCACAGCTGTGCCAGGAAGTCGTTGGAGTGGGAGGCGAAGACGAGGATGCCGGAGCGTTCGACGAGTTCGGCCAACCGGACCCTGGCTTTGGCCATGAAGGCGGAGTCGACGGCGCCGATGCCTTCGTCGAGGAGCAGGATTTCGGGTTCGATGGAGGTGACCACGCCCAGGGCCAGGCGAACGCGCATGCCGGTGGAGTAGGTGCGCAGGGGCATGGAGAGGTAGTCGCCGAGTTCGGAGAATTCGGCGATTTCGTCCATCTTGGCTTTCATCTGTTTGCGGGTCTGGCCGAGGAAGAGGCCGCGGATGATGATGTTTTCGTAGCCGGAGATTTCGGGGTCCATGCCGACGCCGAGGTCGAAGACGGGGGCGACGCGGCCGCGGACGTCGGCGACGCCGCGGGTTGGTTCGTAGATGCCGGAGAGCAAACGTAGCAACGTAGATTTGCCGGCGCCGTTGTGGCCGACCAGTCCCACGCGGTCGCCTTCTCGCAGGTGGAGGTTGATGTCTTTGAGTGCTTCGACGACCACGGTGTTGGAGGCATTCTTGCCGATTTTGCCACCGGCGGAGGACATGACTGCCTTTTTGAGTGAGCGGGATTTGGCGTCGAAAATTGGGAAGTCGACGCAGGCGTTGTAGGTGTCGATGGAAACCATGTGTGACTTCTTCTCCTTAGACCCAGTACGGCACGCGGAAGCGCATTTGGCGCATGGCGAGCAGGGCGAGCAGCAGGCCGATGATGGTGCAGACGCCGACGACGATCCAGTGGTAGCCGGCGAGTTCTTGGCCGATCATGGGGGCGCGCACGATCTCGAGGTAGTGGTAGAGGGGGTTGATTTCGGCGAGCATCGCGCGCTTGGCGACGTCGCCGCCTTGCTCCTTGAGCGTGTGGGTGGTCCAGACGATCGGGGTGACGTAGAACAGCAGCTGCACGAGTGCTTCCAGAAGTGGGGCGACGTCCCTGAATCGGGTGGCGATGATGCCGAAGAGCATGGTCACCCACACGCCGTTGACCACGAGGAGTGCCATCGCCGGGATGGCGAGGAGGACTTGCCATCCGAGGTGAATGCGGAACGCGAGCACGAGGATGACCCAGATGACCAGGTTGTGCGCCAGGAAGAGGAGTTGGCGCCATACGAGCCGGTACACGTGGACGGACAGTGCCGACGGCAGCTGTTTGATCAGGCCTTCGTTTTCGATGAAGACTTCCGCGCCGTCTTTGATGCAGCCGGAGATGAATCCCCAGACGATGAAGCCGACGGTGACGTGTGGGAGGAATTCGCGCACGCTGATTTGGAACAGCATGGAGTAGAGCAGCCCGAGGGCGAGCGCCATCACGCCGGTGGCGATGGTGATCCAGAGCGGGCCGAGGGTGGAGCGCCGGTAGCGCTGCTTGATGTCTTGCCAGCCTAGTTGGAGCCAGAGTTCGTGCTGGCCCCATCCGCGGATGAGGTCGCGGAATGCCAGCTTCAGCGTTTTCGACTGTGATTTCGGAGCGTCGTCGTGGTGTGGCTCGGAGGTCATCCTTGCGACGTCGTTTCGGAGCTGGTTTGTATTGTGCACGGTTCATACCCTAGCTTGCGTGTGCGTTGAGCGGTGTTTTGGCAGCATGCTGCGGGTGGGGTGCGCTGCGGTGTTCGGGCGTGCATAATGATTGGAAGTGTTGCCTGGAGGAGGTTGTGGTGTCGTTGCAGTCGTATGACGTTGCTAGTGTGCGTGGGCTGTACACCTCCCTTTCTGACGGCTGGACCTACATGAATGCGCACGACTGCCCGCAGATTCCGGAGCGGGTGTCGGCTGCGGTTGCGCGTTCGTTCCGTATGTCGACGGCGGTTGCGCGCCCGGAGCCGCGGGTCGGCTCGCATGCTCGCCCGACTGTCGGTGTGCCCGAGGGGCAAAGTTTTCTTTTCGACGCCCGCTCCGCCATCGCCGACCTGTGTAACGTTTCGCCTGAGCGTGTGGTGTTGGGGCCGTCGCTTCCGGTGTTGTATTCGGCGCTGGTGTTGGCGATGCGCCCGCTGTTTCGGCACCGTTCGTCGGTGGTGGTGTGCAATGCGGATCGTCCGGTGTTGACGGACGCGTTGGCGCGCTGCGCGGAGGATGCGCAGCTGCGTTGGGCGCAGACGGATCTGGCGACTGGCGATGTGCCTGCCTGGCAGTTCGGCGAGTTGGTGGATGGCTCGACGCGCCTGGTGGCGGTCCCGGCTGCGCACGAGGTGCTGGGGTCTGTGGTCCGAGTGGCGGACATTGCGGACACGGTGCGGGATCGTTCCCGCGCGTGGGTGCTCGCGGACGTCTCGGCGTACGCGCCGTATTACCTGATGGACTTCGATAGCTTCGGCGCGGATATTTTGGGCATTGACGTCGCGGAGCTGGGTGGCCCGCAGGTGGCGGCGCTGGTGTTCCGGGATGAGGCGATGTTCGGCAGGCTGGATATGTCGGCGTTGCAGCTCGACGTATCGACGGGCCTCGCCGGCGGGGTGTCCGCCATCGTCGACCACTACGCGCGCCTGGTGGAGGAGCCGGGGCGCCGCAAGACCCGCCGTAACCGGCTGGAGTTCTCGATGGGGTTGACGCAGCGCTACATGCGCGGGCTTCGCGACGACCTGCACACGTTCCTGGGCACGTTGCCGTCGGTGCACATCGTGGGTGTGTCCGGCGAGGCCGCTGAGGGCTCGCGCATGGAGCACACCCCGCGCCTGGTCTTCGGTGTGCACGGTGTACCAGCAGAGACGGTGCACCAGCGGCTGTTCGCCAACGGCATCGTATCGACGCCCGCCCCGACCACCCCGCTGCTGCAGGACATGGGTGTCGCCGAGATGGGCGGCGCGGTCGCCGTCGGGCTGGGTCCCTTCAATACGGAAGTGGACATCGAGCAGCTGATCCGCACCGTGGCCTCCCTGGCCTAAGCGGTTTCGACCTCCAGGACGACCTTGCCGGTGTGCTCGCCGGAGTTGAGGTAGGAATGGGCGCAGCGGGCGTCGATAAGCGGGAAGGTCCGGGAGATGTTCGGGTTGATGTGGCCTGCTTCAATGAGTGGCCACACGTGCTCCACCGTGCTTGCAACGATCGCTGCCTTCATGGGGCGCGGGCGGGCGCGCAGCGTGGTCGCGTGGACGGATTGGCGGCGCGTGAGCATACGGCCCAGGCTCAGCGTGCCCTTCGGCCCACCCTGCAACCCAATGACGACGAGCCTGCCGTCCACCGCAAGCGACTTGATGTTGGCCTCCAGATAGGAGCCGCCGATGACGTCCAGGATGATGTCCGCCCAGCCCGCGAGCTCCTCCTCGAAGCGCTGCTCCTTGTAATTGATGAGCCTGTCCGCGCCGAGCTGCCTGCAGTACTCGAGCTTCTCGGCGCTGCCCGCCGTCACGGCGACTTCGCAGCCCATGGCCTTGCACAGCTGGATGGCGAAGGAGCCGATGCCGCCCGCCCCGCCGTGGATGAGCACCTTGTCCCCGGACTGCAACCCGGCGACCATCCCCAGGTTCGACCACACCGTGGCAGCCGCCTCAACAACGCCGGCGGTCTCCGTGAGGGTGAGGTTGGTTGGCTTCGGCGTGAGCTGGCCCTCCGGCACCGCCACGTACTCGGCGTAGCCGCCGCCCGCCAGCAGGCAGCCGACTTCCTCGCCCGGCTGGCGGCCGGTCGTGCCCGGATCGGCGATGGTGCCCGCGCATTCCAACCCCATAATTTCCGACTCACCCTTCGGCGGCGGGTACATCCCCTTCGCCTGCATCAAGTCCCCGCGATTCACGCCTGCGGCGTGCACTTTCACCAGCACCTCACCCTCCTTCAGCTCGGGGAGGGGAACGGTAGTCAGTTCGAGGGCTTGCGGGTCCGAGGTATCAGTCTGGATGATGGCCTGCATAGTGTTCGTGTTCTGTGTGCTCATACTGCTCATACCGGGCCAGCGTACTGAATTTTCGCGTTCAGCAAGGGGGTGCTGTAGAATCACGCAACATTGGAGACGTGGCAGAGCGGCCGAATGCACTGGTCTTGAAAACCAGCGAGGGTCACACCTCCAGGGGTTCAAATCCCCTCGTCTCCGCAAGTGAAGGCCCCTTACCGGTTGGTGAGGGGCCTTCGTTTTGTTCCCCGTTCGTGGTGTGTGTACTATGGGCGAAGGTCTGGAGACGTGCCAGAGCGGCCGAATGGGGCTCCCTGCTAAGGAGTTGCCCTCTTTGCGGAGGGCCGCAGGTTCAAATCCTGTCGTCTCCGCCACGCGCCCGTGGCTCAACGGATAGAGCATCTGACTACGGATCAGAAGGTTGGGGGTTCGAATCCCTCCGGGCGCACCAGATCAAACCCCAGTCCACTGTGTGTGGGCTGGGGTTGTTGTGTTGCTTGTGCCAGTGTCTCAGTGCCAATGGACGCAACCATTATTGCCTAGCCCTTTGGTGACCTGCTCATATGCCCGGGCGGATTTTTCGAATTGCGTCCCTTGGCACTCAATCGGCTGGGGGACACCAAATTCCCTCCCAGCCCATCAGCGAACTGGGAAAACGCCGAGCGCCGTCGCGCGAATTGGCGAATCTGGTGCGCGCGCATATGCGGGCCGGTAGCGTCGTGCGTACACACACGCACCGAAAGGAATCGCACTATGCAACTGATGACACTTCGCCAACCCGGCGGAACCACGACCGCCGCGCGCCGCACCGGGGAAACGACTGCGGTGAAGCTCGGCTTCCATGACGTAGGCGAGCTCCTCGCCCAAGAGAATTGGCAGGAGCTCGCCGCGGAGGAAGGGGAGCAGATCACCTTCCAGGACAAGGACCTGGCGCCTGTTGTGCCTCGCCCGGGCAAGGTCATTTGTGTCGGCCTGAACTACGCGAACCACATCAAGGAAATGGGTCGTGAGCTGCCGAAAGTCCCGACGCTGTTCATTAAGTTTGCTGACGCCCTCACCGGCCCCTATGACGATGTGAACGTTCCCGAATGGGCCAGGGGAGCCCTGGATTGGGAGGGGGAGTTGGCGGTTGTGATTGGGAAGAGGGCGCGTCGAGTAGTAGAGGCGGACGCAGCTGATTACATCGCGGGCTACGCGGTGGCCAATGATTACACGATGCGCGACTACCAGTACTCCACCCTGCAGTGGCACCAGGGCAAGTCCCTGGAGAAGTCGGCGGGGTTCGGGCCGTGGCTGACCACTCGCGACGAGTGGGCGGGTGCGGGGCAGCTCACGACGCTCCTCAACGGCGAGGTGGTGCAGAACGATTCGACGTCTGACCTGGTGTTTACACCGGAGTTTCTGATTGAGTACATTTCGCACATTTACCCGCTGAACCCCGGCGACACCATCTTGACTGGTACGCCGGGCGGGGTTGGTCATGCGCGCGACCCGAAGCGTTATGTGGGCGACGGGGACGTCGTCACGATTGAGGTTGAGGGGTTGGGGCGCATCTCGAACCGCACTGTGTTCGAGTAGCGCCCGGCGCCCTTACTTCGCTGGGGTGGTGGGGACGACTGGCGCGGTGGTGGTCACTGAGCCGGTCGGCTGCTGGCCCTGGTTGCCGGAGCTGCCGACGGTGATGTCGATGTCCTTGACGTTCGGGATGCAGCTGCGCAGGCCGGCGATCGCCAGCAGGGTCACCACGACGCCGACCAGGCCGCCGCCGACCGCAGTCAGCGTGTTTGCGTCGACGTTGAGGGAGCGGGCGGTGTCGCGGAGTGCGCGGTCAATCGAGTTCTTATCGACGCCCGCAGCCTGAATACCGAGCTGGTTCGACAGTGCAACCGGGATTGCGGCAAGCAGCGGAAGGCCGAGGCCGACCAGGGTTGCGATGCAGCGTGGGTCGGAGATGCCGCCCTCTGCGCCGACGCGCGCGTTCAGGTTCGAGGAGCCGCCGTTGCCCTGGCCCTGACCTTCGCCGCCCTGGCCGCCACCCTTGGAGGAGCCGCCGCCGGAGCTGAGCGGGATGCCCTGCACGTTCGGATTGGCGTTGTCGGAGACCTTTATGTCTGGGTTGCCGTTGTTGTTGCCGTTGTCCGAAACGTTGACGGTCGGGTTCGCGTTGTTGGTGACCACGACGGTCGCCTTAGCGTTGTCAGAGATCTTCACGTCTGGGTTGCCGTTGTTGTTGGCGTTATCCGAAACGTTCACGGTCGGGTTCGCGTTGTTGGTGACCACGACGTTTGGGTTGCCATTATTGGACGCGTTATCAGAGACGTTGACGGTCGGGTTCGCGTTGTTGGTCACAACAACGGACGCCTTGGCGTTATCCGAGATCTTGATGTCCGGGTTGCCGTTGTTGGACGCGTTGTTGTTCGCGTTATCGGTGATGTTGACGGTCGGGTTCGCGTTGTTGGTCACAACAACGTTTGGGTTGCCGTTGTTGTTGCCGTTGTCGGAAATGTTCACGGTCGGGTTGGCGTTGCCCGTGATGGTGACGTTGCCGTTGTCGTGGACCTTGGCGTTATCCGTGACAACGACGCTGACCTGCGGGTTACCGTTGTTGGAACCGTTGTCGGAGATGTTGACGGTCGGGTTCGCGTTGCCGGTGACTGTGACATGGCCGTTGTTGTTGCCGTTGTTTTCGATGCGGATCGCGCCGTCTTCAACCTTGACGATGCCCTCGAGCGCGCCCTTCAGGCTGCCGAGCAGCCCGCCGCCCGAGCCGCCCTTGCCGTCCTCGCCAGAGCCGCCGGAGCCGCCACCGATGAGGCCGCCGAGCAAGTTACCGATAGCGCCACCGATGCCGCCGGTGCCGCCGCCGATCAGGCCGCCCAGGATCGGGCCGAGGACGCCACCGATACCCTTCGCGATTTCCCCACCAGTGGTCTGCGGGTTGGTGGCGTTGATGCGGATGGTGCGCTCGACGGTGGAGGTGCCGTCGCTAATCTTGACTGGCAGGTCGAACACGCCCGGGGTGAAGGTGGCAGGTGCGTTGACCTGCACTTCGCCGTTGAGGTTGGTGAAGGACCAGAGCGGGTACTTCGCGCCGCTGCGCTCAATCGTGACGTTCTCCGGCAGGGTGAGGCCCGGAACCGGCTTCACGCGCTGCTTCTCGAAGTCGACTGAGTAGATCTTGCTGAAGTCCGGCAGGTCGCCTTCCCACTCGGCGGGAGGCATGGTGTCGGTGAGCTTGACCTTCAGGGTGCCGGAGTACGGCTCGCCTTTCTTCGGCGTGATGGTGACCGGAATATCCGCGCTACCAGCCTTGATGGCGTTGTTGAAGGTGATCTTGTTCCACGGCTTCCCGATGGTCAGGTTGCCCTCCGCATCGACGGTCACCGGCCAGCGCGTGGTGCTATCCCAGTAGGTCGACGCGATCTTGTCGCCGGGCTCGAGCTTGGCGTCCGGCACGGGCACGGTTTCTTTGTTCCAGAAGTTCTCGGCCTCGTAGGTCTTGTCGAAGTCGAACTTCGGCGCCTCAGGGGCTGGGGCTTCCTCGCTTGTCGACGGCCCCTCCGACTCGGCTGGTGCTTCCGGTTTGGAAGACTCGGATGGTGCCTCCGGTTCGGAGGACTCAGACGGTGCCCCGGACTCAGCCGTGGTGGTTTCTGCCGAGGTCGTCTCCGGCGTGGTGGTCGCAGATGTGGTGGTTTCCTCCTCCTCCTCCTCCGGCTTTTCGTCCTTGACGGCGATCTTCAGCGTGGCCTCGTAGGGCTCGCCGGAGGCCGGGGTGACCTTGATCGGGATCTCGACGGTCTTGCCGACCTTGCTGCTGAACGCCAAGCCGTCGCTCGGGCGCCCGACGGTCAGGACGCCGTGGTCGTCGAAGGTCACCTTCCACCGGTACGTGCCGATCGTCTTCCAGTTGTAATAGGTCTCTACCTTGTCGCCCGGGTTCAGGGCGATGTCTTTGAGCGGGACCGAATCAACGTCCCAGAAGTTGACCTCTTCTGGCGTGTCGAAGTCGGATGCCTGCGTCGCCACTGTCTGGGCGTGGGCTGCGGGGAGGTCGGACGTCGAGACGCTGACGAATGGGGCGACCAGCGCGATCGAAAGCGCACCGGCGGCGATAGAGATGCGCTTTGTGCGCGTGCTGTATGCCATAAACTTGTCCTTTGCTCAAGAGCGGAAACGCTGCACTGGACCTGCAGCACAGGTATGTCACAGATTGATATCGTTTCTGTCCAGTAAAACTTAACATTCTCACCCCCGCCCAAGGCTAGGGATGGAAAGGGATAGGCAAAACATGCAGGTAGTTCGCTTTACAAAAAGGTGCGCTATTCCACCTCCGGGGGTAAGTGCGGCTACGCTTGCAATGCTTGACTTGGCCAATCGCGGTGAGGTGAAAGGACGTGGAGATGAAGATCAATGACCCCGAGCAGCTCTACGAGCTCGAGCGGCGGCTGGAGGACCACGACCCTGAGATAGAGGAGCTGTCGGAACTTCAGGAGCAGCTGAAGCACGTCCGCCTCAAAGACATCATCGCGATGATTGAGCGCACCGATGTCACAAACGGTGCGAAGATTCTGCGCCTGCTGTCGCCGGAGCGCTCTGCGGTCGTCTTCGACGTGCTGGACCCGGCGCACCAGGCAGACATGGTCACCGCACTTGGCGACGAAGCCGTCGTCGGCTTCTTCGACGCCCTCGGCGCCGAGGACCGCGTGGCCCTCCTCGACGAGCTCCCTCCCGAGGTCGCCGCCCGCCTTATGCACGAGCTCGACGAGGACGACCAGCGCGTCACCAACGTCGTCCTCGGCTACGAGAAGGGCACCGTCGGCCGCACCATGTCGCCGGAGGTGCCGCTGGTCACGCCAGAGATGACGGTCAAGGAGGTCGTCGATAATCTCCGCGAGAACGTCGACAGTCTGGAGACGATCTACACCGTCCCCGTCACGGATGCGCACCGCACGCTCGTAGGCATCGTTTCTTTACGACGCCTCTTCCAATCCAACGCCAACCAACCCGTTTCCGAGGTCATGCGGGAAGCGCAGTACGCCTACGCCTCCGACGAGGCAGAGGACACCGCGCGCTGGTTCCTGGCGTCGAACCTGCTGGCGTTGCCGGTCGTCGATAATGAGCACCACCTGGTGGGCATATTCACATACGACGAGGCTCACGACATCGTCGAGGAAGCAGACAGCGAGGACACAGCCCGCCTGGGTGCGTCCGAGTCCCTGAAGCGCCCGTACCTCTCAACGCCCGTGCAGGCCCTGGTCAAGAGCCGTATCGTCTGGCTGCTGGTGCTTGCGGTCTCCGCGATCCTGACCGTGCAGGTGCTCGGTATCTTCGAGGACACGCTGGAGAAGGCCGTCGTGTTGTCCTTATTCATCCCGCTGCTGACGGGTACCGGCGGTAACACCGGCAACCAGGCCGCCACCACCGTGACTCGCGCGCTCGCACTCAATGACGTCCGTAATCGCGACGTGGCTAAGGTGGCGTGGCGCGAAATGCGGGTGGGTATGCTTCTCGGTGCCGTGCTCGGAACGTTGGGGTTTGTGCTGGCAGGGCTGGTGTTCGGGCAGTCGGTGGGCATTGTCATTGGGTTGACGCTGCTGCTCGTATGCACGATGGCCGCAACCGTGGGCGGTGTGATGCCAATCATCGCTAAGACCATTGGCGCTGACCCGGCCGTGTTCTCTAACCCGTTTATCTCTACGTTCTGTGACGCCACCGGTCTGATTATTTACTTCTTCATCGCCAAAGCAGTTCTGGGGATCTAGCAGGCGTTTTGCTGCACTCATCGTTTCGGTGTAGAGTCTCTTTCGTTGCTTGCAAGGCAGCAAAACACCGCGCCCGTGGCTCAACGGATAGAGCATCTGACTACGGATCAGAAGGTTGGGGGTTCGAATCCCTCCGGGCGCACCAAATAAAACCCCAGTCCACCGCGTGTGGACTGGGGTTTTTGCTTTATTCTTTGAGGCGGTGTCAAAAGACGCACCCCTTGAAGCCTAGTCCTTTTCTGACCTGTGTGTATATTGGTCACGTTTTCTCGGATTGCGTCTCTTGGCACTCATTCCCTCATCGGCAATCGGCGAAATGTGGAAACAAAGGGGGACCCCGCTGCTCTCAGCTTTTTGCAAGGTTTGCCCGGCGTGTGTTGGGGTGCCTGATTGATTTGGACTAAGGGCGCAGGTCGGAGGGGGCGTCGATAATTGGAGCGGTGCGAAGAGGGGATTTGCGATTCTTGCGCTGCGTATATGTAGCTCTTAGCTTGAGTTGACGGTGGTAAACGACGTATATTTGTACAG
Source organism: Corynebacterium sp. UMB10119B (assembly GCF_030228125.1). NCBI lineage: Bacteria > Bacillati > Actinomycetota > Actinomycetes > Mycobacteriales > Corynebacteriaceae > Corynebacterium > Corynebacterium sp. UMB10119B. The sequence goes on from NZ_JASPBG010000004.1 coordinate 70,958, forward strand.
ATTACTTAGGAGAAGTCTGTGCGCTCGCTCCTAGGCTTCGAATTTCTCTCAATAACGTACGAATCAGGAGACCACAATGACCGGAAACGGTAAGTCCGGACGCGGACTGTTTTCCAGCATTCGCAAAGCGGCCATAGCTACGGCGACCGCTTTTTCTTTAGCTATCGGTGGGATGGCCGTCCCGGCTGTGAGCGACCACGCCGCTGAGGTGGCGCTGCCGTCGGCGTCGGCAACTGTTATCACTGATTTGCCCATTCAGCAGGCAAAAGTGACTAAAAAGGGGCAGCGAAAAATTTCGTGGGCGATACAGTCTGTAGGGTCGGCGCGATATCCAATCCCTATCTCCGGGATTTTTACAATCACTCCTTGGCTGGAGTCCAAAAAGCCGATCGTGCCGATCGGTAAGGTAAAAGTCCAGATCAAGCAGGGTGCTGAAGTTGTTGAGACTCTAGGCGAGTTTGATTTTCCGATCACCTCTGACGGGAAGTCCTATAAGCTTGATCTCTCCTCCAAGTGCACCACCTCTTCGCCTTGTTACCTCCCACAGTCTGACGTCCACTCATTGTGGATTGAGTCTGCGAACGATCTCGATCGAAAGCTCTTGGGAAACTTCGAGCAAGGTCGCCTTCAGGGAGGCTTTGGGCACCGTGAAGCTGAGGAAAAGAAACCAGAAGCCCCCAAACAAGGTTGGGTAGCGGGCCTTGTACAGGTACCGAATGGCTACTCGGCCTCCGATGTTGACCTGAAGATTGATGGGCGCCCAGTTCAAGTTGGTGGCAACGGCTGGTTTGTGAGCGAGAAGTTCAATTCTGGGACGTACGGCTGGGAAGCTCGCCTGAACGATAAGACTTCAACGTCAAGCGGTAGCGTTACAATCAGTGCTGACCAGCAGTCCTACCTCAATATCAAACTTGAGGAGCGCAAGGGGACCGTTTTGGTCCATATGCACGATCGTCATGGCTACCCGCTGTGGAACACGGGAGGTAGCCTGCAGATCAAACGTACCGACCTTGGCCCGAGTAACGGAGCTTCAATTGACCATGGGAATTGGTCGTCGACTGAACTAACCGGAAGCTACGGCGACTACCAAATTTGGTACAGCGGCTCGGATGAGTACTTCCCTACATCAGCACAGTCGTTCAATATCCCAGGGAACCGGCCAAGTGAAATCAGGTTCTACCTGCAGCGCAAGGAGGTAAGCGGTAGGGTTTACCTGCCGTCTGGTTACTCGTTCAATGCTGCGCAGGGGCTTACCCTCACAGTGTTTGACCAAAACAAACGCGAGGTCCGGAAGGTATCTCTCCTGGACTCTGGGGATTACAAGATTCAGGGTCTGGACAATGGAAGCTACCGCTTCCAGCTCTCTGGTGACTACATCAATACCGTTTCACGAACGGTGAATATTAGTAACCGTACGATCGACGGAGTTGACTTCCGACCAACGTTGAAAGAGGCCCGCGCTAAGGTAGAGATCCAGGTCCCAAGCAACGAGAACTTTGATGGCGGAAAGATTCGCCTGAAATACAACAATCAGACTTGGGGTGACTACCCATACAAGAATCAAGCAGGATACGACCTCGGTGTTGTCAACCCAGGTGAGGTATCCGTCCAGCTGATCGACCGGAACGGAAAGGTCGTAGGCAGCGGTTATGAGTTCGTGCTTCCAGGCGAAACTAAGATTGTGCGCGCCACAGTGTCCAAGACGCTGGCTTCCTACCAGGGCGTGGTGCTTGACCAGTTCGATAAGCCAATTTCTGGTGCCACGGTCTCTGTAAACGGCAAGAGCGTGAAGACGGACGGTCGCGGCCAGTTCGTTGTTGCAGGCGTGAAGCCCACTGCGACAGTTCAGGTCAAGGTCGATGCAATTGATAACTACACCTACGAACTGAATACGTCAGTGCCTGTCAATAAGACTGAAGGCGGCAAAACCTACGATCTTCCTGACCCGCTGAAGCCGAACTTTATGACGAAGGAACTCCTTCTCCAGTTCCTCGGCGGTGAAGAGGGCGCTGCGGGCGTGACGTGGGAAGTCGCTCCGAGCCCGAACCATAAGAAGGCAAACGGGGCTGAAGGACGTAAGGGCGTCACTGATAAGAACGGCTTTGTCCAGCAGGTGCTGTACCCAGGCACCTACGATCTCAAGCTGACTTCTCCGAAGGGCGACCTGGGCGACAAGTACACGTTCGAGAATGCTCCTCGAACCGTCACGATTGATCCCAAGAATGGCATGCAAGTCCAGGAGATCACGCTGAAGAAGAACCCAGGCGAAATCAACGGTCGCGTCATCTACGACGATGGCAAGCCAGTGGTGAATGCCGAAGTTCGAGTTGGCAATGAGACGGTTCGTACGAACTGGAACGGCTACTACACCTTTAACAGGGTCGCGGCTGGTACTGACTCGGTAACCGTTGCTGCCGCAGGTGACGGCACCTACGCAGAGGCCTCGCAGAAGTTCTCCGCGCTCAAGGCAGCGGAGAGGAAGACTGTCGAAGACATCAAGGTCGACCGAGCAACCTCCCGCATTGAAGGCACCGTCCGCATCGACGGGAAGCCTGCTTCGGGTGGTGTCTCGGTGGAAGCAAAGGGCCAGAACGGCGCGTACATCGACTTCGGTGGCGTTGACTCGAGCGGTAAGTTCTCCTTTGCAAATACCGGTTCCGCGAAGCTGCTGCCAGGTAAGTACGAGGTCACGGTCCGAAACTCGGGTGATGGCCGCTTCGACGAGACGACCAAGTCTGTCACCGTCAAGCCTGGAGAGGCTGCAAAGGTTGAGTTTGACCTCAAGGAAAATCGCGCTCCAATTGTCGCGACCGTCCGTAATGAGGCCGGCGAGCTAGTCAGTGGCGCAAAGCTGACTCTCAAGGACGTTGACACTACCTGGACCGAAGGCGAGCGCGGCGTGTACACCTCGGGCAACCTGCCTGCTGGTGAGTACATCGTCCAGGTTGAGGCAAACGACACTCATGGTTCGACGCAGGGTAAGGTCACCGTGAGGTGGGCTGCAGGTGGCCGCGCTAACTACATCGTCACGCGTAACCCGGGCACCGTCACGATTAACGTCACTGACGATGCAGGGCAGCCAGTAAACGGTGTGAAGGTACGGCTTAAGGGCACGCAGTCTGACGCTTACAAGACGCAAATCAACAAGGACTTGACCACCGCAAACGGCAAGGTCGCTTTCGATAAGGTTCCAGTCGGTACCTACAAGGTCACCATTGACGACTCTGCAGCATACGACGAGGCCCAGGGTATTGAGCTCAAGGTCGATGCAGCGGGCAACGTCGTTCGCGATGTGAAGCTGCGTCGTAAAGATGCATCCATGACGGTCCACGTCATGGATGAGAAGAGCCGTGCTATCTCGTCACCAGTCATCAAGCTGATTGATGAAAACGGTGCAGAGACCAAGGGCACCGGTGACGTGAACGGCAAGGTCGAGTTCAACGAGCTGCGCCCAGGTACTTACACGATTGAGGTTGAGCCGACGGATCGCCACAAGGGTGGATCGAAGTCCGGCGTCACCATCAAGCCTGGCACCACAGCAGCTGATAACAAGGAATTCGTCAGGGTGACCAACGAGTCCGCGACGGTGATCGGTACCGTCGTCGACGAAAACAAGCAGCCAGTTGCTGGCGCCACCGTCAAGGTGACGAACGAAGGCACGCAAGAAGTCACGACTGACAAGGACGGCAAGTTCGTCGTCGAGGGCCTCAGCGAAGGCAACGCAACCTTTGAGGTCCCGAAGACTAGCGAGTACACCGGTAACAACCTCACCGTGAACGGTCTGCTGCCAGGTGATCAGAAAGAGATCACCATCGAGGTCACCCGAGACCTTAAGCGCCTCAACGGCTCCGTGCTTGACGACGGCGGCAATGCCATCGAAGGCGTCGAAGCACAGTTGATCCAGAACGGTGAGGTAGTAAAGACCCAGACCACCGATAAGTCCGGTAGCTTTGCATTCGACAAGATGGAGCCGGGTACCTACACGGTGAAGGTCGAGGAGACTGACACCCACCTCGCTGGTGAGAGCGAAAGCTTCGAGGTTGTGCTTGGCCAGGGTACGGATCCTGTCCAGGTCTCCTTGCAGCGCAAGCCAGGCAGCATGAAGGGTAAGGTCGAATTCTCGAACAACAAGGTTGTCGACGGTGCCGAGATCCGACTGGTACCGGAGTCCGGCGATCCAATCGATCTGGAATTCAACAACGAAGGCAACATTGCCGTGCCAGAGCTACCAGCAGGTACGTACAATGTTGAGGTCAAGTCCCCGGACAACTACAAGCGCGTAAGTGTTCCACCACTGACGGTCTACCCAGGCAAGGAAGCTGACTTGGGCGTGATTAAGTTCACCGCCGAGATCGGCGACGTTGCAGGCACTGTCCGTGACGAGAACGGCGAGCCTGTTGGCAAGGTCAAGATCAAGCTGCAGCGAGCAGGCCAGCAGCCAATCGAATCTGAATCTGCCGAAGACGGCACGTTCTCCTTCACCAAGGTCCCGGTGGGCGATTACACGGTTGACGTTGTGCAGCCGGAGAAGTTCAAACCGGTCCGCGGTCTGACCGCCACGGTGAAGCCTGCCGAGGAAACGGCTCTTGACATCACCCTCGAGACGAAGCCGACGAAGGGCACCATCAAGGGCAACGTTGAGGACGAAGCCGGTGAACCGGTTGCGAACGTTGGTATCTCGCTCGAGCCGACCTCCGGCAAGGGCAACACCATCGACGTCAAGGTCGCCGAAGACGGCACATTTGACGACGCCACCATCCCAGCAGGCTCCTACAGCCTCAAGGTGACCCAGCCGGTTGGCTACGAACCGGTGGACAACATCCCGGTCAAGATCGACGCAGGTAAGGAGCGTGTCGTCCCGACCATCACGCTGAAGAAGAGCGAGGTGGAGGCCGAAACCGGTAGCTTCATCGGTGGTGTCTACGACAAGGCGACGAATGCTCCGCTGCCGCAGACCGGCCTGGTTCTTGTTGGTGACGCTGGACGCTACCCGGTGGCTATTAACGCTGACGGTTCGTTCCGTCGCAACGGCATCCCAACCGGTAACTACCAGTTGAAGATCGCGCAGCCGGAGGGCTACCTCGAGCGCGCAGACATCACCGTTGTCATCGAGACGGGCCTGGACAACTATGCCCAGGACATCAAACTGGAGAGGATCCCAGTTGAGAACACCCCGACCACGGGTACCCTGCAGGGCAACGTGCTCGGCGTGAGCGAGGGCAAGCCAGTCGAGCAGATTGCTGGCGCGAAGGTGAGCATCCTCCGCCTCGGTGGCGGATCTACGCAGGTCACCACGAACGATTCCGGTATCTTCACCGCTTCCGGTCTCGAGCCGGGCGAGTACGTCGTCCAGGTGGAGGCACCGGAGGGCTTCAATACGCCGCGTTACCAGCGTGTCGTTGTCGAGGCTGGCAAGACGAACGGCGACTTGCGGGTCTACCTCGAGCGCAAGCCGACGCCGAACCCGAAGCCAGGTGCAGCACCAGGCACGATCAGCGGCTGGCTCCTTGATGACGGCAACTACCCAATCAAGAGCGGCACGGTTCGCATCAAGGGCACCGCAAAGAATAAGGACGGCAGCCCACGCCTTGACGAGGACGGCAAGCCTATCGAGACACTTCCAGCGGTGAAGATTGGCAAGGACGGCTACTTCACCACGGATCGCCTTGAGCCAGGTGAGTACACCATTGAGCTCGACGTCCCAGATGGCTGGCCAAAGCCGAAGGACTGGCCGAAGAAGGTCACTGTCACTGAGGACAAGGCGATCGAGCTTGGCCTTGTCAGCATCAAGGCACCGCGAAGCAACGTCGAAGGTGTTGTTGACGACGGCTCCGGCAACCCAGTCGAGGGCGTCATCGTGACCGCGACCGACCCGCGTGGTGATACCAGCGTGGTCGCCACCGACAAGAATGGTAAGTTCGTCTTCGATAAGGCGCTGCCGGGTACCTCCACCATCGAGGTGTTCACCCCGCAGGGTATCCAGAACGTAGACCCAATGTATGTGCCGGTCAAGCCTGGCCAGGACGTTGCAATCCCGGGCGTCCACCTGACGGAGAAGCAGCTCAAGCTGAGCAAGCGTGTCCGCGGGTACGATGCCGACGATATGGACAGCGCCCCGATCCTCCCTGAGGACTGGGACCTGATCTACGGCTTCGTGATCACCAACGAGACCGACGAGATCATCAAGAACATCACCCTGGATGACCCATTCCTGGGAGATGCCAAGATCACCTGGCCTGAGGGCTGGGATAAGCCAGAGAATCGCACCTTGGAGCCGGGCGAGCACGTGTTTGCCTCCGCGAAGATTCCGCCGCAGAAGGACATGTCCGTTGTGAACAACATCGCGACGGCCCGCGGTACGGGCAGCAAGGGACAGATGGTGGCGTCGACACCTGATAACGCAGTGGCAAGAATTGGTTCTGCCTCTGTGGAGAAGAAGGTCAACGCACGGTTCGGTGTGGATAAGAACAAGCCAGTGTCCCTCGATGTGGATGAAGACATGTACTTCACCTACGAGATCATGAACCGTGGCGCCGCACCGATGTACAACGTCACCCTGACGGACGAGGTCTGCGAGTGGAATGAAGGCACGAGTGAAGACGATTCCAACGACTGCAAGCCGATGGAAATCGACCTGCCGAGTGACTGGAACCGCACCCTGCTGCCAGGCGAGCGCGTCTTCCTCACCGCTGCGCTGCCACCACTGAAGCCAGGCACCCGTCACCACAACAAGGCGCTGGTGAAGGCCGACCTTGACCAGCCTCGTCGTAGCCCGGGTATTGAGGAAGAGAAGGGCATCTACGAGGAGGACCCACCGTCAATCCTGACGGTTACCCCGAACAAGAACTCGTGGGGTAACGCACACGTGATTGTGTCTGAGGGCAAGACCCCGAAGGGCTACATCGATGGTGTGCTCAGCGGCCTGCCGGCTGGCCTGCTCACGGAGGCGAAGGTTGAGCTCATCTCGGAGGACAACAAGACCTCCCTGAGCGCAACCGTCGACGGTAACGGAAAGTTTGCCTACGGCAACGTCACGCCAGGCAAGTACAAGCTGCGCGTGACCAACCCGTCCGAGGACGTCATGAAGATCGCTGGCGAGTACGGCATCCCGACCGAGAAGGCAGCCCAGGGTGGGAAGATCACCACCAAGCTGTTCGAAGTCGAAGCAGAACAGCCGACGGACCTCAGCATCCAGCTGGTGAAGGCGGAAGTTCCGAAGGAAGGCAGCTCCCTTGGGCGCTGCATCACGGAGACCTCCTCCGCCTCGAACCCGGCGATGTACCTCATCCCGCTCGGCCTGCTGGTCGGCGCGATGGCGGGCAGCCTGGTCATCTACGAGGACCAGTTCAACGCCGTGGTCAAGCAGTTCAACCAGGCGATGCCGCAGCTCGCAATCGAGCGTCCGGCGTGGATGAACCAGATCAGCCGCCAGCTTGAGCAGCTGCACCCAGCAGCGGGTCCGGCAGTGCTGGCCATCATCCTGGTCGCGGTCGGTGCCATCGCGGTGGGCCTTGCTTACGCAGCCTGCGAAGCTGGTGCTGACGGCTCCAGCAAGGGAGAAAGCTCCAGCAAGAAAGAGCAGACCCCTAGTGAGGAAAAGGTCTCTTAGCCCAAAGCGCTAAGGACGAGCGAAAAGCAACCCGCCACCACGAAAATGGTGGCGGGTTGCTGCTTGAGAAGTACCACATCGTTTTGTACATTGAATGGTGGATTACTGGGTTTGCAGCCCCGCAACCTATACGAGAGGGAACAATGAAATTTTCGAAGACCGCCGGTTACTACGGCCGCTTGGCGATGGCGTCCGCACTCGCCGGGACATTCACACTCGTCCCAGTGGCAGCGAACGCTGACACCACGACCGAGACGCCCACCCAGGCGCCCGTCACCACGACAGCAACCGCTCCTTCGAGCATTGCTTCCTCCAGCGTGACGCCGAGCGCCAGCGCCACCCCAACCGTGAGCGTTGCTCCGTCAGTTGCGGGTGCGCCAGCAGTGGCGACGACGCCAGCGAAGGCGAAGAAGGCGTCGACAAGCGATAAGCCGGGCACTGGTACGAGCGGTGTAGAGCTCGAGTCCGGTGCGTGGACGTACACGGCGGTGGCGGGGCACCCAACCGACGGCAGCGTCTACGCGCTGTCCACCGCGCCACAGGAGAACCACCTGCTGAAGATCGACCCGGCGACGGGCAACGTGGAGGATCTTGGGGCTGCACGCGTCGAGCATGGCGCACTTCCTACCGACATCACCACGGCAACCATTACCTCTCATGGTCGCCTGATTGTGTCGGAGGAGCTGGCCAAGGACGGCGACAGCTACTACGCCATCGACCTGGACAAGCTGGGCGCAACCACCACCCCGGTGTTCACCGAGCACAAGGTGACGGTGGATACCTTCAGCAACCCGAAGCACTTCACGGCGCCAGGCGCGTGGGGCACGGCTTCCAAGAAGGCCGACCCGAAGGGTGAGTACCTGCATGCATACGCCGAAACCCTCGACGGCAAACCGGCATTGTGGACCCTGAACACTGACACCGACAAACTCAGCGTGACTACGCTGAAGGTGAAGCATGGTGTGAAGACCGAGGGCATTGAGCGCCTCGGCGATGTTGCCTACGCGGTGACCAAGGACACCGACGTCTTCGTTGCCGGCGACAAGGACGGCAACACCGTCGAGTTCAAGCCGACGCAGCTGAAGATCGGCCCTGGCGACGAGCTTGTAGCAACGTTCTCCCAGGACGGCGACGACACGCTCAGCGAGGTACTCGGCACCGACAAGAAGTTCGGGTTCACCGCCATCAAGCACGCGGGTACGGATACGGACGCGGAGAAGCCGTCCTCGGGGTCTGAGACGGCAGAGAAGCCTGAGTCGGAAAAGAACGAAAAGGCGGAGACGAAGTCGTCTGACTCCGCAGAGAAGTCCACGACTGAGACAGCGAAGCCCGCTGAGCCTACGGTGTCGACCACTGCGACGCCGTCTACGACGCCGACCACATCCAAGACGGAACAGGCCGCAGAGCAGCGCACGCTCGAGGTCGAGATCTACGCAGGTAGTGGCAACGATAAGAAGCCAGTGGAGGGTGCCCGCCTGGTTGTCCCGAGCCTGAACAACCTTGAGCTCGAAGGCGAGACTGACGCCGACGGCTACATGTTGACGACCCTGCCAAAAGAACTCAACGGCAAGGACTTCACTGTCCGCCTCGTAGAGGCGCCAGAAGGCTTCAAGAACAAGTCTATCCAGATCAAGAAGGACGACGACCACGCGGTCAAGGAAATCACCCTGGACAAGGACACCCGCGCAACAAGCACGAAGTCCAAGCCGCAGGAAATTCTTGACGTGTTCAAGGAAGTCAAGCCGCTGCTCGGCGCGTTCGGTGCCCTCGCAGGCGCGGGTGCGGCAGGTTCGAAGTCGAAGTCCACCACGACGAAGTCGACGTCGACATTCTCCAACTCCAAGAGCTCCGGCACCGTGTCCACCGGCCGCACCACCAGCGCAACGTCCCGCAGCACCGCTGGCACGCGCTCCACGGCGAAGAGCACCAGCAAGCGCAGCTCCAGCAAGTCCTCCTCGACGACCACGTCGACCCGCAGCGGGGACCTCGCCGACACCGGTACCCCAATGTCCGGCGTGATCACGCTCGGTATCGTGCTGTTCCTGATCGGCGGCGCGTACGTTTTCATGGGACGTCGCCGCGACGCATAAGCGGACGCATAAGCGACACGCTGAACGCATACGAAAGGCCCGAAGGGAGTGATCCCCTCGGGCCTTTGCCGTATCCAACAAACGCGAGTTAGAACACCTCGACGCGTCCGCCCAACGACTCGATCTGGCGCAGCTGCTTCACCCAGCCTGGCGCGCCCGGGTGCAGGCGCATCACAGGGCGCGAAGAAATCTTCACCGGTGACACCGACTCACGTCGCGCGCCCGAACGCGCCAGCATACGGGTGTGCGCCCGGTGGCCGTTCTCGGCGAGGCGCTTCATGGAAGGAGCGTCGGCGGAGAGGGCGGAGCGGGCGTCGGCAAGCAGTTCGGTGAACTCGTCAATGATGCTGACGAGGCTCTCGGCGTTGGTTTCGCACATGTTGCGGACCAGCGACGGGTCCGTGCCCGCGACGCGCGTGGCGCCCTTGAATGAGCCAGCCGCAAGCGACTGCGCCAACGTGCCGCCGCGATCCCCGACCACGGAGAGCGCCTCCGCGATGACGTGCGGCAGGTGGGACACGCGGGCCACTGCCTCGTCGTGGCGCTTCACTGACACCGGCACGGCCTCCGCGCCCGTGACCGCGACCAGGTTGCACACGTCCGCGAACAGGCTCGCCCACGTCTGTGGCACCTTGTCGACGCTCTCCGCGTAGTCATACGTCACCACCCACGCCGCGCGCTGGAACAACCCTTCTTGGGACGCCGACCAGCCGGAAAACTCGGTGCCGGCCATCGGGTGCCCGCCGACGTAGCGCTCCTCGAGACCGCGCTCCAGCACGAGGTCGTACACGGGCTGCTTCACGCTCACAACGTCGGTGATGCCGCAGCTCGGGGCGTGCTCAGCGATGGCGTCCAGGACGGTCGCCACGGCGTCCATCGGCACCGCGATCACGATCAGGGCCTGCTGCGCCTCTGCCTTCTGCAGTGCGGCCTCGAGGTCGTTGGTGACGTCGAAACCATCCTTTTGCGCAGCCCTCGTGCCCGCATTCGAGTGCGTGTAGCCGAACGCATCGTGGCCGGCCGCGGTGAGGTCGCGAATGATGGAGCCACCGATCAACCCCAGCCCAACAATGCAGACGGGAGGCAGGTGGCGCGAAGAATGTAGGAATGAGGCAGTCACGGTTTCACATTCTAGTGACAAATTCACTGCGTGCAGGCTAATGTCGTGAGGCATGGCACAGGAATTTCCAGACGGGTACGCAGTGACAGTCGCCCAGCACGACGGCGCATGGTCCGTGCACCGCTACAACGACACCTTCGACTCGCTGGAAGACACCATCGCCGCAGTGCGCCGCCTCCGCAGCGAAGGTCCGGCGTTTGCGCTGCTCAACGTCGAAAATGAGTACGTTGTGGTGCTGCGCCCAGGCCCGAACCGGGCACGCATTTTGCTTAGCGACGCCCCCATCGCCGTCGACGACGACTACGCCGCCGACGCCCTCGAAGAAGCCGGCTGCGACATCCCCGACATCGACCCCGATGACCTCGACGACACCGACAGCTGGGCCGACGGCGACTTCGACATCCTCGCCGACCTCGGCCTCACCGAAGAACGCCTCAGCCTGCTCCTCGACGCCGACGAAGACCCCGCCGACCTCATCGACGACATCGCCGACGCCCTCGGCTTCGCCGACGAATTCTACGAAGCACTGCGGTAACGTTGGCCTGCTCAAGCTGGCAGCGGCGCGCCACCGCCCGCATGCAACAAGCGCTCGACCTCGCGGCAACGACCCCGCCCGGCGACGTGCCCGTCGGCGCCCTCGTCTTCGACGCTGGCGGCGAGGTGATCGGCCGCGGCGTCAACCGGCGCGAACAACGCCAAGACCCCACCGCCCACGCCGAAGTCGAAGCGATCCGGGACGCCGCGCGCACCCTCGGGACGTGGCGCCTTGACGGTTGCGAGCTCGTCGTCACCTTGGAACCCTGCACCATGTGTGCCGGGGCCCTGCTCGGCGCCCGCATCGACTCGCTCATCTTCGGCGCCTTCGAGCCCAAAACCGGCGCCGTCGGCTCCCTATTCGACGCCCTCCGCGACCCCCACCACCTCCACCAAATCCAAGTCCGCGGCGGGATCATGGAACCCGAAAACGCGGAACTGCTCGCCGAATTTTTCCGGGACCTGCGCTAATATTTAACCGAATCGTTACAGTGCCGCCCTGCCAAAGCGGCTACCATGGGGAACCGTTAGCTTAAATACGAAACGAAAAGGAGCAATCGCATGGCTTTTGAAGGAGCAGCAGACAAGCTGAAGGGCACCGCCAAGGAAGCAGCCGGTAACCTTACCGACGACAAGTCTCTCGAGAACGAGGGCAAGGCCAACCAGCTCATTGGCGATGCAAAGGATAAGGTCAACGAGGCTGCCGACGCCGTCAAGGACAAGGCAAACGAGGTAGCCGCCAAGGTTGAGGACAAGCTGAACGACTAGTCCCCGCCTTGATTTGGTTGCTCGGGCAAGAACCGTTACTCTGGTGTGCGGTAGCGTGTCCGAGCGGCCGAAGGTACTCGCCTCGAAAGCGAGTGAGGGTAAAACCTCCGCGGGTTCAAATCCCGCCGCTACCGCCAATTAAAAACAACGCACTCTGGGTTCGCCTGGGGTGCGTTGTTTTTTGGTTTTGGGGAGGCCCCGAGTGCGCGAGTGCCAAAGGACGCAATTCGCAAAACGAGCATTTGTATTCCCGCAGGCCAGAAAAGGGCTAGAGGTATGGTGTTGCGTCTTTTGGCACTCGCTCCTTTGTATGTGCACCAGATTCCCTGTTTTGGGGTGGGGTCGGTGCGTTTCCCCAGGTCGTCTAAGTCTGGCGATGGAATTTGGTGCAGCGGGGAACAATTTCGCTTGGTCAAACCGGTGACCTGGGTATGAAGGGAAATCGAGTCCAGCAAGGTTTCGCCTATAAGATGGCCTGGTAGTGTGCCACGGTTTGGTGGCAGTCAGAATCGAGAAGCGACAGTGAGGACGTAAACACCGTGGCGAAGATGCTGTTTCGGCTTGGGCGCTGGTCATTTCTGCATAAGTGGAAGGTGATCGTGGCGTGGCTGTTGCTGCTCGGCGCGACGGCGGCAGGGGCGTTTTCGCTGATGAAGCCATTTACGTCGGAGTTTCCGATTTCGGGTACGCCTGGCATCGAAGCACTCGAGGACATGGAGCGGCACTTCCCGGGTGAAGGGAACGTGGCGACGGCGCCTGGGGTGAATTTGGTGTTTGCGGCGCCGGAGGGGCGTCGATTAGAAGAGCCCGAGTTTATGGCGGGGATGGACGCGACGGTCGGCTACATCGAGGAGCACCTGGAGGGGCTGACGGGGACGGACAGGTTTGGCAACCCGGTGCATGTGAACCGGGAGCTGGGGGAGATGATCGTCGGGCAGATGACGCAGATGGGCCTGCCTGAGGAGCAGGCGAAGCAGGACGCGTACTACCTGCGGATGGTGTCGGACGATGGCCGGATTGGGTACACCACGTTCGAGTTTGGCGCGGAGTCTTCGATGTCGGTGTCGGAGGAAGAGCGCGCCGTGGTCAATGAGGCACTGGAGATCGGCCGGGAGGCTGGCCTGCAGGTTGAGGCCGGTGGCGCCGGGTTCGGGGATCCGATCCAGATTAAGACGACGTCGGAGATGGTGGGGCTCGCGGTGGCGTTTGTGGTGCTGATTGTGACGTTTGGGTCCTTGGTGGCGTCGACAATGCCGATTGTGAGTGCTGTTGTTGGGGTGGGCATTGGTGTGCTGGCGGTGCTGATCACGACGCATTGGGTGGAGCTCAATGAGGTCACGCCGGTGCTGGCGGTGATGATCGGCCTGGCTGTCGGTATTGACTACGCGCTGTTCATCCTGTCTCGGTACAGGCAGGAGCGGCAGACGCTGGACGCGCCGGAGGCGGCGGGCCTGGCGGTGGGCACGGCCGGATCCTCGGTGGTGTTCGCTGGGGCGACGGTGTTCACGGCGCTGGTGGCGCTCTCCTTGGCAGGTATTGAGTTTTTGACGTGGATGGGCCTGGCGGCGGCGCTGACGGTGCTCATCGCGGTGCTTGTGGCATTAACGCTGCTCCCGGCGCTGCTGGGGGTGTGGGGTGATCGCTCGTTTGGTGGGAAGTTGCCGTGGTTCGCGGGCAACCCTGGCCCGGGCAAGAGGCCTGGTCGCGATTTGTCGGCGAAGTCGGTGGGCCGGTCCTGGGTGAACGTGGTGCGCAGGTTCCCGGTGGTGGTGATGACGGTCGTCGTGCTGGGGCTGGGTGCGCTGGCGTCGCCGTTGCTGCAGCTGGAGATGGCGCTGCCGTCGGATACGACGTCGAACCTGGACACCACGCAGCGTAAGTCGGCGGACCTGATGGCGGAGGGCTTCGGCCCGGGGGTCAACGCGCCGTTCCTCCTGGTTGTCGACGCCACCTCCGTCAACCCGGACGCGGAGATGCTGCAGCCGTACATGGCGATGATGCCGGACGAAGCCGGCGGGCGCGCGCAGAAGGCGGCGCTGGCGTCGTTTATGTACGCGGTGCAGGAGGCCAACAGCGTCAACGGGATCGAGCACGCGCAGCTCGTCGGCGCGAATGAGGACCTGACGGCGGCCCGGATCCTGGCCACCCCGAAGGGCGGTCCGGAAGAGGAGTACACGCTGGAGGTGGCGCATGCGCTGCGCGCGAACAATGTCCAGGTGGAGGATGCGACGGGGACGTCGATAGGCCTGACGGGTCTCACTGCGGTGCAGATGGACATTACTGAGGAGCTGGGCGACGCGATGCCGCTCTACCTGGCGATTGTGGTTGGGCTGGCGATCATCCTGCTGATCCTGGTGTTCCGCTCCATCCTGGTGCCGGTGGTGGCGGGCCTGGGCTTCCTGCTGTCGGTCGGTGCGGCGTTCGGTATGACGGTGGGCCTGTTCCAGCTCGGCTGGGGCGGACTTGTGAACACTCCCGGCCCGATCCTGTCATTTATGCCGATCTTCCTGATCGGCGTCACGTTCGGCCTGGCCATGGACTACCAGGTCTTCCTTGTCACCCGTATCCGCGAGCGCTACCTGAAGTTGCGCCGCGCCGGCGACCCGGAGGCGGAAATCAAGGCGGTGCGCGAGTCCACCGTCGAGGGCTTCGTGCAGGGCGCGCGCGTGGTCACGGCCGCAGCAGTCATCATGATTGCGGTGTTCGTGGCGTTCATCGACCAGCCGTTGCCATTCATACAAATCTTTGGCTTTACGCTCGGCGCCGCCGTATTTTTCGACGCCTTCTTCGTCCGCATGGCGCTCGTCCCCGCTACGATGTTCATCCTGGGCCGTTCCACCTGGTGGATGCCGAAGTGGCTGGACAAGGTGCTGCCGGAAGTTGACGTGGAGGGCACCGAACTCGAAGCCGAATTCCACCCCGAATCACTGGAGCACGCATGACCGACGACCTTTCCTTCGACCTGAACACCACCTTGTATGACGCGCCGGGTAAGCATGGGCGCACGGGTGTGATCCATACGCCGCACGGCCCGATCCAGACCCCCGCGTTCATCCCGGTGGCCACGAAGGCCACGGTGAAGACGCTCACCCCGGAGCAGATCCACCAGACCGGTGCGCAGGCGATCCTGTCCAACGCCTACCACCTGTACCTTCAGCCGGGTCCCGACATCGTGGACGAGGCCGGGGGCGTCGCCGCCTTCGAAAACTGGGACGGCCCGACCTACACGGACTCGGGTGGCTTCCAGGTGATGAGCCTGGGCGTCGGCTTCAAGAAGGTCCTGGCCATGGACACCGCCGGGCTCACCGACAAAGACATCCGGGCCGAGAAGCGTAAGCGCATGGCGATGGTCGACGAAGACGGCGTCGACTTCAAGTCTGTCATCGACGGCTCCAAGCACCGCTTCACTCCCGAGGTGAGCATGCAGATCCAACACCAGCTCGGCGCCGACATCATGTTCGCCTTCGACGAGCTCACCACCCTCGTGGATACCCGCGACTACCAGGAGCGTTCCGTGGAGCGCACCCACCGCTGGGCGAAGCGCTGCCTCGACGAGCACCACCGCCTCACCGAGGCGCGCACGCACCGCCCGAAGCAGTCACTGTGGGGCGTGGTGCAGGGCGCCCAGTACGAAGATTTACGACGCCACGCCACCCGCGGACTGCTCGACCTCGACAGGGAGGCGCGCGAGGCCGGCCGACGCGGCTTCGGCGGGTTCGGCATCGGCGGCGCCCTGGAGAAGGAAAACCTGGGCACCATCGTCGGCTGGGTCACCGATGAGCTGCCCGTGGACAAGCCGCGCCACCTGCTGGGCATCTCCGAGCCGGACGACATTTTCACCGCCGTCGAAGCCGGCGCCGATACGTTCGACTGCGTCGCGCCGACGCGGCTTGGTCGCCGCGGTGGCGTCTATACGCTAGATGGGCGCATGAACCTGATGAACGCCCGGTTCAAGCGGGACTTTTCCGGCGTCGATGAGGAGTTCGGTGGCTACGTCTCCGAGAACTACTCGCGCGCCTACATCCACCACCTGCTCAAGGCCAAGGAGTTCCTGGCGGGCACGCTGTGCACCATGCACAACCTGGAGTTCATGATCCGCCTGGTGGACAACATCCGCCACGCCATCGACGCCGGGGAGTACGAGGCCTTCCGCGACGAGTTCATGGGCAGGTACTACGCGTAGCCGAGTGACAAAAGACGCACGTCCAAACATCTAGCACTTTTTGCACCAGCACTTTTGAATGTATGGCCCAAATGTGGTTGCGTCTTTTGTCACTCGGGCTGGCTGGGGCGACACCAAAATCCCTGTTTTTGGGAAACGCCGTCAGCATTTCCCCAGGTCGATGGCGTTGTGCGAAGGAATTTGGTGCGTGCTGTCTCAGGGTGCGCACCAAATTCCCTGTTTTCGGGCGGGCCAATAAGAAAAAGCCCAGGTCGGGCCTGGGCTGTGATGGAATGTGGTGCGTGGTTTCCCTATTGGCTATAAATTTCTTGCTCGCGGCGGCGCACCCACGCGATGGTCGGGTAGGTGATTGGGAGGAGGACGACTTCGAGCAGGGTCTTCCACAGGAAGCCGACGACCACGTAGTTGATGAACTGACCTGGCGTTTCGATGCCGATGACTGCCGCTGCGATGGCGCAGAACAGGAGGGTGTCGGCGAACTCGCCGACGATGGTGGAGCCGATGAGGCGTGCCCACAGGCGGTCGTGCCCGAACCGGTCCTTCATTTTCTGCAACACCCACGCGTTGAGCAGCTGGCCTGCGATGTAGCCTGCCAGGGAAGCCATGACGATGCGTGGCATGAGGCCGAGGATCGTCGAGAAGGGTTCTTGCATGTCGTAGAAGTCGGCGCCGGGGAGCCAGATGGCGATGTAGAAGGATACGACGGCCAGGATGGCGATGCCGAACCCGGTGAAGATTGCCCGGCGGGCGGCTTTGAATCCGTAGACTTCGGCGAGCACGTCGCCGAGGACGTATGCAAGTGGGAAGAGGAAGAAGGCGCCGTCGGTGATGAATGGTCCGAGGGCGACTCCCTTCTGCGCTGTGATGTTGGAAATGAGGAAGACGGCGCAGAACACAGATACCAGGACAGGGTAAAGCGATCGCGCAATAGTTTCTTGGTTTGTCACGGCTACATATCCTATACACATGAATGCTGGACGGTATGCACCTTCTCCGAGTGGGGATCTTCATTTTGGTAATTTGCGCACGGCGCTGTTGGCGTGGTTGTTTGCGCGTCAGAGTGGGCGGCGTTTTTGGTTGCGAGTGGAGGATGTTGATTCGGAGCGTTCGTCGGAGGAGGCGGCGCGTCGTCAAATAGGGGATTTGCTGGCGCTGGGGCTTGATTTTGATCCGCCGGTGGTGTGGCAGTCGCAGCGTTCGGCGTTGTATGAGGCGGCGTTGTCGCAGCTGCCGGTGTATGAGTGTTATTGCACGCGCCGGGAGATTCGGGAGGCGGCGAGTGCGCCGCATGCGCAGCCTGGGCTGTACCCGGGCACGTGCAGGGACTTGAGTGAGAAACAGCGAGCTTTTCGACGCCACCAGCTTTCGCAAGAGGGCCGCATGCCTGCCCTCCGCCTGCGTGCCGAGGCGCGGGAGTGGACGGTGCGGGACTTCTTTGCGGGGGAGGTGACCGGGCCTGTCGATGACGTGGTGGTGCGCCGTGGTGGAAACCTCGCGCAGGCGCAGGCGGGGGACTGGGCGTATAACTTGGCGGTGGTCGTCGACGACGTGGACCAGGGGGTTGACCAGGTGGTTCGTGGGGATGATTTGTTGATGTCGGCGCCCGCGCAGGCGTACATGACGCACTTGTTGGGCGGGCAGGAACCCGAGTATGTGCACGTGCCGCTGGTGCTCAACGCGGAGGGCAAGCGGCTGGCGAAGCGCGATGGGGCGGTGACGTTTGCGGAGATGTCGCAGCGCATTGGGGTGGATGGCGTGGTGCGGGCGCTTGCAGAATCGATTGGGTGCGCAGGCGCTGGGACGGCGCAGGAGATCCTTGAGCGCTTTGACCCTGAGAAGCTCTCAGCGGATCCTTTCGTCTGGACAAATACACCCGAGCGGGGGTAACCGCTGGTTGAATAACATGCATGTGATGCAAATATTTTGACGACAACTGTGCAGGTTCGGGCGTTCGCTGAAAATAAACTGTCAAAAGTACTTGAAACTTCTTAAAAACCGTTCATGATGAATGGATAGCACAAATAACACACAGTTGCCTCTGAGGGGAGTTTCAGAATGCGAAATCGTAGAATGTCAGCCACTGTGGTGGCGCTGGCGCTGGGGGCGTCCGCGCTCGTGGTGCCACAGGTGGACGCGCAGAGCGCCGAAGAGAACCGATGCCACGACGTGCTGAGCGCGAACACCTTGTTCCCGCACCAGCGCATCGGTGGTGTGAGTACTCCGAACGAGGGCTCGTTTGAGCCGGGCACCCGCGCCGTTGTCAACGAGCAGGGCCAGGTTGAGGTGTACTACTGGGTCAGCCTCCACGGCGACGGCGAGCACGCTGTGGACTCGATGGTTTCCGAGTTGCGCATGAACCAGACTCGCATCTCTGATTTCGAGGAGACCTTCACCCTTTCGGCGGTGTCTGTAGGGGAGACTATCCCAGGAGCGGTGCGTTCCGGCGAGGATAGCACCACCAATATGGACCTGAACGTCACCGGCACCGCGCACGTTGAGCCGGTCGAGCTGCACCTTTCGGAAGGCTCCCCGGTGGTGTCCGCGAAGGTCATCCTCGAGGACGTGAAGGACATCAAGGAAGACGAGACACGCACGTTCGCGTGGGTCGCCCGAAGCGTAGGCAACGGCTACGAGAACTTCCCGAACCGCCTGGGCTTCGAGGCCCGCAACATCGCCGAGGTTGACCTGCTGCCGGTCCCGGCAGAGAACGCGCAGTGCTTCCCGCTGCAGGCGGCTCAGGACGAGGTGCCGGTTGTCACCGCGAATGGCAAGGAGTTTGCGACGAACATCCAGGTCACCAACGGTGCTGGGGAAGATTACGCTCGCGTGATTGCTGTCGTGACGCGAAACGGTAAGGCTGTCGAGGGCGCGAATGCGCGCGTCGATAAGGATGGCCGCGTGCATGTCACCCTGCCTGTCGGCGGGACCGGCGAAATCGACAATGACAAGCCTGAAGCGCTCCAGGTTGAGGTGTACGCCACCCCGCGCGACGGCTCCGACCAGCTCAACCTGCAGAAGTACAAGGACAACGCCAAGATCGGCGAAACGTTCCAGCTGAAGACCCAGCAGTGGGCCCCAAGCTACGGCAACGAGAAGACCTCCCCGGGCAAGACGGCAACCGTCGCGCTGAAGCCGGGCAGCCCGAAGTACCCTGACGGCACCACCTTCGAGGTCATCGGCGCTACCCCAAGCAGTGAGGCCCGCCCATGGGACGTCACCCTGGAAGAGGGCAGCAACGCGCTCAAGGTCACCGCGCCGATGAGCGCGCGCCTGGAAGATACCGTGACCGTGCAGGTCAAGGCCACCTACCCAGACGGATCCCACGACGTGCTGGAGTCCGTGGTCGGCGTTGACACGACCCTGGCCCAGGAGCACACCCCTGGCTACGACGTCGTGATCACCCGCCCATCCGTCACCGTGACGCTGCCGCAGGTCCGTGACCAGGAGCTGCCAGCCGGCACGACCTTCAAGATCGCCCCTGACCAGCAGCTCGGTGATTGGAAGGTGGGCGTCGATAAGCGCACCGGCGAGATCACCGCAACGCCGCCGGCGAACGCCCGCGACGGCGAAACCAAGACCGTCAACGTCGAGGTGACATTCCCAGACGGCTCCACCAAGGTCGTACCGGGCACCGTCATCGTCAGTGCGCCACCGCAGGCACAGAACCCGGACGCGTACTACCTGGCGGAAACCACCCGCCCAGGCGTCGAGGTCACCGTGGACGCCCCAGAGTTCAGCGCTGATGCGCCGAAGGGCACCACGTTCACCATCCACGACGCCTACGAGGCACCGAAGGGCTGGAAGGTCACCGTCGGCGAGGACGGCTCCGTCACCGCCACCCCGCCGGCCGATGCCAAGCCAGGCGACCGCATTGTCGTGCCTGTCCAGATCACCTACCCGGATGGTTCCTCGATCACCCGCCCAGCAGTCGTCGTAGTTGTTGACGACGCCCCCAAGGGCACCAACGACGTCCAGTTCCCACCGAAGCCGACCAAGCCGGGCACCGTCGTAGTTGTCACCCCGAAGGGTGGCACCGAGGGCTCCACCTACGTTGTCGAGCAGAAGGACGTCCCTGAAGGCTGGACCATCAACATCGACGAAAAAACCGGCGTCGCGCACGTCACTCCACCAGCAGACGCCAAGCCAGGCAACTTCGGCGTCATCAACGTGCAGGTCACCGACCCGAACGGCAACACCATCACGCGACCAATCGTCGTGACCGTCATCGACGACCCGGCCGCGCCCGTCGACCCGAAGCCGGCCACCCCGTCCGCTCCGGACCAGAACTACACCCCGAAGCAGACCAAGCCGAACCAGACCGTCACCGTCAACCCGACGCCACGCGCGCCGGGCGGCACCACCTTCGTCATCTCGCCTGAGTACAAGGTGCCGAAAGGCTGGAAGGTCAACGTTGGCGAGGACGGCGGCGTCACCGCCACCCCACCGGCCGACGCCAAGTCCGGCGACTACACCGTCGTCCCAGTCAACATCACCTACCCAGGCGGCCAGAAAGTCACGCGCCCAGCAACCATCCTCGTTGTTGACGACGCCGACACCCCAGAAGGCCAGCCACCAGTCGACTACACCCCTGGGCGCACCAAGGGCGGCGTCACCGTCGTCGTGCCGCCGAGCACCCAGCCAGACGGCGCAACCTTCAAGATCGTCGACGGCTGGAAAGCACCAGACGGCTGGGACGTCACCATCAACGACGGCGGCTCCGTCTCCGTCACACCACCTAGCGACGCCAAACCCGGTGACCAGATCGTCGTCCCAGTAGAGGTCACCTACCCAGACGGCAAGACCGTCACCCGCCCGGCCGTTGTCACCGTCGGCGGCGACACTCCGTCGACCGCAGGCGGCAACACCATCACCCCGAAGCCAGGCGAAACCGAAAAGGTTGTTGTCACGCCAGGCACGCAGAGCATCGTGATCAACGTGCCAGGAGCCAACATCGGTGACCTGAAGCTGCCCGACGGCTGGACCGCTAAGCACGAGGGCGACAAGGTCATCATCATCCCGCCAGCTGAGCGAACCCCGGACCCCAAGGGCTTCGACATCACGATCCCAGGCCGCGACGGCGATGTCACCGTCCACGTCGTTGTTCAGGGCGAACAAGACCAGCCGAAGACCCCAGGCAAGAGCTCGGCTGATGACCTGCAGCGCTGCTTCGCCGACATGTCCTCCCACGGTGGGCCGCTCCTGTGGCTCATCCCGCTCGGCCTGGCAGTCGCCGTCGGCGCGCCGCTCATCGCCGCAATGGGCCCAGAGATCAACGCCTCTGCCCGCCGCGTCTCCGAGCAGATGAACATCCCGAACCCGTTCGGCAACTTCGGCGTCGAGCGCCCTGACTTCCTCAAGCAGCTCGACATCGAAGCCGCACGCCTGAACGCCCAGTTCGGCCCGCAGGCCACCGAGGCCCTCGGCGCCATCGCGGCCGTCACGCTCGGCATCGGCGCCCTGGCTGGCCTGGTCTCCCTGTGTGCCCCAGGCGAGAACGGCGCCGCCAACAAGATCCAGCAGAGCTCCAACGAGGGCTCCTCGCTGGGCGACTTCCTCGGCCGGAAACCTTCGGCAACCGCTACGGCTACTGCTACTGCCGCCGCTGTGACGACCACGCCTAAGGAGAAGTAGCTCCTCTGCATAAAACCCCGCGATCTGCGAGTTGGGTCGCGGGGTTTTGTGCGTGCTGGACCCGCGCACCACATTCCTGGGGTTTCGCGGGCGAATTGGAAAACCCCAGTTCACTGGCGGCCAGTGAGGGAATTTGGTGTCTCCGTGGGTGGTGTGAGTGACAAAGGACGCAATCCTGTCGGCTAACTTCGGCAAAAGCCCAGGTCGCAAAAAGTAGGGTGCGTCCTTTGTCACTCGCCTTGATGTGAGGGACACCAAATTCCCTCGCACAGCGGGTGCGACCTGGGGAAACGCCTCGGTGACTTCTCAAAATACAGGAATTTGGTGCAAAGGCACGAGCCCAAAACGAAAACAGCGCACCCAGCGAAAAACTTCAACCGGATGCGCTGTTTGAATAGCGCGGAGGATGTGGGATTTGAACCCACGAGGGTCGTGAAACCCGCACGCGTTCCAGGCGTGTGACATAGGCCGCTAGTCGAATCCTCCTAGTTGCGACACATCATGCGTCGAGGGACTACTTTAACCCATCTCCCCGGCTTCCTACAAAACGCCAGCGCAATAATTGTTTTGCAACGCCTAAAGCTTCAAGCTAGAGTGTTCTGCAGGATCTCACGCGGTGCTCATCTCGTGAACTCCCCCAGGGCGGGAACGCAGCAAGGGTAAGCGGGCGCTGGCAGGTGCGTGAGGTCCCCTTTTTTATGGGGGGGACAACGCGGGTGAAACGCACGCGTGTGCCGGGGTGCCCGAGTACGATGATGGGTCGTTAGCACATAGGCCTCAGTACCCGGATAGGACACCACAACATTGAACACCCCGTTGAAAGAATTAGATGCTGAGCAGCTCGCAAGCCTGGCTGCTGAGTTGCGTGAGCAGTACAAGCAGCTGGAGGAGACCAACATGGCGTTGGATCTCACGAGGGGGAAGCCCTCGGCGCGCCAGTTGGACTTGGCGGACGAGCTGTTAGCACTGCCGGGTGTAGGGAATCACCGCGACGCGTCGGGCGTGGACGTGCGTAATTACGGCGGCCTGACGGGCATTTTGCAGTTGCGTGAGTTGTGGGCCGAGGCGCTCGGTATTGACCCGAAGCTGTTGGTGGCGGGGGACTCGTCGTCACTAAATATTATGTTTGACCTGGTGTCCTGGGCGTACACGTTCGGCACGAATGATTCGCCGCGGCCGTGGGCGGATGAGCAGCGCGAGCACGCGATTAAGTGGCTGTGCCCAGTGCCCGGCTACGACCGCCACTTCACGATTACGGAGCGTTTCGGCTTCGAAATGATCACTGTCCCGCTGCTTGAGGACGGCCCCGACATGGATGTCGTGGAAGAGCTGGTGAAGGACCCAGCCGTGAAGGGCATGTGGTCTGTGCCGGTGTTTTCCAACCCGACGGGCGCGGTGTACTCCCAGGCGACCATCGAGCGTCTGGCGGCGATGGAGACGGCCGCGCCGGACTTCCGCATCGTGTGGGATAACGCGTACGCGGTGCACACGTTGACGGATACGTTCCCGGTGAACGTGGACGTGCTTGAGGTGGCGGCGAAGGCGGGGAACCCAAATCGTTTCTGGTACATGTCGTCGACGTCGAAAATTACGCATGCGGGTTCGGGTGTGGCGTTCTTTGCTTCGTCGGAGGAGAACCTGGAGTGGTACGAGTCAATCGCGAATGTGCGCGGTATCGGACCGAATAAGGTGAACCAGTTGGCGCACGCGATGTACTTCAAGGACGCGAATGGCCTGCGGGAGATTATGCGGAAGCATGCGGAGTCGTTGGCGCCGAAGTTCGAGGCTGTGCTCGAGGTGCTGGAGAACCGGCTCGGGGGCACGGGGGTGGCGTCCTGGTCGAAGCCGAAGGGTGGCTACTTCATTTCTTTGGACGTGATGGATGGCACTGCGACTCGCGTGTGGGAGCTGGCGAAGCAGGCCGGCATCAGCCTGACGAAGGCGGGCTCGGCGTTCCCGAAGGGGCAGGACCCGAACGATCGCAATATTCGTTTGGCGCCGTCGATGCCGCCGCTTGAGGAGGTCACGAAGGCGATGGACGGCGTGGCTACGTGTGTGTTGCTCGCGGCGGTCGAGAAGCTCGGCGCATGACGGGAGACGAGCTCGCTGCCTGGTTGGCCTCGGTGTTTCCGGGGATGCAGCTTTCGCTTATCGACGCCCGCGCCGCCGCCACCGCGGAACTGGACGGTGCGAATGTGGCGGTGACTGCCGGGTTCAGCGGTACTGACATGGGGCTGGTGGCGCTTGATGATGGCGGCCCCGAAGTTGTGTGCGAGGTGATGGCGGTGGGGGACGTCGACAAGCAGGTGCTTGCCGAGGCCGTCGTGGGTGTGACCCGCGAGCTTGAGCGCCTCGGCGTGCCCGGTCAGCCGGGTGTGCTGCTCGAGGGGTTGCTGGCCGACGCGCCGGGCACCGTGCGGCATGGGCTGCTGCGGGAGCCGGAGGTGTTTGCGCAGGGCACCCCGCTGGTGCGTGAGCCGCGCCGGATCACGCTGCTTCTGGAGCTGATTGCGCTCACCGATGAGGAGTTCGGGATCGCCTCCGAGCAGGGCTATCCGGTGCTGGAGCGGCGTCTGCGCAGGCGTGGCGTGGATGTGAAAGATTGGTGCCGGGAAGAGGGCTGATCGTCTACACTTGGCGCCGTGGCTCTGTACCGGAAATATCGTCCTGCAACGTTTGGTGAGCTGGTTGGGCAAGACCAGGTGACTGTGCCGTTATCGAACGCTCTCGACAACGGGCGCATCAGCCATGCGTACCTGTTTTCGGGGCCGCGGGGGTGTGGCAAGACGTCCTCGGCGCGCATTCTGGCGCGCTCGTTGAACTGCGTTGAGGGGCCGACGTCCACTCCGTGCGGCAAGTGCGCGTCCTGCGTGTCGCTGGCGCCGGGTGGCACCGGGAACCTGGACGTGATGGAGCTGGACGCCGCCTCTCACGGCGGTGTCGACGACATGCGTGAGCTGCGCGAACGCGCCATGTTCGCGCCTGCGGAGTCCCGCTACCGCGTCTTCATCATCGACGAGGCGCACATGATTTCGCCCTCCGGCAACAACGCCCTGCTCAAGATTGTGGAGGAGCCGCCAGAGCACCTCATCTTCATCTTTGCGACGACCGAGCCGGAGAAGATCCTCGGCACGATTCGCTCGCGTACCCACAACTACCCGTTCCGCCTGCTGACCCCGCAGGCGATGCGCCACCTGCTGGAAAACATCGTTGCGGAGGAGGGCGCGTTCGTCGACGAGAACGTGTACCCGCTGGTCATCCGCGCTGGCGGCGGGTCGCCGCGCGACACGCTGTCCGTGCTGGACCAGCTGTTGGCGGGCGCCGGGCCGGACGGCCTGACCTACGAGATGGCGCTGCCGCTGCTCGGGGTCACGGACCTCACGCTTCTCGACGCCGCCATCGACGCCCTCGCCACCAAGGACGCCGCGGCGATGTTCCACACCATCGACAAGGTGATCGAGTCCGGCCACGAGCCGCGCCGTTTCGCCCTCGACCTGCTGGACCGGCTGCGTGACCTGCTGCTCATCGTCACCGTGCCGGATGCCTTCGGCGAAGGGCTTGTCGACGCCCCCGTCGACCGCGCCGAAATCCTCCGCGCCGAAGCGCAACAGTTCCACCCGTCGACGCTGGCCGCGCTCGCGACCGAGGTCAACGATCGGATCGGCGACCTCCGCGGCGCGACGTCCCCGCGCCTGTTGTTGGAAGTGATGATGGCGCACCTGCTCACGATGGGCGACCGCCCGGCGGTATCCTCGGCTACCTCAGCTGCACCGGCGCCTGCTGCCCCTGCGCAGGCGGCCCAGCCTGCCCAGCAGGCCCCGTCGCAGGCTCCTTCGCAGGGTGGGGGAGCCGCGGCCGCTGCGGCTGCTGCGGCCAGGATCGCGGAGCGCCGCAAGGCGCAGAGTGCGCCAAAGCCTGAGCCCAAGCCCGAGCCGAAGCCTGAACCGAAGCCGGTGCCGCAGCCACCCGCGGAACCCGCAACGCCGCCGAAGCCGGAACCAACCCCGGCACCGAAGCCAGAGCCAGCACCTGCGGAAGACCTCCTCGAACGCGTGCAGCGTGACTGGATGAAGCTGCGCCAAGCTGTGGGCAAGCGCAACCAGGTCGCCGAAATCATGCTTGCCGAAGCCAAACCGCTCTCCCTCGACAACGAAGACGGCCAACCCACGCTGCTCATCGGACACAACACGGGTGCCCTCGCGGAGCGCCTCAACGCCGACAACAACAACGGGGACATCGTCGCGGTGTTCTCCGAAGCGCTTGGCACCAAGGTTGCCGTGCGTTGCGTGGTGGGCACGAAAGGGGCGAAGGGGGCGTCGAAAAGTGAAGCAACCCCAAAACCCGCAGCGCAGCAGCCCACTGACTGGCGGGCGATAGCGAAGGCCGCCGGGCAGCGCAGCGCGCAACAGGAGCGTCGCGAGCGCGAGGAAGTCCCGCCGCCGCCCGAACCATTCCACGAAGACGCCGGATGGGAACCGCCTCCGCCGCCGCCCGAGCCCTACAGCCAAGAGGACGAAGAGCGCGACATGGTCGACCAGGCCGAGGCCGAGTCGGCGACCTTCGACCGTCGTGACGCCACCGAAGTCGCCATGGACCTGCTTGCCAGCGAACTTGGAGCCAAGCCCTTGTAAGCATTCAGGAACTACCGGGTACACTGGTGAGCAAATTAGACAAAATCACTGACACGAAAGGGTGTTACACACCATGACCCAGCCAAATATGCCTCAGGACATGCAAGAACTCATCCGCCAGGCAGCCGAGGTGCAGCAGGCGCTGCAGCAGGCACAGCAGGAGCTGCTCAGCACCACCGTCACCGGCACCGCTGGCGGCGGCCTGGTCACCGTCGTCATGACCGGTGGCGCAGAGATCACCGACCTGCAGATCAAGCCGGAGGCTGTTGACGCCGACGACGTCGAGACGCTGCAGGACCTCATCCTCGCCGCATACCGCGACGCCCACAACAAGGCCGGCGAGCTGGCACAGGAGAAGATCGGCCCACTGACCGGCGGCGCAATGCCACAGGAGGCTCCTGGTGGTCAGCAGCCTGCACCTGGTGAGATTCCGTTCGGCGGCATCATCTAAACCCACCCGCTTGAACGCCTGGCACTTCGCCAGGCGTTTTGTGTTGTAAAGGACCCCCATGTTCGAAGGACCGCTCCAAGACCTTATCGACGAGCTCTCGCGCCTCCCCGGCGTCGGACCCAAGTCCGCGCAACGGATCGCCTTCCACCTTCTCCAAACCGAGCCCGAAGATATCGACCGACTCCGCGCCGCCCTCGCCGGCGTCCGCGACGGCGTGACGTTCTGTCGCATCTGCAACAACGTCTCCCGCGAAGCAGTCTGCCGCATCTGCGCCGACTCCGGCCGCAAAAAAGACCTCATCTGCGTCGTCGAAGACGCCAAAGACATCCAGGTCATCGAGCGGACCGGCGAGTTCAACGGCCGCTACCACGTGCTCGGTGGGGCACTCGACCCACTCGCGAACGTGGGCCCCAAGGACCTCGCCGTCACGCCCCTGCTGAAGCGCATCGGCGGCGTCCTTCCCGACCTCGACGGCGACGACGCCCCCCAAATCACCGAAGTCATCCTCGCCACCGACCCCGACACCGAAGGCGAAGCCACCGCCTCCTACCTGGCCCGCCTGCTCAAGGACTTCCCAGATCTGACCGTCTCCCGCCTGGCCTCCGGCATGCCGCTCGGCGGCGACCTCGAGTTCGTCGACGAACTCACCCTCTCCCGCGCGCTCTCCGGGCGGCTCACGTTGTAGGAGGTGCTGTGCACCAAATTCCCTCACTGAGCTCCAGCGACCTGGGCTTTTTCAAATTCGCTCGCGAAAAACTAGGAATTTGGTGTTGTGACCAACGAGCTTGACACCAAATTCGCGCTTTTCGAGTAGGCCCTGAAGCGTTTCCCCAGGTCGCGAAAATCCAATGAGGGAATTTGGTGTCACCCCAACCGGGCCGAGTGCCAAAAGACGCAACCGCATATTCGCGACCTGGGCTTTTCCCGAGTTCCTCGGAACGAATTGCGTCCTTTGGCACTGGCTCCTAGAGCGCTAGCGGCAACCTACCTGAGGCGCTCCTTGCGCAGCTGGTCCACCTCGGGCAACGCGAGTGGGGTGAGTTCCTGGGCGTGGATGCCGAGGGCGCGGGTGAGGAGGAGGTCGGCAAGTTCGGGGTTGCGGGCGAGGGCGGGGCCGTGCATGTAGGTGGCGATGACGCTGCCCTGCACAACACCCTCAACGCCAGCCCGAGAACCAGCACCCACGTTGTTGCCCACGCCGCGTTTCACCTGGCCGAGTGGGGAGGCGTCGGGGCCGAGGGTGGTGCCGCCCATGTGGTTTTCGAATCCGGTGAGGGGGGCGGAGAGGCCGTCGAGAAGTGGGTGGGATTGGACTTCCCCGATGGCGCGCTCCGACATGGGGGAGGTGCGGACGTCGAGGACGCCGATGCCGGCGACTTCTTCGCCGTGGGCGGTGAAGCTGTGGCCGAGGACCTGCATGCCGGCGCAGACGGCGAAGACGGGGCGGCCGGCGTCGATGGCGCGCTGTAGGCCGGGGGACGCTTGCAGGCGGGAGGCCGCAATGATTTGGGCGGAGTCCTCGCCGCCGCCGAGGGTGTAGATGTCGCAGTCGGAGGGGATGTCCTCGGTGAGGGGGATGGGTCGGATGTGGGTGTCGATGCCTCGCATGCGGGCGCGTTGGCGCAGGACGAGTGCGTTGCCGTCGTCGCCGTAGGTGCCGAGTACGTCGGGCAGCAGCAGGCCGATGGTCAAAGTGTTAGTCACGGTCCAGCTCCTTGTGTAGGTCCTTTTTGAGGTCGCGGAAGGCGGTGTAGTTGGCCAGCACTTCGACGCGGCCGGGTGGGCAGGCGCGGATGGCGTCGACGCAGTTGTGGATCAGTTCGTGTTCGATGTCGGCGTAGAGCAGGCGCACGGCGAGGTCGGTGCCGCGTTCGCCGGCGGCTTTGACGGCGATGCCGTGGAAGTCTTCGAACTTGACGTCCCAGAGCCAGGAGAGGTCTTCGCCGTCGGCGACTTGGCCGTTGACGGCGATGACGAGGCCGTCGGCGGTGCGGTCCACCATGGAGAGGGCCTCTTGCCAGCCTGCCGGGTTCTTGGCCAGCAGGAGGCGGACTTCGTGGTCGCCGAAGTGGATGGTGGAGTAGCGCCCGGCGACGTCTTGGACGTCGGCGACGGCGGCGAGCGCAGAGGCGAGTGGTACACCGAAGACGTCGACGGCGCAGGCTACGGCCTGTGCGGCGTTGCCGCGGTTCGCTCGCCCCGGCAGCGCGAGGTCAAGCGTGACGACGCCCCCATCCGGGCAGCGCAGGCCGTCGTCGGTGACGGCGTAGGTGGGGGTGGGGCGTCGAAACTCGGAGCCGTCGGGGAGGGGCTCGACGGCGTACCAGTCGTCCTCGGTGCGTACGACGTGGCCGCCGCTGCGGGGGTTGGTGACGGAGTCGCCGAGCCAGCCGGCGCCCGCGGAAACCCAGATGACGTTGGGGTGGTCCCAGGCGACGGAGGTCATCAGCACGTCGTCGCAGTTAGCGATGACGGTGGCCTCCGGGTGGGCGTTGACGGCGCCGCGGAGGGCGCGCTCGATCTTGTTGATCTCGCCGACGCGGTCCAGCTGGTCGCGCGACAGGTTGAGCAGCACGAACGCCTTCGGCTGCAGCCGGTCGGCGACGTGGGGGACGTGCAGCTCGTCGACCTCGAGGGCGATCGTGGAGGCGTCCTTGCCCGCCATGAGCGCGGAGATGATGCCGGCGTCCATGTTGTCGCCGCCGTCGTTGGTGGCCACAGTCCTGGTGGAGCGCAGCGCCGCTACCAGCATCTTTGTGGTGGTGGACTTGCCGTTCGTGCCCGTCACCAGCACGGCCGGGCGCCCTTTGGACAGGCCTGCCATGATGTTCGGATCGATCGCGTTGGCAACGAGCCCGCCGATCATGCCGCCGGCGCCGCGGCCGGTGGCGCGCGACGCGAACGTGGCGGCCTTCGCGGCGGCCAGCGCAACAGAGGTACGCAGTTGTGAGAGCATGCCTCTACGTTAGTCGCGCGCTACGGCCTGGAGAAACTCCTGCGCGCTGAGCACCGGGATGTCTTTGCGGTGCGCGTGCATCGCTTTGCCTCGCAGTTCGGCGCCGCGGGATGGAGCGTCGGAGACGACGAGGGAGGCGGTGCGTGTGAGCTTTTCTTGGTAGTTCAGCCCGGCGTCGAGCGCGGCCTGGATGAGCTCGTCGGGGTCGACGGCGACGTCGTCGGAGATGGAGATCTCCATGCCTGGCTTGAGGCCCGCACCCGTGTAGACGCCCGGATTATCGACGTCCCCTTCGCGCTTATGCGCGTCCACCCGCAGTGCGGAGCGCTGCAGGCCGAAGCGGTCCGCCTTGAGGTCCTCCGGGTCGATGCTGGTCAGCGTGCCGTTTTCGCGCAGCTGCAGGTACACCGCGACGAGCTTCAGTGTGGCCGCCCGGGAGAGTTCCTCCTCGGGGACGCTGGCGCGCTCGACGGTGGCGGTGGCCGGTTCGGAGAGCACGCCGACTTGGTTGGCCACGGCGTTGAGTCGCTCGTCGATGAGGATGTGGCCCTGGCGGCGCGCGCTGCCGAGGATGTCCACGATTGCTTCGGGGCGCGGGATGTGGCCGACGCGCTGGCGGCGCCGGTTGTGCTTGCGGGCGCGTTGGCGGTTGGCGCGGGCGGCGGCGTTCATGGCGCGGCGCGACTCGGAGACGAGGTACCCCCACTCCGTGGGGCTGTCGAGCACGATGAGGGTGCGGCCGTCGATAAGCTTGTTGAGTGTCTTGAGGTGCCGCGCGAACCGTGGCGCCTGAGCGAAGTCGCTCTTCTCCAGGTTGTGCAGGTGGCGCGGGCCGGCGTCTTTGACCGGGTTGAATACGGCGTGGAAGTCCTCGCCGACCTCGCCGTTTTCGTCGAACGTGACCGCATCGAGGGTGAGCAAACGCCCCGTGGAGGGGTGGATGCTTGTCGAAAGGGCGCTTACCGCGACGAACGGAAAGAGCTCGTGGTCAGGTGTTGTCATCACTCTGATAGTAGCTATGGCCACTGCACGCGGTGTAATGGCCCGCCGAGCGGCGTGTCCGACTGGATCTGCAGGCCGCCGAAATTGTACTGGTAGTCGGGGGCAGGCGCTGGTGCAGGGGCCGGCGCGGGCTGTTCCTGCACGGGAGCGGGCTGCTGCACAGGCGCTGGTGCAGGCGCAGGGGCGGGCACGGGCGCAGGCGCTGGGGCCTGCCACACCGGGGCCGGTTGTGCTGGCACCTGGTACGCCGGTTCCTGTTGCGCCGGGGCTGGCGCCGAGGCCGGCTCAGACGCGGGCTCCGAAGAAGGCGGCGTGGTCTCCTCGGTGGTCTGTTCCGTCGACCGCTTCGAAGGTTCCGGCTTCTGGCCGGACTTGCTCGGGGAGTGCGCAGGCTCCGTCATGTACGTGGAAACTGTGTCCGGCGAGCCGCTCCACTGCTCGCTGAACGCCACCGAGCCGATCAGCGCGATCAGCAGCGCGCCGATGACAGCGGCTACCCAGCGCATCGGGTGGATCGGCTGGTTCTTCTTCGGCTGCGCCTCCGGGGTCTTCTCGTCCGCCGGGGTCTCCACGGCGGGGAACTCCTCCGAATCAGCCTTCGCTGCGGCGGACTTGGCCACCGCGTCGGCGCTGTCTTCCAGCTCCTCTGGGCGTACCACGGGGATCACGGTGGTCGCCGACATCGCCGAGGTATCCGGGTGGCGCGGGTGGACCTGCACCGGCGGAATCGGGGAGAGGGGCGGAAGCACGTCCGGGGCGAGTGGGCCAACGGTCACGCTCAACGACGGCTTGCCACCCAACGGCGCGAGGTAGCCGTGAGCTACCGCCAGCAGGCCACGCTCGCTGAGGGACTGCAGCGTCGGCAGCAGCGCGGTGGCCACTGGCCCCGCCAGGGTGCCGACGGCCCGATCCCCAATCGCGACCTGCACAGTATCTTCGGCGGCATCCTCGGTGGCGCTCAGCGTGAACAGGTAATGCTTCCGATCCAGCACCGATACTTCCTGGGCCTCTTGCGCGTCTGGGAGGAAGGAGACGTCGTAGGTGCGGGTGTCGTCGAGAAACACCCACGGCTCGGTCGGGGGCTGGTTGGTGGGGATGCACAGGCCGGGGCGTGGCAGGCGAAGGACGGTTTGCAGGGAGCCGTCCGCAAGGCGGATGGCGCGCACCGTGACCTGCGGGATCATCGAGGCTTCCACGATCCAGGACAGCTCCGCGTACTCGCGCGCGTCCGAGGCGCTCATGCTGCCGAGCACCGAGTCCTGGAAGTGAATGTCGAACCCGCAGCTCTCAGCGCGCGGGATAAGCAGCGCTGCGAGGTCCGCAACGTCCGTATCGGCGGAATCGAGCAGGTGAATGATGTGCTCTTGCTCCGCCTCGTGTACCGGGATGTTGCGAACAGCACCAAGCCCGTGGTCTGGAACCACGTATGTTGTTGCCATTTCGCCCTGCCTTACCCGGTGCTGCCTCGCCAGTAGATAAATCTCCGAGCAATGAGTATAAGGCGCGCACCTGGGTAAACGCATGTCGACCTGTGGAGGCGTGTGACACGTCACGTTCGTACGCAGCGCGGATTCTTATACGCTGAGAGAGGCGTAAGAGAAGCGAGCGCGCTTTATCACTCGCATCTCAGTCCGCCAGGCAGAACGACCCCCCTGACGGGGGTAGTGTTAGGCGACGGTCGAGCGGTTCACCGCGGACACGATGGCCTGCATCGACGCCAACGTCGTCGATCCTGCCACGCCAGCGCCCCACGCACGCTTGCCGTCGACATCCGCGTAGATGTAGCAGGCCGCGTCGGCGTCGTCACCCGCGGAGCGGGCGCGCTGCGAGTAGTCCTGCACCTCGACGTTGATGCCGATGTTCTCCAGAGCGTTCGCGAACGCCGCGATCGGGCCGTTGCCGACACCCGTGACTTCGTGGTCCTGGCCGTTGTAGGTCACGCGCGCGCGGATCCCGGTCGTCGTGGCGTCCTTGCCCTCCTCATCCGACGTGCGGAAGGAGTGCAGCTCCAGTGGCGAATCCGGGTCCAGGTAGGTCGTGGCGAAGATGTCCCACATGTTCTTCGAGTTGACCTCGCCGCCCTCGTTGTCGGTGATGTTCTGCACCACCGCGGAGAACTCCGGCTGCATCGCCTTCGGCATATCGATGCCGTGGTCCGTCTTCATGATGTAGGCAACGCCACCCTTGCCGGACTGGGAGTTGACGCGGATGACAGCCTCGTAGTCGCGGCCCACATCCTTCGGGTCGATCGGCAGGTATGGGACCTCCCAGACCGTCTCGCGCAGCTCTTCCCACTGCACCTCGGTGGAGTTTGCGCCTGGGCGCACCTTGCTCGCCAGTGCGTCCAGGCCTTTATTAATAGCGTCCTGGTGCGAGCCGGAGAACGCCGTGAAGACCAGGTCGCCGCCGTATGGGTGGCGCTCGGGGACGCGCAGCTGGTTGCAGTACTCCACGACGTCGCGGATGCGCTGGATATCAGAGAAGTCGATCTGCGGGTCGACGCCCTGCGTCAGCATGTTCAGGCCCAGTGTGACCAGGTCGACGTTGCCGGTGCGCTCACCGTTGCCGAACAGGCAGCCTTCGATGCGGTCCGCGCCCGCCATGTAGCCCAGCTCGGCCGCGGCGATGCCTTCGCCGCGGTCGTTGTGGGGGTGCAGCGACAGGATGATGGAGTCGCGGCGCTTCAGGTTGCGGTGCATCCACTCCACCGAGTCCGCATACACATTTGGGGTAATCATTTCGACGGTCGCCGGCAGGTTGATGATCATCGGCTGCTCAGGGGTCGCGTCCATGATCTCGACGACGGCGTCGCACACCTCAACCGCAAAGTCCAGCTCAGTGCCGGTGAAGGACTCCGGCGAGTACTGCCAGCGCCAGTTCGTGTCCGGGTAATCCTTCGCGATGCCCTTGATCAGCTCCGCCGCGTCCGTCGCCAGTTTCTTGATCGCCGGGCGGTCTTTCCGGAACACCACTTCGCGCTGCAGCTTCGACGTCGAGTTGTAGAAGTGCACGATCACGTTCTTCGCGCCCGAGCACGCCTCGAACGTGCGATGAATCAGGTGCTCACGGGCCTGCACCAGCACCTGGATGGTGACGTCATCCGGGATCATGTCCTGCTCGATGATCTCGCGCACAAAGTTGAAGTCAGTCTGCGAGGCGGACGGGAAGCCCACCTCGATCTCCTTGTAACCCATCTCCACCAGCAGGTTGAACATGCGGCGCTTGCGCTCCGGGTTCATCGGGTCAATCAGGGCCTGGTTGCCGTCGCGCAGGTCCACCGCGCACCACTGTGGCGCGTGCGTGATGGTGGCGTCTGGCCAGGTGCGATCCGGCAGGCGGATAGGCTCTACCTCCTGCGCAAACGGCAGGTAGCGGTGCGCTGGCATCTTCGATGGCTGCTGCTTATTCCAGGCTGGTTGGGTGGTCATTGTGGCTGTTCTCCTTCGTGGCGAGTTTCACGGTCGGCGTGCACAAACTCCGCGACGGGCGCCGGCCGTGTTACAACGAGGCCTGTATCCCGCCGCGGCAGATTAGGAGCAGCAGCTGATGTGACATGCGCCAAAGCATACACGGTTTGGGCCTATCCCACTTGAATACTGACCCGTGTGAGCATCGCCGCGCTGGCCAGCATCATAATTATCGACGCCACCATCGCTACCCAACCCCCAACACTGGACACGGCGAAGTTCTCCCCAAGCAGCACGATGCCCAAGGTGAGTGCAACCAGCGGCTCAACAACCTTCATGGCCGGCAGCGTGGTGGCCAGCTTGCTGGCGCCGAACGCGAACTGCTGCACTGCCGTGCCCAGCACCGCGCAGGCCAGCATGGCCCAGAACTGCCACGACTCCACAAGTCCAACGACTCCGCCGTGTACGTAGGCGTCCACAGCCACCTTGGAAAACACCGCCAGGTAGCCGAAGATCGCGCCGCACAGGATGCCGTAGGCCAGCGCCTGCGTAGCGGCGCCACGGGTGCGGGCGAACGCGACCGTCCCGACCATCCAGGCCAGCCCAACCCCGATTGCCAGCACCCAGCCGACCATCCCCGGCGGGGCGGTGCCCGGAACCGGGCGGCCCACCAGGATCACCACCGCAACGAAAATGGTCAGCAGCGTCGCCCACGCCGTGCCCTGCGGCGACATTGTGCGGTGCTCCACGCGCGCCGAAAGTAGCAGCGTGAACATCAGTGACAGCACCAGAATCGGCTGGACTACCAGCAGGGATCCGAACGCCAGCGCCAGCGCCTGAAATCCGTACGCGGCCAGCGCAAGGGCGAGCGATGCCCACCAGGCGGGGCGTCGCAAAGAAGAAAGCGGTGAGGGATTGACCTCCGTTGTGGAGCGGCCGGCGCGCAAGATGCGGTGGCGCCACACCGTCCCCACCGCGATGAGCAGCGCAGACGTGAGCGCAAAGCTAATCGCAAGGAAGTCGTTCTGCATGGTCAACGATAATACTAATTTTCTGTGCCATGTCGCCCCATAGTCGTTTTTGGGACGCTATTCTTATAGTGCGGATTTTCACGCGACAGTTTTTACACCGATGGAAGGTTCTACCATGGCATTGATCGTGCAGAAATACGGGGGCTCGTCCCTCGAAAGCGCCGACCGCATACGCGCGGTTGCTGAACGCATCGTTGCCACTAAGAAGCAGGGGCACGATGTCGTGGTGGTGTGTTCCGCAATGGGCGACACCACCGACGAGCTGCTGGACCTCGCCGCCCGCGTCAACCCAACCCCACCCGCCCGCGAGATGGACATGCTGCTCACCGCAGGCGAGCGCATCTCGAACTCGCTGGTCGCGATGGCGGTCGCATCCTTCGGCGCTGATGTGCAGTCCTTCACCGGCTCGCAAGCGGGCGTCATCACCACCGAGCGCCACGGCAACGCCCGCATTATTGAGGTGACGCCGGGCCGCGTCCAAGAAGCTATCGACGCCGGCCGCATCGCCATCGTCGCCGGCTTCCAGGGCGTCAACCGTGACACCAAGGACGTCACCACCCTCGGCCGCGGCGGGTCCGATACCACCGCCGTCGCCCTCGCCGCCGCCCTCGGCGCCGACGAGTGCGAAATCTACTCGGACGTCGACGGCGTCTACACCGCCGACCCACGCATCGTGCACGACGCCCGCAAGCTCGACAAACTCTGCTTCGAAGAGATGCTTGAGCTTGCCGCGTCCGGCTCGAAAATCCTTGTGCTGCGCAGTGTGGAATATGCGCGCGCATTCAACGTACCCATGCGGGTGCGTTCGTCATACAGCAACGATCCCGGCACCCTCGTCGCCGGAGCATTGGAGGATATCCCCATGGAAGAAGCAGTACTGTCCGGCGTTGCCACCGACGCCTCCGAAGCGAAAATCACCATCCTCGGCGTCAAGGACCTGCCAGGGGAAGCAGCCAAGGTGTTCCGCGTCCTCGCCGACAACGAGATCAACATCGACATGGTGCTGCAGAACATCTCCAGCCTCCACAACCTGACCACCGACATCACCTTCACCCTCCCAATTGCCGACGGCCCCCGCGCCATGGAACTGCTCAAGGCCCTCCAGGCGAAAGAAGGCTGGGACAACATCACCTACAACGACCAGATCGGCAAGGTGTCCCTCATCGGTGCAGGCATGAAGACCCACCCGGGCGTCACCGCCGACTTCACCGAAGCACTTCGCGACGCCGGCGTGAACATCGACATGATCACCACCTCCGAAATCCGCATCACTGCCGTTGTACGCGAAATCGACCTTGAGGAAGCCACCCGCGCTATCCACGACAAGTTCGAACTCGGCGGCGACGAACCAGCCATCGTCTACGCTGGCACCGGACGCTAAGAAAGGACACACTTCATGACCACCATCGCAGTAGTAGGTGCAACCGGCCAGGTCGGCCGCGTCATGCGCGAAATCCTCGCCGAACGAGACTTCCCAGCGGACAAAGTGCGCTTCTTCGCATCACCACGCTCCGCGGGTAAGCACCTCGAATACCGCGGCCAGGACGTCGTCGTCGAAGACCTCACCCAGGTCACCGAAGACTCCGTCGCCGACGTCGACATCGCGCTCTTCTCCGCAGGCGGCGGCACCTCCAAGCAGTGGGCCCCAGTCTTCGCAGCCGCCGGCGCCACCGTCGTAGACAACTCCTCCGCGTGGCGCAAAGACGATGACGTCCCCCTCATCGTCTCCGAGGTCAACCCCGACGAAGCCAAGGCGCCAGCCAAGGGCATCATCGCGAACCCGAACTGCACCACCATGGCAATCATGCCCGTGGCCAAGGCACTCCACGACGCCGCCGGCCTTCACACCATGCGCGTAGCCTCCTACCAGGCGGTCTCCGGCTCCGGCCTCGCCGGTGTGCAGGCGCTTGCAAACCAGGTCGCCGAAATCGGCGAGCGCAACACCGAACTCGCCCTCGACGGCTCCCTCCTCCAGCCCGAGGAGCTCGGCCCATACGTCGCGCCGATTGCCTTCAATGCGCTGCCACTCGCCGGCAACCTCGTCGACGACGGCACCGAAGAAACCGACGAGGAGCAGAAACTCCGCAACGAATCGCGCAAGATCCTCTCCATCCCAGACCTGCGCGTCTCCGGCACCTGCGTCCGCGTCCCAGTGTTCACCGGGCACACCATGGTCGTCCACGCCGAATTCGACAAGGAAATCACCCCTGACCAGGCTCGCGCCGTCCTGGAGGCCGCGCCAGGCGTCACCGTCGTCGACGTACCGACCCCTCTCGCCGCCGCCGGCAAGGACGATTCCCTCGTCGGCCGCATCCGCCAGGACCAGGCCGTCGACGGCAACCGCGGCCTCGTGTTCGTCGTCTCCGGCGACAACCTGCGCAAGGGCGCCGCACTGAACACGATTCAGATCGCGGAGCTGCTTGTGAAGTAGCTTTTCTGGCTTCTTGAGGGCACTTGAGGGCGCTTGAGGGCGGTCCCCTGGGGTTTGTTCCCTGGCGGGGCCGCTTTTCTGCTTCGGCTTTTGGGGCAGGCCGGTCCGTGACCAGGGGAAATGCCCAAATACTTTCCTGGATCCAGGGTTTGAGGTGTGGTTGCTAGGTAACCAGTGCCAATGGACGCACCTGAAAACATCTAGCACATTGCTGACCTGCAGTGTTGAATGGCTGCACCAAAACAGGTTGCGTCCTTTGGCACTAGGCCTCTCTGGGCGCACACCAAATTCGCCCATGCAGAATCAACGACCTGGGGAAACGCTCAGGGCTGCTCCTGAAAGCGGGAATTTGGTGTCGGACCGGGTGGTGGGGACACCACATTCCATCAAGCGGTACTGCCTACGACCTGGGGAAACGTTCCGACTCCTCTCCGAAAAACAGGAATTTGGTGCGCTCACCCTTGTATGAGCCAAAGAAAAAGTGCCAAAGCACGCATCTTGCGTCCCTTGGCACTTGGCTGGGCAGGATTATTTAGCCTGGCTCCCAGCCTCTTCCGTCTCGAGGACTTCTTCCGCTTCGAGGGCCTGCTCGGCCTCTTCGATCATGGCTTCCTTGAAGTCCTTATTTTCCATGACGGACTTCTCGGTAATCTTGTCCAGCTCGCGCTGGTCGTGGCGGGTGAACTTCACGCGCGGATCGAGTTTGTCCTTCATGAGCTCGAGGGCGCGGCGTCGCAGGCTGCCTTCGTGGCGCAGGGTTTCCGAGCCGCGGATGCGGGCTAATGTGACCACGACGATGAGTACCAGGCCCAGGTAGCCCAGGATCGGGTAGACGAACGAGATTAAGTCCTTGAAGCCGACGAAGGACAGGACGAACCCGATCAGGCACGCGGAGATGTAGATGACGCGGAACTTCTGCTGGCGACCGCGCGCCAGGCGCTTGCCCAGGGCGTAGAACATGCCCAACGAGGTGGCGAAAATCATGCCGAAGATCACGAACGTCATGATGAGGCCGAGTGTTGGGTTGATGTTGTTGATGAGGGTGAGCATCGGCATGTCGTGGCCGTTGACGTCGCTGATGCTGACCATGAGGCCCATGCCGAGCAGGAGCAGCATCGCGAGGTAGGCAATGCCGCCGAAGAGGCCGCCGAGGCCGGTTTCGCGCGGGTCGAGGTAGTTGCCGCCGATGACGACCGCCATGGACACAACGCAGATGAAGTTCAGACCGGTGTAGTTCAGTGCGGCGATCCACCAGTTTGGCAGCTCGGTTGCGACGTCCTGGGCCGCGATGTTGATGCTGTCCCAGTCTGGCTGCGCGTTGACGATGGTCCAGGTACAGCCGCCGATCACGAAGATCAGGAGGAACGGGGTGAGGATGCCGATTGCGCTGGTCACCTTATTGACGTCCAGCATGCCCACGCCGAGCACCATTGCCAGCATGATGACCGCGCCGATCCAGACCGGGATACCGAACTGCTGGTTCAGGTTCGCACCCGCACCTGCGAACATGATGAACCCGATGGAGAACAGCGTGATGATGGTCGAGATGTCCAGAACCCAGCCCATGACCTTGCCGGTGATGTTACCGAGCACTTCCATGTGTTCAGTCGCCTGGAAGTATGAGCCAAGCTGGAGGATGGAGATACCGCCAACCAACATCAGGGCCGAGCTCAAGAGTGCTCCCCAAATGCCTTGCGTGCCGAAGGCTACAAAGTACTGCATCGCTTCCTGGCCGGACGCAAACCCGGCGCCGACAACGATGCCGATGAAGGCAAAGGAGATCGCTATTGCGTTTCGAATCATAAAAGGCAGTGTAGTTGATGGGTTGGGCCTGGTCGGTGAATTCGGAACCTTTTTGGTTTGGTTCCAGGTGGATCATTCGTCCGGGTTGGCGCGCTGCGCTGCGTCCCTTTCGCGTTTGAAGGCGAAGACGTCGTCGGCGTATAGGCGCCGGTGTGCCCCGACTTTGTGGCCGGCTAATTGGCCGGTGTCGATGAGCTTCACGACGTGAGGTCTGGACACATGGAGGAGGTCTGCCGCCTGCTGGGTGGTGAGCTCTTTTTGCACCGGAACAATTTTGACCTGCCTGCCATCGGCCTCGTTGGCGAGCACCTCGCGTAGCGCGGAAGCCGCAGAGCGTGAGATCTCGATTGGCTGCCGGGTCCCATCGACAACGATGTCAACGCTGCTCGAGGTGGATCGAGAAAGCGCGACGTCAAGGTCTTCGAGTGCCTGGCGTGCTAGTCGCTCTACGTGGGAGCTTGTCATTTCTTCATGTTGTGGCATACTGTCATCATACACATAAACGAAATAAACGAAAAGGGGGTAACGGGCTAGGTCTGTTCCGTAAGTCGCATGATGTCTTTTCGGGCGCGGGCGACGCGGGAGCGGATGGTCCCGATGCGCACGCCAGCGATTTTGGCGGCTTCCTCGTAGCTGTAGCCGAGCACTTGCGTGAGGACGATGGCTTCGCGCCTGTCGGGGGCGAGTTCGTTGAGGAGATTGTGGGCGTCGATAACTTCGGGCCACAGGTTCGGGTCGTCGGTGCTGGGCTGTTGGGTGGCGACGTCGTCGTAGTCACTGTTGGTGGCGCGCGGGCGGCTGCGGTCGTGGCGCACGGAGTCGATCCAGGTGCGGCGCGCGATGGAGAGGAGCCACGTGCGGGCGGTGGAGCGGCCGGCGAAGCGTGGGAGGGCGCCGAGGGCGCGCAGGTAGGTTTCCTGGGTGAGGTCGTCGGCGGCGTCGTGTCCTGCGAGGTGGGCGAGGAGGCGCCAGACGTCGTCCTGGGTGGCGGCGATGAAGTCGGTGAGGGCAGCTTTGTCGCCCCGACCTGCCCGGAGGGCGAGGTCGGTGACGTACTGGCTATCGCTGCTGTTCACGAATAAAAAGGGTACCAGTATTGGAAAAACCCTTGATGCCACTCTGATATTCGCGTACTGTATAAATCGAACCCTAACAATAAGGAGGGCCTAACAATGGCAGAGAAGAACGTAGACCACATCCTTTCGAACGGCGAACGTCCAGCGGGCAAGGGTCAAACCACCCAGCTCGCCGGCCAGCCCGTCCCATCGGAAAACGTGAGTGTTACGCAGGGCCGTCAGGGCGCGAATGTCCTGGATGACATTCACCTCATCGAGAAGCTTGCGCACTTCAACCGCGAGAATGTCCCCGAACGTATTCCACACGCGAAGGGCCACGGAGCATTCGGTGAGCTGCACATCACCGAGGACGTGTCCAAGTACACGAAGGCGAAGCTCTTCCAGCCTGGCACCGTCACCCCGATGGCTGCACGCTTCTCCACCGTTGCTGGTGAGGCAGGCTCCCCAGACACTTGGCGTGACGTTCACGGTTTCGCACTGCGCTTCTACACCGAAGACGGCAACTATGACATTGTCGGCAATAACACCCCGACGTTCTTCCTGCGCGACGGCATCAAGTTCCCGGACTTCATCCACTCCCAGAAGCGCCAGCCGAACTCCGGCCTGCGCGATGACGAGATGCAGTGGGACTTCTGGACCCGCACCCCTGAATCTGCTCACCAGGTGACCTACCTGCTCGGCGACCGCGGCACCCCGAAGACCTCCCGTCACCAGGACGGATTCGGCTCCCACACCTTCCAGTGGATCAACGAGGAAGGCACCCCAGTTTGGGTCAAGTACCACTTCAAGACCCGCCAGGGCTGGGAATGCTTCACCGACGAAGAAGCCACCGAGAAGGCCGGCACGGACCCGGACTTCCAGCGCGAGGACCTCTTCAATGCCATCAAGGAGGGGGACTACCCAATCTGGGACGTCAAGGTGCAAATCATGCCGTTCGAGGAAGCGAAGGACTACCGCTTCAACCCGTTCGACCTCACCAAGACGTGGTCGCAGAAGGACTACCCGCTTATCGACGTCGGCTACTTCGTCCTCAACCGCAACCCGAAGAACTTCCACGCACAGATCGAGCAGCTGGCACTCGACCCAGCCAACTTGGTCCCAGGTGTCGGCCTGTCCCCAGACCGCATGCTTCAGGCCCGCGTCTTTGCGTACGCTGACCAGCAGCGCTACCGCATCGGCGCCAACTACAAGGATCTGCCGGTCAACCGCCCGATCAACGAGGTGAACACCTACGCAGAGCGCGGCTCCATGGCATACTTCTTCAACGAAGAGAACGAACCAAACTACAGCCCGAACTCCTACGAGAAGGGAGCCGGCTACCTCGACGACGGCGAAACCTCCGCGAGCGGCCAGGATCTCGGTCTCGCCGAGAACCTCTACATCAACCCGGACCCGGAGGGCACCGACCTGGTGCGCGCCGCCTACGTCAAGCACGCTGAGGATGACGACTTCGGCCAGGCCGGCACCCTCTACCGCGACGTCTTCGACGACGCCGCCAAGGAACGCTTCGTGCACAACATCACGAACAAGATGATGGCGATCACCAACAAGGAGATCGAGGAGCGCGTCTACGAATACTGGGGCAAGGTCGACGCTGACCTGGAAACCAAGGTCCGCGAATCCTTCGCCGCTAAGCGCGCAGCGCAGCAGAAGTAACCCTTAACGATTTAAACCCGCCAGGACGGTGACGTCCCGGCGGGTTTTGGTGTTTGTTGGGCAAGCTCGGCGGCTCACATGGCGGTGCCTGAGCACCACCCTCCCAGAACCGGAACCTAAATCCGGTAGTTCGGCCGGTTCGGGTGCCGGTCGCGCTTATCGGAGACGGTCACGCCGTAGAGGGTGCGGCCCATGATGAAGGAGCCGACGGAGCCGACGATCCATACGCCGGCGATGGCGATGATGGCGCGGAGGAAGTCATTGAGGTCGAAGCCGGTGGTGGACCAGGACCAGATCAGCTTGGCAACGACCAGGATCGGAAAGGCCAGGCAGACGGTTGGGCCGAGCAGGTTCGCGCGGGTTAGTGCGTCGGGGGCGCGCAGCTGCAGGAGCGCGGTGGCGACCACCAGTAGGGTGGCCACGATGACGAGCGCTGCGACGATGATTTCGATGATGGTCATTAGCGGCGTCCTCTCGTGATGATGCGGGCCATGGAGATGGTCGGGATAACGCCACAGACGAGGCCTGCGAGGATGGCGATTTCGTAGCCGATCATGGTCTGGGTCCAGATGGACCAGACGAGGAAGATGGTGACCATGGCGTAGAAAATGAGGTCGGCCATGACGGCGCGGGAAAGCTCGTCCTTGACCAGGATCAGACCAGCGAGGCCGACGAGCAGGCTGAGCGCCATGACGATGACGCAGCCCATGAGGATCATTTCAAACATGTTCTAGTCCATCCTTTCCGCTGGTGGCAGGGTGTGGTCGTCGGGGTCGCCGAGGTCCACGTAGGGGTCCCACCCGATGGATGCGGGGTCCAGCGGGGTGGCTTTGACCGCCGGGTTGATGCGCTCCTCCATGTCGATGAGGCCGGCGATCTGATCTAATGGGTCGCTGCCGAACGCCGCTTGGACCAGCAGCACCATCGGTCCGCCTTCCTGGGCGGGGTAGCGCAGCCCGAGGGACAGCGTGCCCGGGGTGACGGTGATGGAGGTGGAGTACCAGAAGACCTGCCAGTCGGTGGTCAGGCGCAGCGGGTAGTAGATGATGATCGGGTCCAGCCCGGTGTTGGGCTTGAACGCGGCGGCGGCTGCGCTGAAGCCGGAGGCGAAGATTTCTTTGATGAGCCAGGCGGTGTAGCCCACGCCGTGTACGAAGCGTTGCAGCATGGTTAGTTACCTCCTTGGAGGGTGTCCACATCGGGGATGCCGATGGCGTCGTCGCCGAGGACGGCGGTGGTGTAGGAGTCGACGTCGAGAAGGCTGTCGACGGCCGCGGTGCTGGCTGCCCAGAGTGGGCCGGCGCCGATGAACATGCCGAGGGACATGAACATGAGCAGCGCGGACGGTGCGAGCAGCTTCGCGCGGACGTTGAGGGCCTTCGGGTAGTGCTGCATTGGGCGGCCCCAGAAGACGCGCTTCCAGACGCGCATCATGGACAGCAGCGCACCGAAGGACGCGACGATGATGGTGGTGATTGCCACCCAGGAGCGCCAGTCGCCGGGTGTAGCGGCGGCGAGCACGATGGTGACTTTGCCGAAGAGGCCGGAGAACGGCGGGAAGCCGACGATGGAGAACGCGCCGGCGACGAAGACGGCGGAGGTCAGCGGGTCGCGGCGTGCGAGGCCGGACAGCTTCGAGATGGTGCCGGTGCCGTAGGTTTCCTCGATGGCACCGACGTTGAGCACGAGTGCTGCGATGGTGATCATGTGGTGCAGCGTGTACATGAGGCCGGCGGCAAGGGCGTAGCGGGCGTCGTCGTTAGTAAAGGCCAGCATGATGAGGATGAACGGCATGCCGTTGACCATCTGGTAGCCCAGGACGCGGCGCATGGTGTGCTCGGCAAGGCCGGCGAAGCCACCGATGAGCATCGAGATCACCATGATGACGATGATCAGTGCGTTCCAGCGCGCGTCCATG
This sequence comes from Corynebacterium sp. UMB10119B, assembly GCF_030228125.1. NCBI lineage: Bacteria > Bacillati > Actinomycetota > Actinomycetes > Mycobacteriales > Corynebacteriaceae > Corynebacterium > Corynebacterium sp. UMB10119B. The sequence goes on from NZ_JASPBG010000004.1 coordinate 115,255, forward strand.
TCGAAGATGACCACCCAGATGCGGAAGAGCATGTAGACGGCCACCTTGGTGTGCAGGCCGGAGAACAGGCCCATGACGGCGGCACTGGTGGAGGGGTAGGTGCGTGGCAGCCAGGTATGGACCGGGAAGACGCCGGCCTTGGCGGCGATGGCGATGACGACCAGGCCAGTGGCCACGGTGATCGGGCCATTGCCGGCCGCGGCACCGCGCAGGGCGGCGATGTTGACCGCGCCGGCCACACCGTAGATGTAGCCCACGCCCATCACGAGCAGTGTCGACGCCGCCAGGTTCACCAGCACGAACGTGCGGGCGGACAGCAGGCGGTTGCGGGTGCCGGTCATGGCGATGAGGCCATAGGACGGCAGCAGCATGACCTCGATCATGACGAAGAAGTTGAACAGGTCCGCGGTGAGCAGCGCGCCGGAGACACCGGTGATGAGCACCAAGGTCAGCGGCGTGAAATAGCGCGCCTGGGTCTCACCGGCCACGCTGGCGAACCAGTTGGAGGTCAGCGCCACGATCATGGTGGTGATCAGCATGATGGCCGAGAACTGGTCCGCGGCGAAGGAGATGCCGACGCCGCCCTGGTACAAGCCGATGACGTGGGCAATCGTGCCGTGTTCGGCGGTGTAGCCGTACAACCAGATGGCCATGCCGAGGTTGATGGCGGGGATGATGAGGCCCAGGGCGTCGTTGCCGCGTTTCCAGGGACTGAGCGTCGTCACTGCCGCCATGATCAGCGGCAGGGCGACGAAGACTGGGAGGATTGCGTCCGCACTCATGCGCGTGGTGCTCCTTCCGTGTTGTTCATCTTGTTCGGGTTGAGGCGCGCGGTGCGGCCTGCGGTGGACAGCGCGGACGGGCTCAGGCGCATCAGGTCGTAGGTGCCTGCGACGCCGGTCGGGTTGTCCATGGTGTCGTCATCCTTGCCGAGTGAGGCCAGCATGAGCAGGATCGTGGTCGTCGCCATGGCGATGACGATGGCGGTGAGCACGAAGGCCTGCGGGAGTGGGTCGGACAAGTCGGCGAATTCGGTGCGGGAGGGGAATGCCTCGCCGCGCCAGGCGCCGACGCCGGTGGCAAGCAGCGTCAGGTTGGAGGCGTGCCCGAAGAGGGACATGCCGAAGATGATGCGGACCATGCCGCGCTGCAGGATCATGTAGACGGACCCTGCAACCAGGACCGCGATGGTAAGTGCCATGACCATGTGGTTTACAGCTCCTTCGTGGTAACTGGGCGCGGGTTTTCCGCGGGGTTGAGTGGGGCTGGGTGGGCGTCGACAGGCTCGGCGGGTGCTTCCGGCTCTGGTACATCCGGCAGTGGGTTTTCGCCGCCGCGGGTGTAGGTGAGGTCGGAAATCTCGGTGCCGGGGCGTAGGTAGCCGCCGAGCGCGTTGAGCGCCTGCGTGACCATGCCGAGCACGGCGAGGTAGATGCCGAAGTCGAAGATGAGGGACGTCGTCATGTGCTCCCCAGCGATGGTGCCGTGGATGGCGTACATGAAGCCGCCTTCGAGGAACCCGAGGAAGCCGGAGCTGATGGCGATGATGATGCCCCAGCCTGTCAGCCTGATCGGGGTGAGTTGCTTGACGACGTACGCGTCCGCGCCACGGGACAGGTAGTTGATGCCAAACGCGGTGGCCAGTACGAGCGCTGCGACGAAGCCGCCGCCGGGTGCTGTGTGGCCACGGAAGAAGATGAGGATGGACAGCAGTGCGAGGATCGGTACGACGAGCGCGGACGCCTTGCGCAGTGGCAGCGAGTTGAGCTGCGACTGGCCGAATGGGCGTGGGCGGGTGCCGGCCTCGAACATGTGGCGTGGCATGGACTGGACGACGGCCGCGATGACCACTGCCGCCATGCCGAGCACGGAGAGCTCGCCGAGGGTATCGAAGCCACGGAACTCAACGATGATGACGGCGACGATGTTGTCGGCGCTGGTCATCTTGCCGCCCTCGGTGAGGTACCACAGGGCGAGGTCGGAGCGGTCGTGGCGGCCCAGCAGGGCGTAGACGCCGAGGAAGGCGACCACGCCGGCGATGGCAGCGACGACGGCCGCGAAGACCTTGCGTGAGGTCGGGGTCTTGGGGAAGGTGCGTGGCTGGTAGCGCAGCACCACCATGATGATCACGACGGTCAGCGACTCGACGAGGAACTGGGTGAGTGCCACGTCGGGTGCGCCGAGCATGAGCATCTGCAGCGTCATGCCGACGCCGGTGGTGCCCAGCAGTACCGCCGCGGCGAGGCGGGAGCGGGTGCGCACCAGGCCGATGACGGACAGGGCGATGATGGCGAATGGGATGAGGTCCCACCACACGTCGATGCCCTCGGCGCGTGGGGCGAGCGGCATGCCGTCGACACCCTGGGTGAGCACGGCGGTGCTGACGCCCAGGACGAGGATGCACAGCACGAGTGGCAGCAGGTGGCGCGACGGGTTGAACGTGTCCGCCATCGCGCCGAGCCAGCGGCCCACCTTGGAAAGCCCGCGGACCATGGCGTTGAGTAGGTCATTGCCGCTGGTTGGCAGCAGCTGCTTGTTCTCGACGGCCGCGAAGAACGGTTTGCGCACGAAGAGGACGAAGCAAACACCCAGCACGAGCACGATGAGCGAGACGATGAATGGCGCGTTCAGGCCGTGCCACAGTGCCAGGTGCGAGTGGAACTCGGTGTCGCCAGTGATGGTGTGCACGCCCGCGTTGATCGGGTTGTCTACCCAGCCGAGCGTGAACGGCAGGACCAGGGAGGTCAGGCCGGGCAGCGCGGCTGGCAGCCAGAGCGCGACGGGCGCTTCGGTGACGTGCGGCATGGGCTTGGTGCCGTCGATAAATGCGCCGAAGACGATCTTCGCCGAGTAGATGAAGGTCAGCAGGGCGGCAAGCCCGGCGATGGCGAGCAGCAGCGGGCCGAAGCTTGTGGCGTCGAACGCTGTGAGGATGGATTCCTTCGAGATGAAGCCGAACAGTGGCGGGATGGCGGCCATGGAGGCCGCGGCCACGCAGGTGGAGGCGAAGGTGAACGGCAGCTGCTTGTACAGCTGGCCGAGGCGGCGGATGTCGCGGGAGCCGGCCTGGTGGTCAATGACGCCGATGAGCATGAACAGGGAGGACTTGAATAGCGCGTGGGCCAGCGTGTGCACCATCGCGGCGGCGAGTGCCGCCGGGGTGCCGATGCCGATCGCCGCGACGATCCAACCCAGGTGGGAAACCGTGGAGTAAGCCGTCAGGTGCTTCAGGTCCGTCTTCGTAATGGCGAAGGCTGCCGACATCAGCGCGGTAAACAGGCCGGTGACCAGCAGCAGCGTGTTCCACGCGGTGACGTCGTGGAAGATGGTGGAGAAGCGCAGCAGGACGTAGACGCCCGCCTTGACCACTGCCGCCGCGTGCAGGAACGCGGAGACTGGGGTGGCTGCCGCCATGGCTTCAGGCAGCCAGAAGTGGAAAGGGAATTGCGCGGCCTTGGTGAAGGCGGAGAAGCCGATGAGCAGCGCCACCGTGGTGGTCAGCCCCGGCGACTGCGCCCAGACCGGCGACGCGAGCACTGCGCTGAGCTGCGTCGTTCCTGCCGCGACGGAGACGACCGCCAGGCCCGCCAGCAGCGTCAGCCCGCCGAAGAAGGTCAGGATGAGCGTGCGGTAGGAGCCGGCTTCGCCGCCGGAGCCGGAGCGGGCGATGAGCATGAAGGACGCGATCGAGACGAGCTCCCAGCCGATGAAGAGGAGCACGGTGTCGTCCGCAAGCACGAGCAGCAGCACCGAGAGGGTAAACGCCGTCATGATGGTGTAGAAGCTGGTGTTGCCCTCGCGCTTCGGCAGGTATGCGGCCGAATATATGAGGACAATGCCGCCAATGACGAGTGCGAGCAACGCAAAGAAGATGCTCAGGCCGTCCGCGCGCAGTGAGAACGCGATTTCGGTGCCGGGCCCGAGGATGTCGTTGGCCCAGGTGACGGACCACGTTTCCACGTTGCCTTGGGAAATGCTGGGAAATTCGCGGCCCAGCGTGACCGCTGCGGCGAACAGCAGGAGCGCCAGCGGCCAGCCTGCTTTCCTGTCGAAAACTCGCACGAGCAGCGGCGATAGCGGAACTGTCGCGGCCACGAATGCGAGCACGAGAGGTAGTGCCATGGTGAACCCTCTCTGAGTTTGGGATTTGAAAACTGTCAGTTGCTTTAAAGGGTAGCAACAAGCTTGGACAAGGCCACAACATCTTTGGGAGCGTGCGGTGTGCCTTCCAGCATTCATGCAGTTGCAGGGGTTACATTGTGCACCATGAAGTGGCGCGTGTTGTGTGTGTTGTTGGTGTGTATTGTTGCGGCGTTCCTGCCGTTGAGCCCGGTGAGTACTTGGATGTCCACGCAGGGGGATGCCAGCGCGCCGCAGTTGCCGTCGGATCAGGGCAACCCGAACGAGGCGCGCCGCGCGGCGGGGGAGGCCAACACGCAGGCGGGCTTTCTCACGCAGGGCACCAAAGAGCTTGTCGACGGCACCTCCCAACTCACCGGCGGCGCCGACGAACTCGTCGCCGCGATCTCCCAGGCGCAGGCTGGTGCGCAGGAGTTGTCGGCCGGGATGGTGCAGCTACAGGCGGCGACGGGCCAGCTCGGGGGTGGCGCGACGGAGGTCGCGGACGCGATTGGCCAGGTTGTTGAGCAGGCCACGGCCTTCGATGCAGTGCGTGGCCAGGTCACCGCTGCCATCGACCGCGCCCTCGTATCGACGAAGGCCTCCAAGGACCCGGACGTCATCGCCGCACGCGAGCAGCTTCAACAACTGAAGGTCCAGGCGGACAATGCCCAGTTGCCGCCGGAGGTTGTCGCCCAGATGAACAAGCTGCGCGACGGCTCCCGCGAGGTAGCCAACCAGCTAGCGGTGCCGGGCTACGCCTACCACGACGGCGTCTACACGGCCACGAACGGCGCCCAGCAGCTGGCGAGTGGACTGACTCAGCTCAATAACGAGGCGCAGGGCGCGGTCGGCGGTATTGCACAGCTTGATGAGGGTGTCGCAAAGATTGACCACATGGCGAACCTGACCGCCGACCAGATTCGCGCGGTGCGTGGCGCGCTCCCGGCGCCGGCGGCGGCCCAGGCGGGCGTGGAGGGCGCAGCGCAGGAGCCGCAGGAGTCCTCGCTGGCCCCGGTCGCGGCGATGCTGGTCGCGGCACTCGTGGGGTTGGGCGGCGTCGGCGTCGCCGCGGCGGCGTGGCTGTCCCGCACGAGGCGCTGGCTGGCGCTGGCGCTAGGCGTCGTGCTCCTGGCGGTCGCCGGTTGGACCCTTGTGTTTATCCTCGGCCACAACTTGAGCCCGGCGACCCTGGGAATCGCGGCTCTCGCGCTGCTGTGCGGCGCAGCTGCCTCTACCGGAGTGACGACCGCGCTTGCGGCACTGTTTGGTCGCGGATGGGGGAGCCTGGTTGCGGCAATCCTGATAATTCTTCAGATGGGGGTAGTCGGGTGGGTTTGGAAAGCCGCCGCAGCTGCCCCTGTTAGTGGGGTCCTCGAGGCGCTTTCTTCGGCGATGCCGATGCACTGGCTGGCCGCGTCGCTCTCGAGCGCGGGCAATAACGGTTCTGCGCAGGCACTATGGATTGGTATCGCTATGAGCGCGCTCGTCGCGGCGGTCGGGCTGCTGGGCGGAGTACCGCAGCGACGTGACGTTGCGGTTCACGTGGAGGAATAATCCGAGCACACGGACATGGTTCCTACTTTCGGATGGGTTTGTGTTAATCTAGCGATGCTCATTTCAAGTAATAGGGGCTTGGATTGAGTGGTCTCCTTTCGCCCATTGTGGGCAAGAAAGGGGTTAGGGATGGGGAAGGCCCCGTCGGCTTCGGCTGGCGGGGCCTTCACTTATTGCCACTTATGCAACGTTAAGAGTGTACGAAGCGCACAGCCCGAATTACGCTGTTACTGACAAATCGTTGTGAAAAGTGAAGGGCAGCCACATGCAAGGCACATTTCCGGGCGCGGGGCGTCGGAAAGTACGTGTTGGAGTTACCGTAACGTCTGCGATAGCGCTCGCGTTGGGGAGCGCGGCTGTGGTTGTACCTTCCCCTGCTGCATATGCGCAGGAGAACTTGGCGTACACCGGTGCGGTGATCGGCGCTGAGCAGCAGGCGAAGTCAGAGGGGCTGGGCGATGATGCCTGCCGAGTGGTGCTGGAGAAGGACGATGTCGGCAAGGACGTTGCGGGTTTCAGGTTTGACGCGCTCAACCCTGGCGAGTACTCCGAGAGTGCAACTGAGTTCGGCATCCAGCTGCACTTCAACGCGGACAAGCAGCGCACCTTCACGGATACAGGGTTTAGCGACAGCGGGCCTGTTCCAGTCGAAGCTGGCGAGCTAGGCGTTGTCCCCGCGGGTGAGAAGCTCGATGGCGGTAACCCGTTCACGGTGAACAACACTGCTGAGCCCGCCGAGATTACCGCTTCCCGAGTTCAGCGCAACTTGAACGGCGCGTTCCCCTTCACGGAACAGTTCCAGCAACAAGCCGTGAGTCCGGAAGGGCTCACCTTTGCGTGGAAAGGGGCTTACACAAAGGAAGACTCTGACCACAGGTTTTTCAAAAGCCAAAACTTCCAAGCTGACGCGAACGCAAACCCTTGGCCGAGCGAGACCGACGATTGCGTCCCCCTCAAACTTGATTGGGAGCACATTTCGAAGGCCGTGATCAAGCCGGGGGAGAAGGTCAAGATCGCCTCTGCTGGCGGGATGTTCACGGAACGTGACCTGAGCCGCCTGCGTATCCAGGTCGCGGACGGCAGCGGCAAGGTGCTCGAGCACGTCACCATCACTCGTGACGGCTCCGACTTCTTCCTTACCTGGCCGAAGTTCGCCGACGACGCCGAGCTCGACGGCCTCCAGGGCCTCACGTTTACCGCGGTTGCGCTGCCGCGCAGCGTCGAGGAGCTCGAGGCTATCGCTCAGAACCACGCGTACGAAGATACAAGGGTTGGGGTGACGGACAGCTCCATTGCGCTGCCACGCTACAACACCGCCAACGAGCTCAGCTCGCACGCGATCAGCGTCGACGACACGCTCTACCACGATCCGCAGTTCACCAGGTCTGAGGTCACCATCACCTCCGGGATCTCAAAGGATGCGATTGTCTTCGAGGAGCTTCCCGACGCAAACGGGCACACCCTCGCCGACCTGAGGGAGAAGTTCGACGCCACCATCACCCTCGACGAGAGCCTCGTCTACGACGGCTGGACCGCCAAGTTCGCCGACGAGGAAAAGGGCGACTACAGGGTGATCATGACGGCGCCGGAGGGCGTCGATAAGCCGACCCCTGGGACGTTTGCGCAGCCTGTGGTGCATGTTCGTTACTCGAACGGCTCCAAGGACGCCATCCCGCTGCTCGTTGTCGTCGAGCCGAATCACACGCAGCAGACCAACCTCGAGTACCCCGCGGAGCCAGTGCGGGGCGCCCAAAACACAACACTTACCGCCAAGGCGAGCCTGACGCGGGTGCTGGGCAAGGGGGACGTCATCAAGCCGAAGAAATTCGAGCTTATCGACGCCCCCTCCGACAAAGACGGCTGGAACGTCACAGTCGATAAGGAAGGCACCGTCATCGCCAAGGCGAAGGCAACCGTGCCGAACTTCACCACCATCAAACCCGTGGTGAAGGCGACCTACCCGGATGGCACAACCGACGAAGCGTCGGTGTCCTTCCAGGTGTTCTCGGACGTGAAGGTGCCGTCATATGGCTCGGTCTCGGGTGAGGCGGCAGACCGCGTGACGCTTACGCCGACCGTGCCGAAGGTTGGCCTCGGCGGCAACGCGCACGACGAAACACCGAACCGCTACACCTTCCCTAACGGCTCCCAGCAGTACAAAGTCGGCGACTGGAGCGTCACTCTCGACGCCACCACCGGCGAGCTGACCGTCACCATCCCGGACACCGCGCTGCCGGGCGCCTACATCACGGTGCCGGTGCGAACCCACTACGCTAGCGGCGCCGTGCCGCAGGAAACCACCGCCACCATCAACGTGATCGGCGACGGTACGGGCACCGACGTTGCGAACTACCCGCAGAGCTTCACCAAGCCCGGGCTGCCGGTCTCCTCGATGATCAGCACCCTGCTGGCGGACCCGGTGAAGGCGAAATACAGCCTGCCGGAGCAACTCCCGGACGGCTGGACGTTCGACGTGTCGAAGGAGGGCGTGGTCACGGCCACTCCGCCGAAGGATGCGCGGCCCGGTGACCAGGCGATCATCGACATCCACGTCCGCTACCCGGACGGCTCCGAGGCGGACGTCCCGGCGGCGTTCACCGTCGTCGGCGACGACAAGGGCATGAACAACCCGCGGTACCAAACCAAGTCGGGCAAGCCGGGCACCACGGTCACGAGCAAGCTGGACACTGGAAGCGTCCGGGACATTTCGGAACCGAAGTTCGCACTGATCACGGACCCGAAGGACAAGCACTACATCGCTCCGCCGCGTAACCTCCGGTGGGAGCAGGTCAAGATCGACCCGAAGACGGGCACCATCACCACCCCGGTCAGCGAGCGCGCCGTACCGGGCAGCTCCGCGGACATCCCGGTGCGCGTGACCTATAAGGACGGCACGACCGCCATCATCGTCGCCACCGTGGTCGTCCTCGGTGAGCAGCGCGCCGTCTACGAGCCGCGATACGAGCAGCAGGAGGCGAAGCCGGGCGTCGACAAGCGATCTGAGATCACCGAGCCCACCCGCATCCCTGCCCGCGACCTCGCGGAAAAGACGCCGTTCAGCGTGCCCGCGAGCCTCGACGGCTGGAAGCTGCGCGTCGACGGCAAAGGCACCGTCACTGCGACCCCACCGAAAGACGCCGAGTCTGGCGACCACCTCAACGTCCCCGTCACCGTTACCTACCAGGACGGCTCGAAAGACGTGGTCACCGCCGCATTCGTTGTGGTCAGGGAGCCCGCGCCTGACGTCTCCTTCGACATCAACACCGAGTACGAAGTGATCGTGCCGTTTGAGACGCAGATCGTCTTCGACCCCACACTCGACGTAGGCACGCAGGTCGTCGACGCCGAACACCCCGGCGTGCTCGGCACCGACAAAGTGACCACGACCAGGACCATCACGAACTCCGAGGTGGTCAGCACACGCATCGAGCAGACGCGCATCGCGGACCCGCAGGACCGCATCGTGCGCGTCGGCACGAAGGAAACACCGGGCGTCACGCCGGAAATCCACTGGTCTGAAGAGACACCGTACCGCGTCATTATCCGGGAAGACCCGACGCTCGAAGCCGGCACCCACAAGGTCGCACAGCGCGGGAAGGTGGGCAGGATCTCCTACAAAATTATCGACGGCATCGCGCAGAAACCGCAGGTCGTCGACGCTGAGGACCAGGTCATTTTGGTCGGCACCAAGAAGGAATCCAAGCAGACAGAGCTACGCGAGACCATCCACACCCCCGTGCCGTTCGAGACCGAAATCCGCCAGGTAGACAGCCTGCCCGCCGGCGTGGTCAAGACCATCCAGGAAGGCTCCTACGGCCAAACCATCACGGAGAAGACCTGGCAGCTTGTCGACGGCCACGTCGTCGGCAACCCCGTCGAACACACCACCACGACCAAGACCCCGGTCAAGCGCATCATCGAGGTCGGCGTCGGCCACATCGTGCCAACCTACGGCAAGGTCGTCCAGGAACCGGGCGCAACCGACGAGGTCCCTCTCCACGAAGGCTCCAAGGTTCCTTCCGACGCCACCTTCGAAATCGACCCCGAGTGGAAGCCAACCATCCCAGGCTGGACCGCCACCGTCGACGAGCACGGCCGCGTCTTCTCGACGCCACCAGCCGACGCCAAGCCCGGCGACTCCATCCTCATCCCCGTTCAGGTCACCTACACCGACGGAGCCATCCTGGTCGTTCCGGCATTCGCGGCCATCAAGGAAACCGACGAATCCCCGCACGTCAGCTACGCCTCCGCCTCCGTCCTTCCCGGCGAGACGAGTACTCAGCCTGCAACCAACGCCACCGACGGCAACCGCTACTCGGTACCCGACCGGGTCAATGGCTGGAAGGTCAGCGTCGACGAGCACGGCACCGTTACCGCGACCGCGCCGAAGTCCACCACCCCAGGCACCTGGATCCGCGTCCCCGTCACCGTCACCCCAGCCCACGGCGAGGCCTACACCACCCAGGCCGTCTTCACCGTGGCCAACGTGCCGACCGGGCCAGTTGAACCTACTTCTTCCGCGACTGCTGCGCCGGAGCCGTCCCCGACTGCCACTCCGACTGCTCCTTCTGTACCTATCGCGCCAGCACCGTCGTACCCGCCGGCCATCACCGCGCCGGGCGTGCCGACGTCCATCAAGATCAGCGGCCACACCGACGGCAACACCTACAAGCTCGGCGCCCTGCCGACCGGGTGGCGGGCCTCCGTGTCCGCAACCGGCGACCTGCTGGTCACCCCACCCGCCTCCGCCGAAGTAGGCGAAAAGGTCGACATCCCAGTCATGGTCACCACCGCCTCGGGCGCAACGTACGAGGTGAAAACAGTCGTGGGGGTCATCGCGAAGGGCGGTGCAGCCCCGAGCCCGACCACGCCTGCGCCTTCTACGCCTACTCCCGCTCCCGCCGATTCATCTGCCGACGGCTTCAAGCGCTGCATGTCCAACATGTTCGCGCTCAACAGCCCGATCCTCTGGCTGCTGCCAATCGGGCTCGCCGCCGCAGTTGGCATTGGCGTTGCGAACACGATGCAGCCCCAGATCAACGCCGCTCTTGGGCAGTTCAACGACTCCCTGCGCCACGTAGGCCGCGGGTTCGAGGACCAGATTGCCGCCGTCAACAGGCAGTTCGGTATTGATGCCCGTCAGCTGCAGCCCGTTGCTATCGCGCTTGGAGTCATCGCAGTCGGCGGTCTGGCGATCTCCCTGATCGTCCAGGCATGCCAGCCCGAGGGCTTCGACCACGGCATGACTGTCCTCGGATCCTCCAAGGATGGTGAGCCAGTGCCAAAGGACGCATCTTCCAAAAAGTAGGCCTTTTGGGACCTGCGGGTTTAGACGTCTAATCCAAATGATGTTGCGTCCTTTGGCACTCGCCCCGGTTGGGGTGACACCAAATTCCCACCCTGCCCCTTGGCGACCTGGGGAAACGCCGACGGTGCTCCCCAAAAAAACAAGGAATGTGGTGCGCGGGTCCCAAGCCCATCTGAGCAACGCGAAACCCCGCCGCGAAAGCGGCGGGGTTTCATTGGTCGGGATAACAGGATTTGAACCTGCGACCTCTTCGTCCCGAACGAAGCGCGCTACCAAGCTGCGCCATATCCCGTGGGCACCTGGTTACTTTACTCCTGTGCCCGCGAAAAACAAAAGCCGTGGTCAGGGCCGCTCCGTGATGTGGAGGAGCGCTGCGGATGGCGGGCAGAAGATCCGTACGGGGGCGTACTTGGAGGTGCCCAGCCCGTTGGAGACTTCCATCCACATGCGGCCGAAGCGGTGGAGGCCGGAGGCGCGCTCGCGGTCGATGTCGGCGTTGGTGACGATGGCGCGCTCGCCAGGTAGGCAGATCTGGCCGCCGTGGGTGTGGCCGGACAGCGCCAGTTGGTAGCCGTCGCGCTCGAAGGCGTCGAGGACTTCCCGGTAGGGGGCGTGGAGAAGCGCGATGGAGAGGTCGGCGTCGGGGTTGGGGGCGCCGGCGATGGTGGAGTAGTCGTGCAGGTTGTGGTGTGGGTCGTCGACGCCTGCGAGGGCGAGGCGGACGTCGTTAATTTTGAACTCGAGCCTGCGGTGTGTGGCGTCGTGCCAGCCGTGCTCCTGGAATGCGGCGCGCATGCCTTCCCAGGGGAGGTCGACGTAGGAGGGCTCGCGCTTGGTGCCGAGGAGGTATTTGAAGGGGTTGACGGGGCGGGGTGCCCAGTAGTCGTTGGTGCCGAAGACGAAGGCGCCCGGGATGTCGAGGAGGGGGCCGAGGGCCTGGAAGACCCAGGGCACGCCCTTGGGGTCGGAGAGGTTGTCGCCGGTGTTGATCACCAGGTCGGGTTGGAGTTCGGCGAGGCTGGAGACCCAGGCGGCTTTGGCGCGTTGACCTGGGATCATGTGGAGGTCGCTGACGTGCAAGATGTCGAAGGAGTCCCGCCCGTTGAGGGTGCCGGGTGGGAGGAGGGGGAGGGTGTATTCCTTCAGGCGGTAGTTGTTCAGCTGGCTCACGCCGTACGCGGCGGTGGCCATGCCGGTCGCAGCGATGACGCCGGCGGCACGCGTGAGGCGTTTGAGGGAAGTATTCACGCGTCCTAGCGTACAGATGGACTACGCTTTCCCACATGAGTGAATTGAAAGCACAGCTGCGCGCAGACCTGAAGACCGCGATGAAGGCGAAGGAGAAGGAACGCACCGGCACGATCCGTATGTTGCTGGCCGCCATCCAGACCGCTGAGACCGAGGGTTCGAAGCACGAGGTGGATGATGCGGAGATCTTGAAGATTATTGCTCGCGAGGTGAAGAAGCGCCGCGAGTCCGCGGAGATTTACGCCACGAACGGCCGCCAAGAGCTTGCCGACGCCGAACTCCACGAAGCCGAAATCCTTGAGGCATACCAGCCCGCCCAGCTCACGGACGAGGAGGTTGACGCCCTGGTCGAGGAGGCCGTCGCCGAGGTTGGTGCGGAATCGATGGCACAGATGGGGCAGGTCATGAAGGCTGCGAACGCGAAAGCCGCCGGCCGTGTTGACGGCAAGCGGCTTTCAACGGCGGTTAAGGCCCGCCTGAGCTAGAACCCAGTCCTATTGGAAGACGTTCGTGAGCGCATCGCGGGCGTCGTTCAGTGACTGCTGGATGCCGTCGAAGTCGACGGCGGGGGCCTGCGTGCTCGTTGGTGGCGGGGTGGACGCCGACGGCGACGCGGTGGGGGAGGCGGCGCTGCCGTCGGACACGTTGAGGGTCACCATGGTGCCCTGCGTGAGCGCGGGGTTGGCGGGGATCGCGGCGATGACGTTGCCGGCGGGCACCCCGTTGCCGAAGACGGTTTGGGTGGTCACGTTGAACCCTTGCGCCTGGAGCTGCTGCTTCGCTGTGGCGGCCGGGAGGCCGACGACGGCGTCGAGCGCCGATTGCTTCGTGCCGCGCGTGTAGGTCGCGTTGGTCGGTGGTAGGCCTGCGCCCGCGGCGCCGGGGACGCCGTGGGCGGCCTGGAACCAGGTGCGCGCGGCCTCGTTGCCGCCGAACAGGTTGCCAACGGAGCACTGGCGCACCGGGCCGGTGCACAGCGGGGTGGTTTGGGTGCCGTCGTTGAAGATGTACGGTGCGCCGGCCATCCCGCGGGTGAACCCGAGGAACGCGGAGGACTGGTGGGACTCCGTGGTGCCGGTCTTGGCCGCGACGGGCGCGGTCCACCGGGAGGCGGCGGCTGCGTCCTTGGCGGTGCCGTCGATAGTGTCGTGTGACATGCCGAGGGCGAGCGCGCCGGCGATGTCTGGGTCGATGACTTGCTCGCACGGCGGGCGCTGGATGAACACTTCCTGCCCGTGCTTATCTACGACACTCTTGATCGGGTTCGGCTCGCACCAGCGGCCACCGGCGGCGAGCGTGGCGCCCACGTTGGACAGTTCGAGCGGGTTCACAGCCGTGGGGCCGAGCACGAAGGAGCCCATGTTCTCTTCCTTCGCGGCTTGGGCGACGGAGCGGCCGTCGCCAAACGTATTGGGTTCGGTGTAGGAGCGAAGGCCCAGGCGCACCGCCATATCCACTGTTGGGGTGACGCCGACGCTCTGGATGAGCTCTATGAACGAGGTGTTCGGGGACTGAGCCAGGGCGTCGCGCAGCGTCATCTGCGGCGGGTAGACGCCGGCGTTCTCCACGCAGTAGGCGCCCGGCGGGCAGCCGGCGGCGCCGCCCTTGCCCATGCCGTAGACCACGGAGCGCGCCGGGGTGTTCAGCATGGAGTCGAGGCCGTAGCCCTGCTCGAGCGCTGCAGCCGCCGTGAAAATCTTGAACACGGAACCGGCGCCATTGCCCACCATGGAGGTCGGCTGCGGCATGATCGTCTGGTGCTTCTCCAGCTCGAGGCCGTAGTAGCGCGAGGATGCCATCGCGAGGATGTCGCGGGAGTCCGTGCCAGGCCGGATCACGTTGAGGACCTCGGCCACGCCGTGGGTGGCTGGGTTGACGTTGTTGCGTACCGCCTGCACTGTCGAGGCCTGCACCGCCGGGTCGAGGGTGGTGGTGATCGTGTAGGAGCCGCGCTCGATCTCGTCGATGCTCAGGCCCTTGCTTTCCAGGTACTGCAGGGCGTAATCGCACATAAAGCCTGCGTCACCGGCGGTGATGCAGCCGTCCGGCAGGCCTTTCGGCTTGTCCACCACGCCCAGTGGGGTCGCCGCGTAGCGGTCCGCTTCCGCCTGCGTGAGGTGGCCTTCGTTCACCATGTTCTGCAGCACGGTGTTGCGGCGCTGCGTCGCGCCCTCCGGGTTCGTGTACGGGTTGAGGTACTCGACCGACTGCAGCAGCCCCACCAACAGCGCCGCCTGCGGCGGGTTCAGTTCAGCGGCCGGGATGTCGAAGTAGATGCGGGCCGCGGCCTCGATGCCGTAGGCGTGGTTTCCGAAGGAAACTAGGTTGAGGTAGCGGGTGAGGATCTCGTCCTTCGTCAGCGTTTTGTCCAGGTCGGATGCCATGCGCATTTCGCGCAGCTTCCTCGGGATCGACTGTTCGGTCGCCGCCTGCGCCTCCTCATCATTGCCTGCCTCCACCAGCCACAGGTAGTTCTTCACGTACTGCTGATTAATTGTCGACGCCCCCTGCTCGACACCACCCGCGAGCACATTGGTCACCATGGCCCTCGCAAAGCCCTGCATATCAACGCCGTCGTGCATATAAAAGCGTCGATCCTCTGTGGAAACCAGCGCATGTTTTACATGCGCTGAAATTTTTTCGCTTGGAACCTCGTATCTACGCTGTTTGTATAACCACGCAATGGGGGTGCCGTTGACGTCCGTAACGGTCGTGACACCGGGGACATCGCCGTGTGTCAGGTCGAGCAGATTCGACTGCATTGTATTCGCGGTGCGCGCAATCGCGAGGCCCGTCAGGCCTGCGACCGGCACCAAACACAGGGCAATCGCCAGCGCAACGGCGCAAAGGCCGAGCAGGAGGTTTCCAAAGGAACGAAGTGCAGTCACACCGTTACCTTAAATGAAACGCGGGAGAGAGTGAATAGGACGCCCCCACCTTTCGTGTGATGCATTTTACAAGGTGCATACCCTGTGAATACACTTACAAGCGCTTAATGGGTCTAAGTATTATACTTTGCCTCCGCTTGAAAGGAGACCGATTCATGACTGCCACTCTTGGAACCGCGACTTGCGAGGACACCCGCGCCATTCCGCGCCGCGTGAACTCTGCTGGGGATCTTGTGTTTGACCGTGGGGAGTGGATTACGCGTGCAATCTGTCGCACAGGTGACCCGGATGCTCTCTTCGTGCAAGGTGCCGAGCAGCGCAAGGCTGCAGAAATTTGTCGACGCTGCCCCGTCCAACTCGAGTGCCTCGCCGAGGCGCTGGAAAACCGTGTCGAGTTCGGCGTGTGGGGCGGCCTGACCGAGCGCCAGCGCCGCGCCGTCCTGCGTAAGAACCCACAGGTCAACGACTGGGGCGAGCACCTCGTCGCCGGCCGCGAGATTATCGGCCTCTAGAATTCGTCTAGGGTAGTGGCCATGACGAAATGGGAATACGCAACGGTTCCGTTGCTCACACACGCCACGAAGCAAATCCTGGACTCCTGGGGCGAGGACGGCTGGGAACTGGTCACCGTCACCCCAGGGCCGACGCCGGACAGCGTCGTCGCCTACATGAAGCGCCCGCTGGAGTAGGCCATGGCACACACCGATTGGGCCGCGCGCCTTACCGAACTCGGCATCACCCTGCCCGCCGTCGCCGCGCCCGTCGCGGCCTACGTTCCCGCGGTGCAGACCGGCAACCACGTGCACACCTCCGGGCAGCTCCCATTTATCGACGGCACCCTGCCCGCCACCGGCAAAGTCGGCGCGGACGTCTCCGCCGAGGACGCCTACGGCTACGCCCGGCAGGCCGCCCTCAACGCGTTAGCTGCCGTCGATAATTTGGTGGGCCTCGAGCGCATCAAGCGCGTGGTGAAAGTCGTGGGCTTCGTCGCCTCCGACCCGGCCTTCACCGGCCAGCCCGGCGTGATCAACGGCGCCTCCGACGTCATCGGCGACATTTTTGGCGACGCCGGCGCCCACGCCCGCTCCGCCGTCGGCGTTGCCGTGCTGCCGCTCGACAGCCCAGTCGAAGTGGAGCTCGTCGTCGAGCTGCAGTGATACCGCGCGGTGCCCCTAAGCGGGGGAATCGCGTTGTTTCGCAGCAAATTCCGCGCGCAAGGCGGTAGGGTGGGTGGCATGCAGCATCCCGCTTATAGTCAGTTGCGTCCTGTAACGGCATCCGTCGCGGTCGTTCTTGCGCCCAATCCAAGCTACGCGGCGCTCGAAGGCACAAACTCCTGGGTTGTGCGCGACCCTGAAGACGAATGCAGCATCGTCGTCGACCCGGGCCCAGAAGACGAAGGCCACCTCAACGTCCTGCAGTCTAAAGCGGACAAGGTTGCCCTCATCCTCCTGACTCACCGCCACCACGACCACGCCGACGGCGCCCGCCGCTTCTCGCAGCTCACCGGCGCCCCAATCCGTGCTCTTGACGCCCGCTACACCCACGGCGCCGAGCCACTCACCGATGGCGAAATCATCTCCATCGAAGGCGTCTCCCCCAAGATCCAGGTCGTGGCGACTCCCGGCCACACCGCGGACTCTACCTGCTTCTTCGTCTACACCCACGACGTCGAAGATGACCAGCTCGAAGGCATCATTACCGGCGATACCATCGCCGGCCGCCACACCACCATGATCTCCGAAACCGACGGCGACCTGGCCCAATACCTAGAAACGCTGTCCATGCTGGAGCGCCGCGGTAAGAACATCCCGCTGCTCCCAGGCCACGGCCCCGACGCCCCGGACCTCTCCGCGTTCGCCCGCAAGTACATCGACCGCCGCGAGCAGCGCCTCGACCAAATCCGTGAGGCCCTGAAGAAGTACGGCGAGGACGTAGACATCAACACCCTTGTCGACGCCATCTACGACGACGTCGACCCAGTCCTCCGTGGCGCCGCGGAACAGTCCACGCGCGTCGCCCTGCGTTACCTGAAGGAACACTAGTTCCTGGCGTTTCGAGTTCTAGAGCCCTAGTTGCCTTAGTCGTGGATGCTGGCAGCTAGGGCTTTTGTGTTGCCTTTGGTGCTTGGCTCAATCCGCTCGGCACCAGATTCCTTGTTTTTGGCGGACGGATTTGCAAAAGCCCAGGTCGCCGAAGCCTGGTGTGGGAATTTGGTGCGCGCCGGGCCCTCGCAGTGCCAAGGGACGCAACCCAAAAGAAACTAGACATTCAAAAAGCCTGGTAGAAAAAGGCCTACCTAAAAGAAGGTGCGTCCTTTGGCACTGACGGTGAAGGGGAACTTCACAAGTGCGGCAGAAAACCCCCGGGGAAGGCCCGGGGGGCTCACAAAACAGGCAAAAACTAGAAAAGCAGCCTACCGCGCGCGGCGGGCGAGGTGCTCCGTGTTCACGATGACCACGGACTTGCCTTCGAGGCGGATCCAGTCGCGGTGGGCGAAGGTTGCCAGGGCTTTGTTGACGGTCTCGCGGGAGGCGCCAACAAGCTGGGCGATTTCTTCCTGGGTGAGGTCGTGGTTCACGCGCAGGACGCCGCCTTCCTGGGTGCCGAACCGGTTGGCCAGCTGGAGGAGGGTTTTGGCAACGCGGCCGGGAACGTCGGTGAAGATGAGGTCGGCGAGGGACGCGTTGGTGCGGCGGAGGCGGCGGGCCAGGACGCGGAGGAGCTGCTGGGAGATTTCTGGGTGGTTGTCGATCCACTTCTTCAGCAGCGTGGAGTCCATGGTGGCCGCGGTGACTTCGGTGACGCACACTGCGGAGGAGGTGCGTGGTCCTGGGTCGAAGATGGACAGTTCGCCGAACATGTCGGAGGGGCCCATGACGGAGAGGAGGTTTTCGCGTCCGTCGGGGGCGTGGCGGGCGAGTTTCACTTTGCCGCTGATGATGATGTAGAGGCGGTTGCCGGGTTCACCTTCGTCGAAAATGGTGGTGCCGCGGTTGAAGGTGACTGTTTCCATGTCTTGGATCAGTGCTGCGACGGCCGCGGGATCCACGCCTTGAAATATGCCCGCGCGGGCGAGAATTTCGTGTGCGCCTTCCATGAATCCTCCTTGTGGACGGGTGTGACAGTCCGTGTCGGTTGTCACGTTAGCTCTTGAAGTGTGCGTGAGTCACACCACATTGGAACTGTACCACTAGTCGACGACTGCGGACTCTAAGTGTTCCATTCCTATGGTGAACAACCCGAGAATGAGGGGAATCGCGACGACTAAGAGTACTGCCATGCGTCCATCGTATCGCTTACCCCGTTAAGGTGAGAAAGCATGTCTGGTTCGTTGACGCCGCAGCAGCGGCGGGTCCCTGGTAAGCATCCGGTGTTGAAGGGGGAGGAGTCACCGTTGGCGCGGAAGCGTCGCGCGCGGAGGATTAATCGTACGCTGGCGAAAGCGTTCCCTGATGCCCATGCGGAGTTGGATTTTTCGAGCCCGCTGGAGCTGCTGGTGGCGACGGTGTTGTCGGCGCAGACGACGGATGTGCGGGTGAATCAGGTCACCCCCGCGCTGTTCCGGGCGTACCCGACGGCGGCGGATTACGCGGCGGCGTCGCAGGCGGAGGTGGAGGAGATCATTCACCCGACGGGTTTCTTCCGTGCGAAGGCTGCGAACTTGATTGGGTTGGGGCAGAAGTTGGTGTCGGATTTTGGGGGTGAGGTGCCGGTCGCGTTGGAGGACCTGGTCAGCTTGCCGGGTGTGGGGCGCAAGACGGCGCACGTTGTGCGGGGGAATGCGTTTGGGAGGCCGGGGCTGACCGTCGATACGCATTTTCAGCGTTTGATGCACAGGCTGAAGCTTATCGACGCCTCCTTGGGCTCAAATGCGGTGAAGATTGAGCATGCTGTGGCGGAGTTGATTGAGCCTTCGGAGTGGACGATGTTTTCGCATCGGATCATTTTTGAGGGCCGGAGGGTGTGTCATGCCAAGTCGCCGGCGTGTGGTGTCTGCCCTATCGCGTACGATTGTCCCAGCTTTGGTCTGGAGGGTCCGACGGATCCTGCTGAGGCGGCGAAACGTGTCAAGGGCGAGATGGAGCAGGTGTGAGCGCGAGTAGGTCGGTGGTTGCGAGCGTCGCTGCGATTGTGGTGGTGTCGGCGCTGGTGGTTGGGGGTGCGTGGCAGTTGTTGCAATCTGGGGATCCGGCGCAGCCGGGTAGCCAGCCTGCCACGACGGCGCAGGTGGCGCAGCGCCCGGATTGCCCGGGCCCGACCGTGGCCGGCGTCGCGTTGCCGTGTTTGGGTGGGGAGTCGGGCCAGGAGTCGGAGTCGGGCTTGACGGTGGTGAACGTGTGGGCGTGGTGGTGCGAGCCGTGCCGCGCGGAGTTGCCGTTGTTTGACGCGCTGGCGAAGGCGCACCCGGACGTGCGCGTGGTGGGTGTGCACGCGGATGGCAACGCTGCGAATGGGGCGGCGTTGTTGGGGGATCTGGGTGTCGATGTGCCGAGTTACCAGGACAGTGAGAATGCATTCGCGGGCGCGTTGGGGCTGCCTGCGGTGGTGCCGTTGACGTTGGTGTTGCGCGATGGGCGGCAGGTTGGGTTGTTCCCGAAGGAGTTCGGCTCGCTGGAGGAGCTTGAGGAAGCGGTGGGGCTCTAGTGCTTATCGACGTCCTCATCCTCATCATCGTGCTCGCCGCCTGTGTGAGTGGTTGGCGGCGCGGTGCGTTTTCGGCGGTGCTGTCGGCGCTGGGCATTGTTGCCGGTTTGACGCTCGCGGTGGTGGGGGTGCCGCCGCTGATTCAGCGCGCGGAAGCGCAGTGGGTGCGCGTGGCGGTGTTGATTGTGGTGGTTGTGCTGGTGGTATGCCTGGGGTCCTTCGCGGGATCGACGGTGGGTGACTGGATGCATGACCGGTTCCGACGGAAGGCGGCGCAGCGTCTCGATTCGCTGTTCGGTGCCCTGTTCCAGGGGGCCGTGGCGGTGGCGTTGGTGTGGTGCGTGTGTATGCCGTTGGCGGCGTCGTTGCCGGGGGCGTGGGCGAAGCACTTGCAGAGCTCGCGGGTGCTCACGCAGATTGATGCTGCGATGCCGGCGGCGGGCAAGCAGTTGCCGTCGCAGGTGGCGGCGGTGCTGGCGGATTCGGGTCTGCCGCCGCTGATTTCCCCGTTTGCCTCGGATGGGCATGCGGAGGTCGACGCCCCGGACCCGTCGGTTGCGCGCCCCGAGCTTGTCGACGCCGTCCGCGCCTCCGTGGTGCACGTGATGGGGGACGCGGAGTCCTGCAGTCGGCGGCTGATGGGCTCCGGATTCGTGATCGAGGACGGCTACGTGCTCACCAACGCGCACGTGGTGGCGGGTACGGAGACGGTGTCCCTGGACACGGTGCTTGGGGTGAAGAAGGCAAAAGTGGTCTTCTACGACTCGGAGGCGGACATCGCGGTGCTGCACGCGGAGGCGCTGGGGATCGCGCCGCTGCGCTGGGCGGAGGGCACGCTGCGCACCGGCGACAGCGCCCTGGTGATGGGTTTCCCGGAGTCCGGCCCGTTTGAAGCGATGCCGGTGCGGGTGCGCAACCAAGTCAGCCTGTCTGGCCCCGATATTTACGCGAAGCGGCACGTGCAACGCCAGGTGTATACGATCCGCGGCAATATCCGTCAGGGCAACTCGGGTGGGCCGATGCTGACCCCGTCCGGCGCTGTCGCGGGCATGGTGTTTGGCGCCTCTGTGGACGCCACGGAGACCGGTTACGTGCTCACCGCGCAGCAGATCCTGGAGCGTACGGGCGAGATCGCTGGGCTGCGTGAGCAGGTTGGTACGGGGGCGTGCGTCGGGCGCTAGCTACATGCGGGCTTCGATGCGCGCGAGCTCCAGAATGTAGGGCAGCGCGTTGGTGATGTGGGTGCCGTCCCGGCGCAGGCGCAGGTGGTCGGCGGTGGCGTCCTCGGGTTGGTTGCGTAGCAGGTCACGCAGCCACAGTTGGTCGAAGAGGGCCGGGAAGTGGCGGTAGAGGGGCGTCGGCACAAAGGCGGCTTTGCTGCCGGTCCATGGTGCTGAGGTGTGGCGCGTGACCAGGTGCGGGGACCGCTCCCGCAGCGTGTTCGTGATCACGGTGGAGGCGCCCGCGCTGATCACCTCCGCGGAGTCGTGGCCCAGCGTGTGGATCGCGCCCTTCAGGTCACCGGCGTGCAGCAGGAGGGCGTCGCCGCTGCGGCGCACCGGCTTGTCGGACAGACCGCAGCCACGCAGGTCGAGGGCTGCGACGTGATAGCCGGAATCGGCAAAGTCGGCGATGCGGTTGCGGTAGTCATACCAGCCGCCGAACGCGCTGTGCAGCAGCAACAGCAGGGGATTCGTAGGGTCGCCCGCGACGGCCGCATGCAGACGCAACCCACGAGTGTGCAACCACTCGTGGGTGAAGGGACCAGGTAGGTCGATGGCCGAAGGGGACGTCGAAAAGTCTGGCACGCCCTAGTTCGAGCCCGTGTAGAGCCCCGAGCTGTCCTTGGCAAGGTTCTTCTGCGCCTGGCCTGGGCGCAGGTTCTTCAGCTCGTTGACGGAATCGATGGTCTTCTTCGGCGCGCGGATCTTCTTCAGGCTCTTCACGCCGACCAGCGCCAGGATGCCCGCCAGGGCGATCATGATGGCGAAGACGATCAGGAACGCCCAACCCCGGTGCATCCAGGAGGACAGCATCTCGGCGAATGCGAAGAAAAGGAAGAAGGAGGAGTACAGGGCGATAACACCCGCGACGCCCAGGAGGCCGCCGCCGACGGCGCCCTTCTTGGCCTCGCCGATGACCTCGGCCTTGGCCAGCTCAATCTCGCCGCGAACAAGCGTGGAAACTTGCTCGGAGGCGTTCGAAATCAACGTACCGATGGAGTCCTTGCCCGGGTGGGTGACATCGGTGTCGTGCAAAGGAATCGAGTTAACCTTTGCGGACACTGCGGACGTTCCACTGGTGTACAGACCTTCGTTGCTCACTGTATGTTCAACCTTCCTGCGATTATTGAATGCACTCAACCCTAGCAACCATTGATGGGATTTGTCGCACACCCTCAGGGCTTAGGCAGACTTATCTTTCTTAATGGCCTTCGCCAGCAGCGTCCCTGCCACGGCTAACGCGGTCACGCCCGCGATGACGGACGCCCCGATACCGACTTCTTTCGCGTTCGGCATCTGGATCAGCGGCTCCGGGTTTTTGAACGTTTGCACGTCCCAGCCCTCCGCCTGCGCGTGCTTGCGCAGCGCCCGGTCCGGGTTGACTGCGACGGGGTTGCCAACCAGCTCCAGCATGGGGATGTCGGTGGCGGAGTCGGAGTAGGCGTAGCTGCGATCCAGGTCGTAGCCGTGTTCGGCGACGAATTCGCGGATGGCTTCGGCTTTGGCGTCGCCTTTGAGGTAGCGGGTGATGCGGCCGGTGAGGGTGCCGTCGACAACCTCGACCTCGCTGGCGACAATCATGTCGATGCCCAGCTCCTTTGCAATCGGTGCGACCAAAATATTTGCCGACGCCGAGATAATAATGACGTCGTGGCCGAGCTCGCGGTGCGCCTCGATGAGCTCGCGGGCCTCCGAGTAGATCGCCGGGGTGATCACGTTGTGCATGGTCTCGGTGGTCACAGCGGTGACATCCTCGACGCTCCAGCCGGTGATCATGTTGGCCAGGTTGTCGCGGGTGGTGTCCATCTTTTCGCTGCTCTGCCCGATGAGCATGTAGGCGGCTTTGGTCAGGTAGAGGTCCAGCGCTTCCTGGCGCGTGATCATGCCGTTGTTCAGGAACTCTTTGCCGAAGGCGAACACGGACGACGTGGCGATGATCGTCTTATCCAGATCAAAAAACGCCGCTACCGGTGCCGAGTTCGAAGCCATGAGGCACATTCTAACGCCACATACACGAACGCGTTGGGCTGTGCAGAATGTTATCCACAAATCAGGGTCGAGCGTTCAGGGAACAGCGGAGTTATCCACAGGCGCGTTCCAAATCGTTGTAGGGCGGTTGTGGCGTGGGTGATGCTCGAAGCCATGAGCACGCACAACATCACCATCGCCGTCAACGACGCGGCACTGCACCCCGAGGCCATGCACCTCGCGGCGGCAACAGGTATGCCCGTCACCGACCTCAGTAGCGCCGAGCCGGCGGAGGTCGCCCGCCGCTGTGAGCAGGCCTTCGCCATACTTATCGACGCCCACTTCGCCACCCACCTGCCACCCGCAGTGCTGCGCCGCCCGAATTGTTTCGAGCTCGGCCAGCAGCGCGGCGCCTACGACGTCCCGGACCAGTCCGGGCAGCTGCTGCGCGCGATTGGGGCGCTGCGGACACCGAAGGAACGCGGCAGGGTCATCGGCGTGGTGGGCGCGTCCGGCGGCGTGGGCGCCTCGACGTTTGCGGCGGTGTGCGCCAGGGCCGCGGCGCCCTCGACCCTGGTTGATGGGCACGCGCACTCCGGCGGGCTGGACTTGCTGCTCGGTATTGAGGAGGAGATCGGCGCGCGGTGGGGCGAGATCGCGATCGGGGAGGGCGCGGTCGCCCGCGAGGACGTGCGCCGCGCGCTGCCCGCCACCCCGGACGGCGTGGCGGTGATGACGTGTAGCAGGGAGGTCTCCGGCGCTGGTCTCGGGGATGGTGTGGATGAGCTGGAGGCGCTGGTGGAGGTGCTCGGCACCGGCGGGGTGACCGTGGTGGACGCCCCGTGCGCGCAGCTGCCCGCGCGCTGCGACGTAGTGGCGATCCTGGTCGCCCCGCAGGTCAGGGCGGTATCGGCGGCGGCGCAGCTGGTCGCCGAGTGCGAACGAGCAGGGCTGCGGCACGTCCTGGTGGTCAGGGACATCGGGTGGGCCGGCATCGGGGTGGATGAGATCGCCGCGATTGCTGGCTCGCGGGTGGTGGCCACCATCGGCCAGGTCCGCGGGCTGACGAAGCGCGTCGAGCAGCGCGGCCTGCCCCAGCGTCTGCCCGCGGGGCTTGCGAAGGCGGCGAAGGCTGTGCTCGAGGAGGTGGCCTCATGAGCTTCATCGACCGCGACTTGCTGCTACGCGTGCAACGCCGCATGGCCGACGAGCCCGGGGAGGTCGACGCCACTCGGCTCGCGGCGCTAATCCGCGAAGAGGCCGTCGTCATCAGTGACGTGGACGTGCTGGCCGCGATGCGCCAACTTCGCGACGACACCTCCGGCGCCGGGCCCCTGGAGCCGCTGCTCGCCGGCGGGGAGGTGACCGACATCTGCGTCAACGCCCCCGACCGCGTCTTCGTGGACCGCGGGCACGGCCTCGAGCGCAGCGAGATCCGCTTCGACTCCGAGGAGTCCGTGCGCCGCCTGGCCACGCGCTTGGCGCTGCGCTGCGGGCGCCGCCTTGACGACGCCCAACCCTACTGCGACGGCCATTTCCGCAGGCCGGACGGCTCGATTATCCGCTTCCACGCGGTGCTGGCGCCCACGGCCGTGGCGGGCACGTGCCTGTCGCTGCGCGTGCTGCGCACCACCACCGCCACCCTCGACGAGCTGGTGGCCAGCGGCACGATGGACGAGGAACGCGCCGAGATGCTCCGCGAAATCGTGCGGGCCCGGCGCGCCTTCGTCATCGTGGGCGGGACCGGGTCGGGCAAGACGACGTTGCTCTCCGCGATGCTCGCAGAGGTGGCGCCGCACGAGCGGATCCTGGCGATCGAGGACACCCTGGAGCTGACCCCGAACCACCCGCACGTGCTGAACCTGAATACGCGGGCGGTGAACACGGAGGGCGCCGGCCAGGTGACGATCGCGGACCTGGTGCGCCAGTCGTTGCGGATGCGCCCGGACCGGATCGTGGTGGGGGAGATCCGCGGGGCGGAGGTGACGGACCTCCTCGCGGCGCTCAATACCGGCCACGAGGGCGGCGCTGGCACCTTGCACGCCAACGCGATCGAGGAGGTCCCGGCCCGGTTTGAGGCGCTCGCCGCGCTTGGCGGGATGGGGCGCGACGCCCTGCACGCGTAGCTTGCGCCGGCGCTGGACACAGTGATTGTGATGCAGCGCCGCCCCGACGGCCGCCGCGTCCTGCACCAGATCGGCGCCCTGGAGGGCAACCCGGTGACCACACGAGTGATCTGGCAGCGGCCATGACGTACCTGTTCGCATTCGCGGCCTGTGTGGCCTGGACAGGAGGGGTGCCTGCGCGCCGGATTCGCCCGCGCGCGGTGTCCTGGGGGTGGGTGCCGCCGGTGGCGCTCGCGGTGGCGCTGCTGGTCATCGTGACGGATCGCGCGGCGGTGGTCATCGCGGCGGCGCTCGTCGGGGCGACGGTGCTCTACGCCTACTCGCGGCGCCGCGCCGGGCAGGCGTTGGTGCGGCGCCAGGAGGCGGCCTCGCAGTTTCTCGGCCACATCAGCGCCAGCCTGCAGGCAGGTTCCTCGCTTCTCGACGCCACCCTTCGCGCCACCGACCAACTCCCCGACACCACCCCCACCGACCTGCTTGCCGACGCCTCCCTGTTCTGCCACGTGCTGCGCACCGGCGACGCTGCGGGGCTTCGCACCCCGGAGCTGTCCCGGGTGGAGGCGCTGTGGCGGGTCGGGGTGCAACGCGGCGTGCCGATCGCCTCCCTGGTCACCGCCGCACGCGAGGAGATCGACGCTGCGCTGCGCCACCGCGCCGCCACCGCTGCGGCGTTGGCCGGGCCAAAGACGAGTGCGGTGGTGCTCTCCCTACTTCCGCTGGCAGGGATCGGGATGGGGGCTGCGATGGGGGCGCGCCCGCTGCACTTTTTGGCCGGCACCAACCTGGGCGGGGTGCTGCTCATTGTCGGTACCGCGCTGGTGGGGGCCGGTTTCTGTACGTCACAACACATCATCGAAAGGGCAACCCAATGAGTACGTTTGTTACCGCTTTGTGCGTCGCCGGCGCGATGGTCGTCTCCGGGAGCAGTCCGCGCGGCCGGGTGGGGCGCGACGTGCCCCGTGCGCCGAAGACTCCGCGGGACGGGCCGTCGCCAAGCCCCGGCAGGAGCGCAACCGACATCCGGCTCTTCGCGGCGTGCTGCCGCGCCGGCCTGCCGGTTGCAGCCGCCGCCGGCGCAGTGGCCGACACCCACGGCGAGGACCCAAGCCCCTGGCACACCGTGGCAGCGCTCAGCGCGCTCGGGGCCGACCCGGCACGCGCCTGGGCGGAGCTACGCGCGGTGCCGGGTGGGGAGGAGCTCGCGCACCTGGTGGCCTTATCTAACGCCACCGGCGCAACCCTCGCCGCGGGATGTGAGCGCATCGCGGTCAGCCTGACCGCGGACGCCGCCGACCACGCCACCGCCCGCGCCGAGCGCGCCGGGGTGCTCATCGCACTCCCACTGACCGTCTTCTTCCTGCCGGCGTTCTTCATCCTCGGCCTGGCGCCCGTGGTGGTCAGCCTCGGCCAAACCCTGTTTTAAAACACCAACAACCAATAAGGAGATTCCAATGTCTACGAACGTTATCCACGCTGCTGCTGCCCAAATTATCACGCGCATGCAGGCGAAACTATCCAACGACGACGGGCTTTCGACCATCGAATACGCCTTCGGGACTTTGGCGGCCGCCGCCCTTGCCGGGGTACTCTACATGGTGGTCACCAGCAACGGCGTCTCGGACGCCATCGAAGGCGTGATCACCGACGCCCTGACCAACAAGCCGGGCTAGCCGATGAACACCATCGAGGCAGCGCTCTCCCTGAGTGCTTTGGTGGTCGTCGCCGGTGCGATCGTCGCGGCGCTGGCCGCGATGGGCGCCTACATCTCGGCGGTCGACATCGCCGGGGCCGCAGCCCGCGCGCACGCCATCGGCCTGGACTACGACCCGCCCGCCGGGCGCGTCACCACCCAGGAACGCGGCGGCATGGTCACCGTGACTGCCCGCGTGCGCGGCATGGAGGCCACCGCCGTCTTCCCAACCGAGTTCGGAGGCTAGACATGCTTGGTCAACTCCGAAACGAGGAAGGCTCCGCATCCGTCACCACGGCGGGCATCATCGCCGCGGTGACCGTGCTGGCCCTTGCGGTTGCGGCGGTGGTTGCCGGGGTGGCGAACGCCCACCGGGCGCGCGTCGCCGCCGACCTCTCGGCCGTTGCCGCGGCTACCGCCCTCTACCAAGGTGTCGACGCCTGCTCCGCCGCCAACGACACCGCCCAGGCCAACGGTGGAAGCGTCGAAACGTGCGAAGTTGACGAGTCGGACGTGCAGGTCAGCGTGCGCGTCGGCCGGGCCGTGCAGAAGGCGCGCGCCGGTCCGGTCTAGCGTTGCGAGTGCTGCGAGTGTCGCCAGGAGTTTCTATGCGTTTTCGCTTAGCGGCACACGAGCATGAGAGCTAACACCCTCCGAATGAGACAACACACTCCACTTACTCCTAGTCCTAGGAGGAGCATACAAATCCAACCCAGCCCAACGCCCGCAGTTTCGCCGGAATACTGGATGATGAGGTATCCAGCAACACCTAGCAAGAGAAATAAAATGTCGACGTAGAAAATTCTGATCGGAACGAAACTGAGGGGCAGCAGGCCGATAAAGGACAATAGAACTATCACATGAATAGTTTCCACGTCTGATTCGGAGAAATGGTTCATTGCGAACGTGGTGAGCAACAGAGCGATCTCGATAAAGGGAATGCCACACCATTTTGCGCGGAATAAGGGTCTGTTGCTGCTCATGATGCTTTGCCTTTTCGGTTTGCGTGTTTGGCTTTTTGAAAGTGCTTTACTGCAGCGTACATATAGTTCGCTGTCGAAAAGCATCCTCGGTTTGTGACTTTATCCCGTTTCGTGCAGTTTCACTTTCGGGTAAGCGGGTGATTATCTATCCACGGGCGGACACATTAGTGGGTTGATGCCGGGATAGTTGCTGGTAGTTGGGGTGCCGCGGACAGTGGAAGCAGCGGTGACTTTCTTATCGACGCCCCTTCGATACACCACGTTTAACCTTTAACGCCACGACCCGGCTTCCGGATGAGTGGTGAATGCCTGCCTGCGCCGCGGAACCCAGCGCCGTATATAACGTCGGCGATCTGTCCGCCCCGCGGAAAGCCAGCGCAGATGTTGGTTGTCCGCCCCGCGGACACCTCGAGCGCCGACCCTGTTGTCCGCGGCGCGGAACTTTGCATCAATCAACACCCGACGCCCTATTCACCGGTGGTAATCTGTCCGCCCGGCGGACACTTGAATACCGACTGTTGTCCGCCTCGCGGAATTGTATTCACCAGTGGCGACCTGTCCGCTCCGCGGAATTCCGTAGTGAGTTCGCTATCTCTCAGCTCTAAAGTTCTCCCGCGAACGCGCGAGAGGACAGGGAAACGTAGAGCTCATTTAACCTGTGTGCTTTCTCCTCTTGAAGGAAGCGCGCCTGTCGGAAACCCGAAACGCGATCCGCTAGCTCGGCTTGCATCTGCTGGCTAAGTAAAGGGATTTTCAAGCTCCGAGCCTGTGAAATCGAAAACCCATTCAGCCCTGACGTTGTTCGTGCAAGCGCGACTAATTGTCGGCGCACAGGCATGCTGTTTATTGCTTGTTCTAGATAATCAGGGTGTACATCATTTTTAGGGCGTGCTCTAAAAAGATGGTTTTGGTACACCGTTGGGGTATCAAACTCTGGGACTTGGGCTGCGCGGCCTACTTCGTATGGGTTCGCGTTGGCTTCAACGAGCAACACGTCGCCTTTTCGCAGTTCACACCGTTGTATTTCGTTTTCTTTGCAGCGAATTGTCTTAACGGTTGAAAGCTCAAGAGACCTTCGTTGGACATTGCCAACGCGAAGGTAGTTCACTTCAAATGGATTATCCTTCCGGCGTTTGCTGAGGGTCAGTCCACCTTGAAGATCTGCGATTTCCTTGAGCCGTATTTGTTCAGTGGCAGCGCTAAAGATCGCATCGCAAACTGCTATTTCGAGTGAGCTCAGCTCAGAGACGAGAGCGTCTTGTTTCGTCCGAGCCTCTTCCACCGTTCCCAGAATTGTCGCGATGCGCTGCTGCTCCTCCAGAGGAGGCAGAGGGACCTTGATCTCCAAGAGGTCGCGGTTGTTGATCCTGGGAAGGTTGATCCCGTTAATATGCCTGTTGATTTGAGCAAATGCGAAACCGCTAAGTAAGAAATGCAACAGGTAGTGGGTATCGTCGCCGTTAATCATGCGGAG